>JAJDNG010000239.1 GCA_022340845.1 Gammaproteobacteria bacterium | reverse complement strand
TGGGTTTACCAGCACCTGAGCAAATACGCCGATAGAGCCGCCCTGTATCATGGATTGATCGTTGGAACTCATGAGGGTGAGTTCGCCAAATTCGCTTTCCACTTGTAAGGCTTCGGTTAATACGGCCAATTCCGTGGCCAGGGTATTGGCAATTCCACCGCGCACCAGGCCGGGGATGCTTGCCAGTGAAGCGTGCACTTCTCCGGAAGAAGTGCCTTGTGTGGCCAGGACCACTCCACCGATAAGCGGTCCGAAACCCAGGGTTAAGATACCGCCCACCGGCCCGGTAAAGAACATTAATATGTCCAGGTACCAGGGCAGGTCCACATCCACGTCAATGCCTGAGGTATCCACCGCAAACACGTCCGTGCCGCGAATCAAAGCCATTTCAATGGGCCCCGAGAACGTTACGACGCCGCCGTCTTGTTCGGCGCGACCGTCGATCAATAACGTGTTGTCGCCCATGGACAGCGACAATTGGGTGATGGTTGCGCCTTCGATTTCAGTGCCTTCCTGTTCGCTGGCGGTGGTGCTCAGTACGAAATTCATCAAGGAGCGATCGTAAATCACGCCGAATTCATTAAGACGCGGTAAAAAGCTGAGTTCATCACCCAAGTCTTGTAAGCTATCGGGAAGCGCCACGTACACGCAAACGGCATCCCAATTGCCGCCGGTGGCCGGTAATAATCGAATGGCAGTGTCCCAGGTATCAGCAGCGGGCGCGTTGCCGTTGGCAAAACGCAAATCCGTCAATGCGTCGATCACTGGGGTAATAATGTCCAGTTCAAATTCGTTCAACAATGTGACTATGGGATCTGTGGTGAATGCGTCATTGACCATGTCAGCGGTTAGCGGCGGATCCGGTGCTTCATCTACTCCGCTATAAACAAAATGCAGAACGGGTGCGGCGTCGTCGACATCGTTAAGACGCAGATCCAGGAACACCGAAGTGATCAACGGATACGTCGCCAGCGGTTCTGCGTCGGGATCAGCTCTGAGTTCCACACTGCCGTTCAAACACAGGCGTGTATAAGCCTGGTCGGAGTTGCTGACCAATTCGAATGTCGGTGGATTCAGTAACGTGGTGGCGTGTAAATCGCCAACCGGTGTGTTGACGGTGCTGGTAAACTGGGAGGGGAAGATGCCTTGACGATATAAGCCTTTAAAGAATTCGTCATAAAACCGTACAGCAAAAACAATACCAATTTGCGCATCGCCGATATTCATCGCATTCTCCCTGCTTGCTGACGAGTTGGGTAGAATCAAAGTGTAGCAAAAAGCGGGCAGGAGTCTATGAACCGAATAATACTTCCCAAATTGCAACAGCTTGTTATAGTGTTAAACGATCAGTGACCATTACTATAATCAAGAGCATCGAGGTTCCATGCAAACCAATAAAAAACGCCGTCGTATCATTATTATGGGGGCCGCCGGCCGCGATTTTCACAACTTCAACATGGTGTATCGCGACGATGATGGCGCTGAGGTGATTGCCTTTACCGCCACCCAAATTCCCGATATCGCCGGCCGCCGTTACCCGGCTACATTGGCGGGGGCGTTATATTCCAACGGTATTCCCATTATCGACGAAGCGGAACTGGCTACGGTGTGTCGCGAGCAACACATCGATCAAGTAGTGTTTGCCTACAGTGACGTCGAGCATGCGTTGGTGATGCACAAAGCCTCCATTGCCCTGGCGGCGGGATCCGATTTTGTGCTATTGGGGCCGCACCGGACCATGTTGCAGGCAAAAGTACCCGTCATTGCCACCTCGGCGGTGCGCACCGGTTGCGGCAAATCACAAACTACCCGCTGGCTTTCGCGTTTGTTGCAACAACACGGCTTGAAAGTCGCGGTGATCCGCCACCCCATGCCTTATGGCGATTTGGAACAACAAGCGGTGCAGCGCTTCGCCTCGCGCAAAGATCTTGATCTGGCTAACTGTACAATTGAGGAGCGGGAGGAGTATGAACCGCACCTACTAATCGGCAATATCGTTTATGCCGGCGTGGACTACGCCAGGATCGTGGAGCAGGCGGAAGCGGAGGCCGATATTATACTGTGGGATGGGGGTAACAATGATTTCCCGTTTATCCGTCCCGATCTGCATCTGGTGCTGGTCGATCCGCTGCGCCCCGGCAACGAATCCACTCATCATCCCGGCGAGGCCGTATTGCGCATGGCCGATATCGCCGTCATTGTAAAAGTCAATTCCGCGTCGGATGCCAGTATTCAGCAAGTCACCGACAGTATCAAATCGATCAATCCCGCGGCGACCATCGTGCGCGCCGCCTCGCCGGTGCAATTGGATGATGTTGAAGCGGTACGCGGCAAACGGGTATTAGTCGTGGAAGACGGGCCCAGCATCACGCACGGTGGTATGGCTTATGGGGCGGGTTATGTGGCCGCCACCCAGGCCCAGGCCGCGCAAATCGTCGACGCCAGGTCCGTCGCCAGTGAAGAAATCGCAGCTGTCTTCCAGCAATATCCGCATATCGGTGCGGTGTTGCCGGCAGTGGGGTATCACGCGTCGCAGTTGCAAAGTCTGCAAGCCACCATTAATGCCATCGAAGCCGACGTTGTGGTCTGCGCCACCCCGTGCGACATCAGCGCGTTAATCAATATCGAAAAGCCAGTGGTGCGTGCCCGCTACGAGTTTGCTGAAGTGGGCGAGCCCAAATTAAGCGGCTTAGTGGAAGCGTTTGTGGAAAAGCACGGTAAGCTTAAAAAGAGTTGAACAGTTGATCGCCCGGATGGTTCGGCGTGTACAATAAATGCGCTTATTAACTGAATTCAGCAGTATCAACTTAATCCAACAATGGCATAAAAAACGCCTGACCGAACGCCACGGCTTCAGGCAGTGTAAACAACGAAATATTCTCTATATCACCGTCTTGCCAGGCTTGTGCGGTTTGACGGTCCTTGAGAAACACCATTTCCATGCACATGCTGTGAGCGGCCACCTCGGAGGGCATTTGCCAGCGTATGCCGACGGTAACCTGCTCAGACGGTAACGCTTCCAAAATATCGCTGCCTTGCATGCGAATGCTTATGGGCGTGTTGCTTACATGGCAACTGGAATCAATCTGTACTTTGGTTTCAAACATAGGTGCAACCGACACGGCATCCAGGGCGCACATCGCATAAATGGTGTGGCCGTTGATTGAGATCTTGTGAGGGGTTTGCTCTACCGTGATGGGGTATGCGCCGAGTGGATGATTACCTTCTGCATCAAGTACCACCAGGTCGTCCGAGCCCAGCCTCTGTAAGGCGGCGGCGATGTTTTCTATACCCAGCTGTTGCGCCAATTCTTCCAATGAAGGCGGGCGGCCAGACTTAGCCATGGAATACAACACGTTTTGGTGTGCGGCTTTTAACGCTGCGGGTAATTGATCTTGCCGCGTTTTGAGAGGTAATTGTGAATTAAGCCGATCGACGGCGGATTGAATGTTCATTGCCTTTCTCCTGATATTTCGCTGAATTTAGACTTCGAGCCGCCAGACAAGGTTTGTTTATGCACGTATTCGGAAGTCATAGCGGCAAGCAGGGAGGCATAATTCAGATTAAAACTCAGTACATCGCCCAGTTGAATCGGTGTTTTAGCGTTGGACAGGTCAAGGCCCAGATAGCCGCTGGAGGCGCCGATAATGTTGATATTTTGGTCCCTGGGTGAAATGCCTGGCACATCGATATCTTCTCGACCCACGTTGAGCAGTGCCCGTTTCAACATGCCATGATTATGAAACGCAGGATGGTTGCCAAAGGCGTCTTCAGATCGTTCTCCTAATGGCAGCGATGGTTTTTCGTTCATCTCAATGACTTCAGCATGTAAAATGAAGGCATCCTGATGTGTGCCGGGCCATGGCTGGCGGTGCACGGTTTCTCTGCCTAGCAGGATCGCTTCGCCGATGCGCGCATGGTTGATGCCGGCTGGCATGGTATTGGCGGCGATCAGGTCCAGGCCGCTGGAATTTATGCCGGAAATCAACTTCAGTGGTAAATGAAAGGTATTTTCGACGATGTGGGCTAATTCCACGAGGTGATTCATATTCTGTACACTGGGTACGACGCCCGCAAAACACGCCAGGTTAGTGCCCAGTCCCACTATGCGTATGCCCGGCAATTTTACTGCTTCAGCAACAAACGACAATACCTCGCTGGGGCAAATGCCCTCGCGTAAATCGCCTAGATCCACCATCACAATCACTTCATGGACTTTACCAGCCTGGACCGCAGCCGCCGACAGTGCCCTGAGTGTGTCAATCTCCGAGTTTAAGCTGATGTCCACAAACGCGATGACATCATTTACCTCGGACAATGCCGGCACGCGCAGTAACATGAATTGCGTTTCAATGCCTGCGGCTTGAAGGCGATGGATATTGATTAAGCGGGAATCGGCCAGCGATTGGACTCCGCCACGCAGCATGGCTTTGGCAACTTCCGGATTGCCGCAGGTGGCTTTGGTCACGCCGGTAACGCCAATGCCGTGTTGTCGACACAAGCTCAACACAGCGCGTGTGTTGTGTTCGATCTTGTCCAGATCGATGGTGATATACGGCGTCTTCACTTGGCTTGTGTTTCTTGAAGTTTGCGCACGATGAAGCTGGCAACATCCTGGCCCGTGGTGCCCCGTCCAAAGCCGGCATCCAGGCCGCACTTGCGTGCCAGTTTGTCGGTGACTTGGGTGCCACCTGCGACTAATATGAGTTGCTGGCGGATCCCCAATTGTTTGGCCAATTCATGTAAGTGACGCATGTGTTGCTGGTGGACGTTGGCGTGAGTCACAATGGTTGAGATCAATACCGCCCGGGCTCCGGTTTGTTGTGCGTGTTGCAAGACGGTTTCGATGGGTACCGATGTGCCGAGGTTGTGGCACACAAAGCCGTATTTTTCGATGCCGCCGTGTTTAATGTCGAGAATTTCATGCAGTCCGACGGAATGTTCGTCTTCACCCACGGTGGCCGCTACGATGTGAATGTTACGCGGTCTTACCCAGGCTTCGATGTCCGGCTCGGCCATGGGTTGCTCGCGCTCTGTTACTGGCAGGTCTTTGATGCGTACGGTTACCTCGAGCACGCCTTTGATCTCAAACAAGCTGCCTTCGGCCGGATGCATGATGCGTTTATTGATGACTTCGGGGTTTTTGAGCCCCATTCGCCTGGCCATTTCCAGGGCGGCGAGTTCCGCGACCGCCGGGCTTTCGGGTACGAACAGCGTGACGCACACTACGCCATCGCCGTGTTTTTCCACTTCCGGGCGCAACACACCTTGGGCCCGGTCCGCCAGCGGATGTTGCAAGCGCGTGGCTACATTGTCAGTGTCGTCCAACTCGTCTATGTATTGGATTTTATCCGCATCGCACAAGCTGCAGCCGCCGTAGCTCATACAAGCCTTTTCTTGCGACTGATTATAAGTGTTGTTACCGAAGTGGCTGCACACCGGCGCGCCGTAATCCTCCGCGCGGGCGATGACGCTGCCGGCGCCGTCACCGCCGTGCGGGTCGCGCTTAATGCCGTCGCCCTTGCGCTCGGGATAATAGCCTTGATCCACGAACTGGCCAGCCTCTACCGCAGCGTAGTAACCGCCCTGGGCGATAATCTCTTCCAGGAACAGCACCGCGCGCTCTTTAAGTTCGCGTACTTTTGCACGCATAGCGTCATCTTGTTTCACTTCCAATATGTCGGTGAGGCCGTCCAGCCCCATCAAAGTTTGCCGGGCGGTATTGACTCCGGCCACGTTGTTGTAATGCCAGGGGATATTTCGCCCCTCATCCGGAGTGATAGTGCTTTGGATATCGGTTTGGGTTAGCCGGGAAATCATAGTGTCCAGTACATGGCTGACAGTAGCTTCCATCATGTCCGCTTCCATGTAGCGGGTATTTTGTTGAGCGCGCATTTTGTAGTCAGGAAACAACTCGCGCAACGCTACGGCATAAGGCAAATCCAGGCGCAGCTTGGGCGCCGGCGGCGCGGTAGGCGGTACCGTGGACAAGGCGATTTGTTCGGCGGACATACCTACGGCGCGCGAATACGCAGTGTTCACCGCGTGTTGCACAAATAACTCCGGTGTGACCTTCCAGGCTTCTTTGGCGGTGGCGTTGGCATTGTGCGCGCCGTCCAGCTGCAGGATGCCGGCGTCACTCATGATTTTTTTCGATTCGGCGGCATCCACAAACGAGCGGTGCATATTGATGTCACGGTACAACACATTATATTGCGGGTCCTGGTGAGCGCCGTTGACACCTTCTTCGGCAAACATCACCGCAATCTCCGGTCCCGCTACGCCGCTCACATACGAGTGAAAATTAATGGGCCGACCCACTTCCTCTTCGATGGCATCCAGGGCTTTGCGGGTGGCGCGAATTTGTTTGCGGGTCACCGGAATGCCGCCTATGCCTTCCGGCGTGCCTTCGATCAGGCCGTCAATGTGCGACTGGCCGGTGGTGCGTATTACCATGATATGGTCGGCGCCATGCCAGGCGGCCATGCGCATGCGCCGCAAGTCATCTTCAAAACGGCCGGAGGCGATTTCGGTGGTAATCACCATCTCGCTTTGCGGGTCTATGTTGGCGAAATACTCGGCGGCAGGCAGCGGAATGGAATTGCTAAGATTTTCGGAAGTGTCTTGGTAGACGAACGGCCCGATTTCGTGATTGTCGATTTTTGTACGCCAGGTCCAGCCCTTGCGTTTGGGCCGGTATTGATCCAGATCTTTTAAGACTTCGCTGACATCGAGTTTTTTATCGGGCGAGAGCTTCATAGCGGCAAACGCTCCCAATACTTGCCGTCTAGTAAACCCAGGCCGGCTTCACGTATCGATAGATTATTGGTTTTAGCCAGTTCCAAAATTATGCGCCCGGCGCCATGGGCTAACAGGTTGCGTTTGCCCATCTGGTTGACCAGGTCATTGGCTTCGATGCTGGAGAATCCCATGCGCAACAATACCGAACGTTCGATGGAAGGTGATGTGTGGGTGCGGGCTTCTTCGATCAATGGCGCGACGATTTGATCCACCAATTCCCAAAAGCGACTGTGTAGCTCTTCATCGGACAAGCCTTGTAAATGCTGGCGGCGTTGTTGGAAGTCATCCGGCCGTTCTATGGAGTTCATCGATGCTTTCCTCTACAAATTTAAGATCCGTGCGGGTTTCATCGGCCAGGAATTGCAGGTCGATGGCGCCAAGGGTTGTATCTGACGGCAGGTGTTCCAGCGCATGCCTTAAATATGATCGACGCACGCCAGGCAAATCGACGTCCGTGACGGCGATTTGGGAAGGGGCGCGTGGAATAACGATGCGCACGCCGGGTTTGTTATCTTTGGGATCGCCGCGGCTTATTTCAATACCTAGTTTCTTGGCCAGATTGAGCTGCGCCAGTGGGTGTTTGCCAGCGCCGGTGTATTCGGTTTCCTGCACCACCACGATGTGGTCCTCATTCATTTCCCGGGCAATGGCAAACGCGGCGGCCAGTGAGGTATTACCGGCAGGACCGCGTTGCAGGCCCTCCAGTTCGGCGAGCACTTGGGTGATGTAAAACACTTCACCCTGAGTGACGGTGACAAAACGGTCCATGTACCGCAAAGCGCGCGCGGCGTTACGCGGCACATCGGCACGGTCCGGCCAGGTGGAAAACGGCATGGAAAACCCGGTGTGTCCCGTGGTGAAGGACTTACGGTTGAAATCATGGTCCGACGCCATATGCAAACCGGATAAGTCCACACTGGCGGCAATCATTTGAGTATCGACCGCGCCCGCTTTGCGCAAGCCGCGTGCCGTACCGGTAACGTTGCCGCCACCGGCATGGGTGGTGATGACCGCATCGGGAAACCGGCCGCAGAGTTCTTTTACTTGTTGCGCCAGTTCGAATCCCAGGGTTTCTATGCCGATGATGGAATAGGGCGTGTACAACGAGGCGTTAAAATAGCCGGTGTCTTTTAATACCTTTAAAAACACATAAAACAATTCCGGGCCCACCGATAAGCGTATCACTTCCGCGCCATAGGCTTCGCAGGCGCGGGTTTTTTCCGCAATCTCCGGTTGGGCAATGTTCTGGCTGTCAAACGCTTCTTGTACGATGATGCAGCGCAGCCCCGCTTTCGCGGCTTGGGAAGCCACCGCGGCGCCATAATTGCCGCTGGTGGCAGCAGCCACTCCACTATAACCGCGCTTTTTTGCTTCATGAATGGATAACGATGCTCGCCGGTCTTTGAACGAGCCGGAAGGATTGGCGGCTTCGTCTTTGATAAAAATCCGCGCGCCGTTGCCGGGCGCGGCGGTTGCTCGCACTAATTCGGTAATGTTTTTTAATTCCACCAAAGGGGTGTTGCCCACGGCGGTTTGGCGCTGGATGTCAGCCGCCGTAGTGACGTCATAACCCGTGTCCGCTAGTAGTTTTTCATAGTCAAATGCTAGCAATCCTGTCGTATAATGCGCATAGTCCAGTCCCACAGAGGCTTTTACTATCTCTTCTTTTTGCGCCATGATATGTTGATAGCGGCTCATTGTGATTGGCTTCGTTCCCTTAGTATGGCTCTAACCTCATTGCCTATAGTGATGAGTTCGTCTATGGGAGGACCAAATGTATGGGTATAAGGGGGATTGATTATCACTAGTGTACCGGATAAGTGGCGGCCGGCGCAGGTTTCAATTTCCACGTCATCGCCCACTTGGGCCGCTTGCAGTAAAAATCCCTTGGCCCGCATGACCAGTGGAACCCTTTGGGTGTCCTGCGGAACCTGGGGGGCGCGTTCGCCAGCGGGCAATACTTTGCTGTGTATTTCCACCCAGGCGCCTTTGGCTGCGAAGTTGCTCATAGTGGTCTTGTTCCCACGAAGGAGAGAAGGTGCCAGGCGCCTGTTGTTTGTGCGTTATCAGTGAACTCAGTCATTTCGCATTTCCAGTAGCTCCTCCGGTAAAAAACACCGCGCGTCCGCCAGCAATGCCGACGGCACCGGCAAGTCCGCCATGGTGTGCAAGCCCGGCGCCGCGTTTAATACCCTGGGGATACTATTAACCGCGATCGCCGCTGTCGCGATGCCGCCGGGTATTTCCGGGCTGCCGGAGAGCTTGATATCCGGCGTCCCTTTAATTTCTATACTGTCGCCGGTGGCTATGTCTTCGAGCTGAGGCAATACTTGTTGCGGATGCAGTAAAGTGATCAGGGGTTGCTTGTTGCTATAGGCTATGGCGGTATGATTGCAACCAGCCACTTGCCCGGGTTCTACGGTGATAAACGGTGTCTTACGTTGTACGTTGCTGACAATGGGCTCGCGGGTTTCGGTGATTGTATCAATCTCCCAACCCACCGCTTTGGCGATCATGTGCATAGACTGTTTGAAACCGTAATGACCGACAACAGTGCCGTTGTCTACCCCGATTTGAAAGTCTTTCGGCGTCATGCCCACGCCCTGCGAAGTCAGCACTGATGGTCCGTAAGGGGATAAATCATTCACCCTTTGAGCTTTAATGCTTTGGATATCGGCGCACACGCCGCTCAGCGTAATAACTAATAAGTCCAGCACAAAACCCGGATTGATACCGGTGCCTAACACCGCTACGCCTTGTTTTACGGCCTGCCAGTGCAATTGTTCGGCGATGGCGGGCGAGCTTTCCCTGGGGTAGACCATTTCCTCGGCGATGGAAATCACGTTGATATTATGGCCGAGTAAGGTGGAGATTTCGGGAAAAGCCTCGTTGATGACGGAACAAGTGGCTTGTATGGCGATGTCGGGTCGGGTCTCTTCGGCCAGCCGATCAAGGTCAGCGCTGATGGCCAATCCCAAAGGGGTATCACCGCCGATGATTTGCCCCAGGTCCAACCCCAGGCGATGCGCCCTTCGGCCATAAGCGCCTACCAATTGCAGTCCCGCTTTTTGCAATACCAGACGCATAATGGCCGATCCCATTTGGCCAGTGCCCAGTACTAATACTCGAATTGGTTCGCGCATGATGGATTGTGTGATTATTGTTCGATATGACCATTTGAATGGACATCGTGCGTGACTTCATTGACGTAACGCAAGGATCGGTAAAATATCAAATCGCGCGCCATAGGCACGCTCCTACCGGCGCTGCTGATGTTTCCAGCAATCTGCGAATTAATGGGGCTTGGGGGATTTACGGATCGCGCGCCCAAGGCACGCTCCTACGCAGGGGCCGTGTCCCACCATTGGGGTTCGGGGCAATTCGGGGTGATCAACGTGCCCGCTTCTCCGCGCAATATGGCGGCCGCGTCTTGCAGCCGGCCGATGCCGGCTATGCCTCCGGTGGTTTCCACAAATTCGCAGGCGGCTTCCACTTTGGGTGCCATGGAACCGGGGGCAAAGGAGTATTGGCGCAACTGCTGAGGCGCGATGTGTTTCAGGGCTTTGGCGTTGGACTGGTTCCAATGAGTGTAAACCGCCTCCATGTCGGTGAGCATCAACAAGAAGTCCGCTTTCAATTCCCGGGCTAACAACGAACTGGCCAGGTCTTTGTCGATGACCGCTTCCACCCCTACTAAACTGCCATCGGCGCGGCACACAATGGGAATTCCCCCGCCGCCGGCGCAAATCACCACGACCCCTTGCTGGAGCAACATCCGGATCACGTTGATCTCGAATATCCGCACCGGCCGGGGCGAGGGCACAATCCGGCGGTAATGCTCACCATCGGGCGCCATGCTCCAGTCTTGAGTTTTAGCGAGATTGTCAGCCTCGTTTTTGCTGTAGACAGGGCCTATGGGTTTGGAGGGATGTTGAAATGCCGGATCGCCGGGATCCACTTCAATCTGGGTTAATAACGTGGCGCACGGGATTTTTTCCGGCAATTCATTGCTTAACTCCTGCTCGATCAAATAGCCGATCATGCCTTCGGTTTCGGCGTCCAGCACATCCAGCGGGTATAACTCGTCGGCTTTATACGCAACCCCTTGCAGGGCTAACAAACCCACTTGCGGGCCATTGCCGTGGGTGATGACCAGCGAATGTTCGCAAGCGATAGGCGCCAACGCTCGCGCGGCCAGTCGTATGTTGTGTCGCTGGTTGTCCGCGGTAAGCGGTTCGCCGCGGCGCAGCAGCGCATTGCCGCCCAAGGCTATCACGATACGCATTAGTTAATTCCCAAGCGTGGCTACCAGCACGGCTTTAATGGTGTGCATGCGGTTTTCCGCCTGGTCGAACACGATGGCGTGTTCGGACTCAAATACTTCTTCTGTCACTTCCATCGCCTCCAGCCCGAATTGTTGGTAGATTTGTTCACCCACTTGGGTGTCGCGGTTGTGAAAGGCGGGCAGGCAATGCATGAATTTGACCGACGGGTTGTGCGTCATAGTGATCACCCGGCTGTTGACTTGGTAGGGATTCAGCGTGCGGATGCGTTCTTCCCATACCGTCTCCGCTTCTCCCATGGACACCCACACGTCGGTATATAAAAAATCCACGCCGTCCACCGCCGCGGCAACATTTTCCGTCACGGTAATCCGGGCATGGGTTTGCTCCGCGATGTCCTGGCATTGGCTAATGAGTTTTGCACTGGGGCGCAACGTCTCAGGCGAGGCCATGCGAAAATCCATACCCATTTTGGCCGCGCCTATCATCAGCGAATCCCCCATGTTGCTGTGGCCGTTGCCTAAATAACAAAACCGGATGTCATGTAACGGCTTGCCG
Source organism: Gammaproteobacteria bacterium (assembly GCA_022340845.1). Lineage (GTDB taxonomy): Bacteria > Pseudomonadota > Gammaproteobacteria > SZUA-152 > SZUA-152 > JAJDNG01. The sequence goes on along the minus strand of JAJDNG010000239.1, from coordinate 930 downwards.
GCGTGCTCCAGCATGGTTAAAAAATCCGCCAGTACTTGGGTAGGGTGGTAGTTGTCGGTAAGGCCGTTCCACACCGGTACACCGTAATGGCTCAACTCTTCCAGCGAATGTTGGGAAAATCCTCGGTATTCGATGCCATCGTACATTCTTGCCAATACCCGCGCGGTGTCTTTCATGGATTCTTTGACACCGATTTGCGTGCCGGTAGGGCCAAGATACGTGACATTGGCGCCCTGGTCATAGGCCGCTACTTCAAACGCGCAACGGGTGCGGGTGGAGGTTTTTTCAAAGATCAGGGCGATGTTTTTGCCTTGTAAGCGCGGTTGCTCAGTACCGGCGTATTTGGCGGCTTTTAACTCCTTGGCCAGGTCCAGCAGGAAGCGGATCTCTTGTGGCGAGAAATCCAGCAAGTTCAGGAAGCTCCGGTTTTTCAGGTTAAACGCCATCGTGATTGTCGTTGCGTGAATTGAGTTGGGGAAACCTTAGCGTAAGTATACGCCAAGAATGGGCAGCCGAATTGCTCGGTAGCAATTCGCTGCTGGTCAAGCAGGCGGCCGCCACCATGACTTGCGACCATTGCTTACGACCGTTGTTAGCGCGTGTTTTATCGGCGGCGGTTGCAATCGATACAATATTGTTACTGGCTATATATTGATCAATTAATAATTGTTTAATAATATATAGGCATAATGTATTCCGATATAACGATGAAGGACCTTTGTCGTTACGAATCATTAGCAATATTGTTACAAATATTTTGCAGTAAATTCATACACTTTCCCCCAACGTGTCGGAAAAATTTACTATATTGTTCTTAGAGTCATCGGGGGCGTATCTTAATCACTTTTCATTATATAAGAGAACAACAATATGGCGGCATCTATATTTATTCCAGAACTCGACGCTAAGCCATCAATGGACGAACCCGTT
>JAJDNG010000225.1 GCA_022340845.1 Gammaproteobacteria bacterium | reverse complement strand
AACACATCAGGCTCTTCGATACGGTCCAACACTGCGTGCAAATCGGCGCGAAACAAGCGGGCGACTCGGTTAATTAATGCCATGGTTTGACTCCTGTTGTTTATAGAGATTAGCTAGTAGATATTAGTTGGTGGATAATATTGATTGATCAGTGCTTACAGTCTAGAAATGGCTTGCCGGCAGCGGTAGGCAGGATTTGGTAAAACTTCGCGGGAGTGTTTTACAAAGAATTTACATTTGGCGGATAGTACAACTGCTAGGATTTAATCATCCGTTTTGAATCAATTAGACCAAATACTTGGATTTACGCAAAATGTCACGCAAAATTCGCATACTCATTGTCGAGGACGAAGCGGCTATCCGCAATGGTTTGTTAGACGTATTTGTCTATCATGGTTACGACGTGGATGCGGCAGTGGATGGCCTGGAAGGATTGGAAAAAGCCTTAAGCGGTCAATTTGATTTGGTATTGCTTGACGTCATGCTACCCGGCATGAATGGTTTTGACATCTGCAATCGCATCCGCGCTCAAGACCGCGATCAGCCAATTATTATGCTGACCGCGAAAAGCAGCGACGATGATATTATCCAAGGCTTGTCTTTGGGTGCCGATGACTATGTCGCCAAACCATTTTCAGTGGCGCAGCTGGTGTTACGCGTGCAAGCGGTACTACGTCGCGCTCGGTTGGATTTGGAAAACAGCCAAATGATTCGCTTAGGTGATTCCGTGGAAATAGACACTCTCAACCTCAATGGAAAACGCCAGGACGAGCCGTTAGCTTTTACCCGCCGGGAAGTGGAAATCCTGCAATATTTACATGCCCATACCGAACGCCCTGTGTCCCGGGAAGAGTTGCTGACCAAGGTTTGGGGGTACGCGAAACATCTGGAATTGGAAACGCGTACGGTAGACATTCATATCGCTAAGCTGAGGCGCAAAATTGAACTTGATCCCGCCAATCCCAAACACCTGGTTACCGTGCGCGGCGCTGGATATCGTCTGTTAGACCGTTAATATGTCTCGCAAAACATTTTCCGGTCTGGATAAAAAACGTCTGCGCCAATGGCTATTGGTGTTTTTCCTGACTCTGGCTATCCCCACGGCAATTCTGATCTACAAGGCCTACGACCAATTAAAGTGGGAAGCGTTTCATCAAAACCGATTGCTTGCCGATGAACTGGCGACACGGATTGATAGTCGGTTAATTGAACTGCTCTATCAAGAGGAAAGCCGCTCCTTTAGCGATTATTCCTTCCTGGTGGTTGCGGGTGACCCAGCCGCAAACTTTGTGCAGCGCTCAGCGCTTTCCAATCTACCTGCGACCAGCGGTATTCCGGGATTGGTAGGCTATTTTCAAGTGGATGCGGGTGGCGCTTTTAGTACGCCACTATTGCCTCTGGCGAACACGGAACCCGGTGCTTTTGGCATTACGCCTCAACAAGCCCAGGAACGCTTGGCGTTGCAAAACGAGATTCGACACATTCTCAGCGAAAACCGTTTAGTGCAAGGCGTCAAAGCTAAGGTTACGACCGCCCTACCCCAGCCACAAATTGCACAAGCACCCGCCATCATAGGTGACCGACGGGAGGGCTTAGGAGATTCACCAGCAGACAGATATAGAACCAGCGAAGCCCTGATGGATTCCGCGGGTGCTTCCTCTACTACCGGACAAGTGGAATCGCAAGCTGCATTTGATCAGTTAAAGTCCATCCACAAGGACAACGACAAGCTGCAAGTTCAGGAAACCGTCAGCAACCTGGGGAGGGTTGAGGATCTAAAACTGGACAAGCGCTTGCAAAAGCAAGCGCCTGAGAAAAAAAGCCGACGCCAAATTCTGTCGAAAAGCGCTCCGCAACTGGAAAAGCGGGTCAAGCGCAAAGAGCAAAGCGCATTGCTGGAAGCACCGGCGACCAGCGAAGCGCTGAACCAACCTCAGACCCGCTTACGTGTCCGTACATTTGAGAGCGAAATTGACCCGTTTGAATTCAGCCTGTTGGGCAGCGGACATTTCGTGTTGTTTCGCAAAGTCTGGCGTGATGGCCAGCGATACATCCAGGGTGCGCTAATCGAGCAACAACCGTTTTTACAAGGTATTATCGAGGCGGTTTTTCAAGAAGCCGCCATCGCCCAGGTGAGTAATTTAATCGTGGCTTATCAGGGAAATGTTATGTCGGTATTTAATGGTCACTCAGCCAGGGAATATTTTTCCGCCGCTTCTGAACTCAGCGGCCAGTTGTTGTACCAAAGCCGTTTGTCGGCGCCCCTCAGCGATATGGAATTGATTTTCAGCGTAACGCGCTTGCCGGCAGGACCGGGCGCGACCGTCATCAATTGGATTGCGGGCACATTATTTCTATTCTTGTGCGGAGGATTTTTCCTCATGTACCGCTTGGGAATACGGCAAATTGAACTGACGCAACAACAACAGGATTTTGTTTCTGCCGTCAGCCATGAACTAAAGACACCGCTGACTGCAATTCGCATGTATGGCGAAATGCTCCGCGCGGGTTGGGCAACCGAGGACAAAAAAACCGAATATTATGATTACATTTACAATGAAAGTGAGCGCTTGTCGCGCTTGATCAATAATGTTCTGCAACTGGCTCGAATGACGCACAATGACTTGAAGATCGATTTAAAAACGATTACCGCCGGTGAACTTATGGACGTGATTCGCTCTAAAGTGGCATCGCAAATCCAACCAGCAGGATTTACCTTGAATTTGCAGTGTGGCGAGGCGACCGCAAAATCGAGTGTATCGGTGGATGAGGATTATTTCACACAAATAATTATCAATCTCGTCGACAATGCCATCAAATTTTCCGCCAAGGCCGCAAACAAAACCATAGACATTCATTGTCAGCTGGAGCGTGATCGTGTGGTGTTTGCGGTGCGAGATTACGGCCCGGGCGTGGGCAAAGATCAGATGAAAAAAATCTTCAAGCTTTTTTACCGTACAGAAAGTGAACTCACTCGTGAGACTGTCGGCACCGGCATCGGCCTGGCCCTGGTACAACAGTTAGCGCAAGCCATGCGGGGACAAGTGGATATTGTCAATCGTCAACCAGGGGCCGAGTTCAGGCTATCCTTGCCAGTGTAATACTGCCATTGTAGTACGGCTTGGTCTATAGCGGTCGATTATTTCTCCAAGGCAGGAATACAGTAAGATCTTAAATACTCCATAAACTTGTCTTGAAGTTCAGGATGTTTTAAAGCGTACTCGACGGTAGCTTGTAAGTACCCCATTTTACTGCCGCAATCGTAACGTTGACCTTGAAATTCGTACGCCATTACGGTTTCTACCTGCAATAATTTGGCGATAGCGTCCGTTAATTGAATTTCACCACCGGCGCCTTTTTCGGTCTGCTCCAGCATTTCGAAAATTTTTGGCGTCAAGATATACCGGCCTACCACACCCAGGTCAGACGGTGCATCTTCGGGTTTGGGTTTTTCGACAATAGCATTTACTTTACCAATATGATTATCGAAATCATCCGCTTTAATGATGCCGTATTTTTCTGTTTCATCCACCGAAACTTTTTCAATGCCCAAAATACTGCTTTGGTATTTTTCAAATTGAGCAGACATTTGCGCTAAGCAGCCGCCGTCCTCCCCATCAATCAAGTCATCCGCCAGAATAACGGCAAACGGTGCATTGCCTACCACGTCTTTTGCACACAATACCGCGTGCCCCAGTCCCAACGCTTCGGGTTGGCGAATATAAACACAACCGACTCCAGACGGTAAGACCCCGCGTACGATGTCGAGCATGTCTTGCTTGTTGCGTTTTTCCAGTTCGCTTTCCAATTCGTAGTTTTTATCGAAATGATCTTCGATAGCACGCTTGCTGCTGCTGGTCACGAAAATCAATTCTTTGACGCCAGCGGCAATAGCTTCCTCTGCAGCGTATTGGATCAGCGGTTTGTCCACAACCGGCATCATTTCTTTAGGGTTGGCTTTGGTCGCCGGCAAGAATCGCGTACCCAAACCGGCTACAGGAAACACAGCTTTTTTAATCATCATAGTTTCGTTCCATTTTATTGAGTCATGTGATGGCCTATCGGTTATCCCCTCCGCCAATCACTATCATTGAGAACTTCAGAATCCGAACTTTGAAAAATTTCAAGGCAACAAAAAAGGGCCGTAGCCCTTTTCTATTTTGGTTAGCGGTTACGCAGCATCCACCGCTTTCATACTGAGCCTGATTCGGCCTTGTTTATCAATTTCTAGCACTTTGACTTTGATAACATCACCCTCAGACAATTTGTCGCTGACGTTTTCCACTCTTTCGTTGGAAATCTGCGATATGTGCACAAGACCGTCTTTACCGGGCAGGATGGTAACGAACGCACCAAAATCCATGAGTTTGGAAACGCGGCCTTCGTACACCATGCCTACTTCCACATCGGCAGTGATCAATTCGATGCGACGTTTAGCCTCTTCACCCGCTGCGCTGTCTACCGATGCAATTTTAACCGTACCGTCTTCTTCAATATCGATACTGGCGCCGGTTTCTTCGGTAATGGCACGTATGGTGGCGCCGCCTTTGCCGATGACATCTCGAATTTTATCCGGATGAATTTTCAAGGTGATATAGCGTGGCGCGTATTCCGACATTTCCTGGGAGGTGGAGATTACCGCGTTCATCTTATCCAGAATATGCAGGCGGCCTTCTTTGGCCTGGCCCAGCGCAGTATCCATGATTTCACGGGTAATACCGTCGATTTTGATATCCATTTGCAATGCGGTAACACCGTCTTTGGTGCCGGCAACTTTAAAATCCATATCACCTAAATGATCTTCGTCCCCAAGGATGTCGGTCAACACGGCGTATTGATCGCTTTCTTTGATCAGCCCCATGGCAATGCCGGCAACCGGTGCCTTAATCGGCACGCCGGCATCCATTAAAGAAAGACTGGAACCGCAGACGGACGCCATGGAACTGGACCCGTTGGATTCGGTAATTTCCGAAACCACTCGTATGGAGTAAGGGAAGGTATCGATGCCCGGCATCACCGCGGCCACGCCACGCTTGGCCAGGCGGCCGTGGCCGATTTCACGGCGTTTTGGCGATCCCACCATACCGGTTTCACCGACACAATACGGGGGGAAATTATAGTGGAACATAAAATGTTCTTTGTATTCCCCTTCGATGGCATCGATATTTTGGGCATCGCGAGCCGTACCTAATGTGGTCACCACCAATGCCTGGGTTTCACCGCGAGTAAACAGTGCCGAGCCGTGGGTCCGCGGAAGCACACCCGTGCGTACCGTAATGGGCCGTACGGTTTTGGTGTCCCGACCATCGATACGACTTTCACCGGCCAGGATGCTGCCGCGCACAATATTCTTCTCCAGCTTTTCGATAGCCTTACCAACTGCCTCGGCATCCAAGGCATCTTCGTTGTCGGCGGGGCATAAAGTTTCGACGACTTTGCTGCGGATAGCGCTTAATTCGGTATAACGGGATTGCTTTTCTTTGATTTGGTAGGCTTTGCGCAATTCGTTTTCGGCTGCTTGAGACACTTTGTCGAAGACGCTGTGATCCTCTGCAGGCGGTTGCCAGTCCCAAGCTTCAGCACCGGCTTGTTGGGCAAAGCTTTCTATCGTGCTAATGATTGTCTGTAATTGTTTATGGCCGAACATCACGGCATCCAACATCACCGCTTCCGGGAGTTCTTCCGCTTCAGATTCCACCATCAAAACAGCGCCTTTGGTGCCCGCCACAACCAAATCCAACTGGCTATCGTCCAATTGGCTGCTGGCTGGATTCAAGACAAACTCACCGTTGACGTAACCTACTCGAGCCGCACCAATGGGCCCGTTGAACGGCACGCCGGACACTGCCAGAGCCGCGGATGCACCAATCATCGCGGGCACATCGGGATCGATTTCAGGGTCTAAAGACACCACCGTGGCAACTATTTGTACCTCATTAGTGAATCCCTTTGGAAACAGCGGTCGTAATGGCCGGTCAATCAAACGGCAGGTTAGCGTCTCCTTCTCTGTCGGCCGACCTTCGCGTTTGAAAAATCCACCGGGAATTTTCCCCGCCGAATAAGTCCTTTCCTGGTAGTTTACCGTTAAAGGAAAGAAATCCCGGCCGGGAACCGCTTCTTTAATGGCGACTGCGGTGACCAGAACGACCGTGTCCCCCATACTTACAAGCACAGAGCCACTTGCTTGACGGGCAATTTCACCGGTTTCCAGTGTAATTGTGTGGCTACCATATTGAACGGAGGTTTTTGTGGGGGTTTTTGTAGAGGTTGTTGTCGGCATTGTCTAGATTTTTCCTCGAGGATAATTAGTATAAATTTGACGTGTTTGTCTGGCTAACGATTTACCAAGCCTTTACATTAACCAAACGTTTATCCGGTCATATAGACTTCTCATAAATGGCAAGCGTTATACTCCGTAGCACGGAGTATATTTTCATTCTTATAACTGATTGCAGCAAATCCAGCATTGTAATGTACAATGAGCCAACCCTTGGGTTGGCTCATTGTAGTGCGCAAGATTATCGTCTTAATCCCAGACGATCGATCAGTTGACGATAACGGCTAACGTCTTTGGCTTTCAGGTAATCCAGTAATTTGCGACGCTGACTGACCATACGCAACAAACCCTGGCGGGAATGAAAATCATGCGCGTGTGCTTTGAAGTGTTCAGAAAGATCTTCAATGCGGGCTGTCAACAAGGCGACTTGAACCTCCGGCGAACCGGTATCACTGGAAGACCGGGCGTACTCCTGCACGATTCGACCTTTTGCTTCTGCATTTAATGCCATTAATAACTCCTGCTCTTTCAATATAGATATGTTTAACTGTCAATTCTCACTGCTGCCGGACCCCGAAAAAATTCCGTTGTGCCGATCATATTGCCCAAAACCTGATGCCTCAAATAACCGGTTGCCGTCAACAATTTCGTATAAAATCTTTTAGATTCATATACTAAGACAATCTTCGATCTGCCGGACACAATGCTGAAAAAGACCAGCTTCGCTCAAATCATTCGTTTCCGCCAACCGCCAGGACAAATAGAGGCGAATTTTACCCTATTTTAGTATTTTTCATCAAACGCTTAGGAGCCACCCGACCATCGTCTAAAATCTCCCCCACACCCAGGAATTCTTGCTCATTCAAATACAAGCGCACAAAACCCCGCTCACTGACCTTTGGCACAAACACAGGCTGGCCTTGTTGAATATAAAATCCCGCATCGCCGGTTAGATTGACTGGAGGCCACTGCATCAAACCCTGGTCAATGTCTAACAATACCTTATCAAGTGTGCCGAAACCCTGTTCCGCCAAGCCTTCCAACTCATCCATGGTATGCATGTTTGCGGAAAAAGGACCCACTTGCTCTCGTCGCAACTGGCTGATGTGCGCCCCACACCCCAAATCATCTCCAACATCATCCGCCAAAGTTCTTATATAAGTGCCTTTGGAACAATGTACCCGGATATGCAGCTCATCATCCTGGAAAGAAATTAATTGTAGATCAAAAATCGTCACCAATCGTGGCTCTCGATCTATAACCAGTCCCTTATGGGCCAGCTTATATAACGGCACACCATTTTTCTTAATGGCCGAATGCATTGGCGGAATTTGCTCAATTTCACCAACATACTTGCGTAAAATAGATTCCACTTGCTCGCGGGATTTGATATCCACCGGACGGGTCTGGATGGGAACTCCCTCGGAATCGCCGGAATTGGTTTTAACACCCAGTTTGAGCGTAGCCAAATACGTTTTATCCGCATTGAGCAAAAACTGCGAGATTTTTGTCGCTTCGCCTAAGCAAATGGGTAACAAGCCGGTTGCGACCGGATCCAGACTCCCCGTGTGACCAGCTTTTTGGGCGCGGAACAAATGCTTGACTTGTTGCAACGCATGGTTGGAGGTCACACCAAAAGGTTTATCCAACAATACGATACCGGTTACATTTCTGCCTTTGTTACGTCTGCTTCGCCGCTCGCCCACTGCACTATCACCGATTTTAAACACGTATGAGAACGAATCCCTTGGAAGGTATTTTAATTTTTATTATCGAACGCTTATTGGAGTTCAGTTGGCTTTTTTGTCTGCGGCGACTGCCGAATCAATTAAAGAAGACAGACGATTACCCTCTTCCAATGACGCATCGTATTGAAACACTAATTTTGGCGTACTGCGCAATTTCAACTGATGCGACAATTCCGTGCGCAGAAACCCTGCTGCGTGATCCAAGCCTTTTAACGTGCTTGCAATCTTTTCGGCATCACCCAACACGGAGATATACACCTTGGCGTGATCGAAGTCTTTGGAAACCTTAACGTCGGTTACCGTTACCATGCCGACGCGGGGGTCTTTAACCTCTCTTTGGATGAGTTGCGCCAGGATTTGTTGTATCTGTTCCCCGACCCGCCGCGCCCGGCTAAATTCTTGTGCCATCTATTATTGTTACCTTTAAAAAATCCGTAGGGCTATAAGGTGCGGGTCACTCTGACCTGTTCATAAACCTCGATATGATCGCCAACTTTGACGTCGTTGTAGTTTTTCACACCGATACCGCATTCAAAGCCGGATTTAACCTCTTGTACATCGTCCTTGAACCGGCGCAGGGACTCCAGTTCGCCTTCATAGATTACGACGTTATCCCGCAAAACGCGGATGGGATTGTTGCGTTTGACCACGCCTTCGACCACCATACAGCCCGCGACGGCTCCAAATTTGGGAGAACGAAAAACATCGCGAACCTCCGCCAAGCCGATAATTTCTTCCCTGTATTCAGGCGCCAGCATGCCGGTTAAGGCCTGTTTGACTTCCTCGATAGCGTCATAGATAACGCTATAGTAGTGCAAGTCCACACCTTCTTCTTCGATAATGCGTTTGGCTACGGTGTCAGCCCGAACATTAAATCCAATCATGATAGCGTTTGAGGCCATAGCAAGGTTGACATCGGATTCATTGATTCCGCCGACGCCGCTGGCGACAATTTTCACTTCCACTTCACCGGTAGACAGTTTTGTCAGCGCATCACCTAACGCTTCCAAAGTCCCTTGAACATCGGTTTTCAACACAATGTTAAGTGCCGCCAGTTCACCCTCTTCCATTTGGGTGAACATGTTCTCCAGCTTGGCTTCCTGCTGACGTTTTAATTTCACATCCCGGAATTTGCCCTGACGGAACAATGCCACTTCCCGCGCTTTGCGCTCGTCGGCCACCACGATGGCATCGTCACCTGCGGAAGGTGAACCGGACAATCCCAGCACCTCCACCGGAATAGACGGTCCTGCTGACTCGACCGAATTGCCGTTCTCGTTCAACAAGGCCCGCACTTTGCCATATTCCTGACCGGCCAATAACACATCGCCTTTATGTAAAGTCCCGGATTGCACCAACACAGTAGCCACCGGTCCGCGCCCCTTGTCTAAACGGGATTCGATAATAACGCCTCTGGCCGTTGCGTCTTTCACGGCAGTCAGTTCAAGCATTTCGCTTTGCAACAATATTGCTTCTAACAGCGTATCGATGCCCTCACCGGTATGGGCGGAAACGGGGATAAATTGCGTATCACCGCCCCAGTCTTCCGGTATAACATCTTCGGCCACCAGTTCCTGTTTGATCCGATCGGGGTTGGCTTCGGGTTTATCCATTTTATTAATGGCCACTACGATGGGCACTCCCGCTGCCTTGGCATGTTGTACCGCTTCCTTGGTTTGCGGCATTACGCCATCATCGGCGGCAACCACTAAAACGACGATATCTGTCGCTTTTGCACCGCGGGCCCGCATAGCGGTAAACGCAGCATGGCCCGGTGTATCCAGGAAGGTAATCATTCCCTTACCGGTTTCCACGTGGTACGCACCAATATGCTGGGTAATACCACCGGCTTCGCCAGCGGCAACCCTGGTTTTGCGGATATAATCCAGCAATGAGGTCTTACCATGATCAACGTGTCCCATGACGGAGACTGCAGGGGCACGTGTTACTTGTTCGCCCTCCACTTCCTGTTCCAGTCCCAACTCTTCTTCGATAGCGTCTTCTTTGAGCAGTTTGACTTTATGACCCAATTCTTCAACAACAATCGCTGCGGTTTCCTGATCGAGGACCTGGTTGATAGTCACCATGGTCCCCATAGTCATCATGGCTTTAATGACCTCAGCCGCTTTCACCGACATCTTCTGCGCCAGTTCCGCGACCGTAATAGTCTCCGGGATGGCAACCTCATAAACAATCGGCGCGGTTGGCTTTTCAAACCCATGCACCGGCTTGCCAGCCGCCGCCGCAGCCGCAGCTTTATGCGGTTTTTTCTTACGACGAGCCTTACTGGAATCCACGTGTAATTCCTGACGGGCTCCCGTGGCGGCAACCGGTTTCTTACCGGTTTCAGCTTTCGCAGGCGCTTTAACCTCTTCCAGCACCTCTTCAAAATACAAGTCTTCTTTAACTTCTCTAAGGCGGCGTTTCTCCGCTCCTTTTCTGGGTGGTTCTTCCTTAGCGGGCTTTTCTTTGCCTTTCGCTTTTGCTTTGGTTTTTTCTTTTTCTTTTGTTTTAGTTTCTTCGGCTGTAGCCGCAGTTTCTTGGACCACAGCCTGTGGGATACCTTCTTCTGCGGCCGGCGCCTTCTCTGCTTGGGTTGAGGCCAGGGCCTCGGCCTCTGCCGCTTGGCGTTCGGCCTCCTCTTTTTCTTTTTGCAGTCGTAGTTTTTCTTCTTCCGCGGCTTTTTCGGCTTGGATTCGAGCTAATTCTTCCTCTTCGGACTTGATTCTCTCCCGCTCTTTTGCCAGCACTTCGCTTTTTTTAACATAAGTGCGTTTTTTGCGAACTTCCACGCTGACGGTTTTGGTTTTATCCCGCCCGGCCCGGCCCGTACCACCGGATGGCAACTTAAGTTCACTGACGCTTTTGCGTCGCAGAGTTATTTTTTTCGGTTCCGTCGCCTCTTTGGTACTGCTCGCCGATCCATGAGAGCCGCGCAGAAAACTCAACAATTTGGCTTTTTGATCATCGGAGACGGTGGCGTCCTCGTCACTCATTTCCATACCGGCTTTATTGAGTTGCGCGAGCAACCGGTCTACGGTAACCCCTAATACACTCGCTAATTGTTTTACACTGACACCCGGCATATATTCCCCCAAAACGTTAACCTTGCTGCTCTTCTGCAAACCATGGCGCACGCGCTGTCATTATCAATTGCGCGGCACGTTCTTCGCTTAAGTCTTCGATATCTATTAAATCATCCACTGATTTTTCCGCCAAATCTTCCATGGTAATTATCCCGTGGCTGGCTAACACCCTGGCCAGATGTTCATCCATACCTTCCATTTGTAATAAATCTTCAGCCGGTTGGGCGACTTCCAATTCTTCCTCCTGGGCCAGCGCCCGGGTCAATAACACATCTTTGGCCCGGTTACGTAATTCCTCGACCATGTCCTCATCGAATTCTTCGATACCCAGCATCTCGGACAAGGGCACATAAGCCACTTCTTCAATACTGGTGTATCCTTCCTGAACCAGAATAGTGGCCACTTCTTCATCCACATCCAATTGTTCCTTGAACAATTCAATAAGTTCCTGCTGCTCGGCTTCACTTTTTTCGGCTGCTTGCTGTTCCGACATCACATTCAATTCCCAGCCGGTCAGTTCGCTGGCCAGTCGGACGTTTTGTCCCCCGCGGCCAATGGCCTGGGACAGTTGATCTTCTGCCACGGCAATTGTCATGGCGTTGGCGTCTTCATCCACCACAATGGAAGTGACTTCCGCCGGTGACATGGCGTTGATGACAAACTGCGCAGGGTTTTCATCCCACAAAATTATGTCCACTCTTTCGTCGGACAATTCGTTGGATACGGCTCTCACTCGGGAGCCGCGCATACCCACGCAAGCACCTACGGGATCGATACGTGGATCATTGGATTTCACCGCTATTTTGGCCCGCGCTCCCGGGTCTCGGGACGCACCCAATATTTCAATCAACCCTTCGCCCACTTCCGGTACTTCCAATTTGAATAATTCGATCAGCAGTTCCGGTGCCGTGCGGCTAATAAATAATTGCGGTCCGCGGGTTTCGGATTTAACCTCTCGTAAATAACCGCGTAAACGATCACCGGGGCGAACCGCCTCCCGGGGAATCATTTCATCGCGCTGAATAATAGCCTCGACGTTTTCGCCCAAATCCAGGATAACGCTGCCTTTTTCGACGCGTTTTACCACGCCCATGATAAGTTCACCCACACGGCCTTGATAGGCGTTGACGATTCGGGCGCGCTCGGCTTCACGGACTTTTTGCACAATGACTTGTTTGGCGGTTTGGGCGGCAATCCGGCCGAATGCCACGGAATCCATATCTTCTTCTATGTAGTCACCGACTTCGAGATCAGGATTTTGTTTTTTCGCCTCGCTTAAGCTGATTTGCTTATCGGGGTATTCCAATTCCTCTTCATCATCGATCACCGACCATCGCCGGTAGGTTTGATAACCACCGGTTTTTCGGTCAATGGCAACCCGGGCGTCGATATCTTTACTGCTGAGCTTTTTACTCGCCGTGGCCAGGGCGGATTCGATTGCCTCAAAAATAACATCCCTATCAATGTCTTTTTCATTCGACACGGCATCTACTACGAGCAAAATCTCTTTGTTGTTCATCGCAATCGCCTCTACAATTCCACGTGTTTACGCTACTATTTAAAAAATAGGCACCAAGTTCGCCTTTTCAATCGCGTTGAAAGGCAAACTGAATTCTTGATCATCCGTATGCAAAAATACGTTGGTATCGTCGATGCCACGCAATATCCCTTTAAACTTTTTTCGCCCTTCGATCGCTACAGACAGGCGGATATTCACCTCACTGCCAACAAACCGTTGAAACTGCTCTTTGGTGAACAGCGGCCTGTCCAAACCCGGGGATGAAACTTCCAGGGCGTACTGACCCCGGATGACCTCTTCCACATCGAGCACACCGCTTACCTGGTGACTGACACGCTCGCAATCATGCACGTTGATGCCGTCGGCATGATCGATATAAATTCGTAACAGCGAGCCTCGTCCTTGGGATAAATATTCGATACCAACCAGTTCATATCCAAGTGCAGAGATCACTGGTTCTAACAGGTTTTGTACGTTCGCAGGCGCAGTTCGCATCCAAAAACTCAAAAATAAAAAATGGGCCAATGGCCCACCCAAAAAAAATCCCAACAATGCGCGGCATAGTATAACTCCACCTAGACGCTGCGCCAAGGCAAAGCCAACCCTAAATACCTGAATATTCCCTATTCTTTACCTTGTCTATCCAAAGCACTCACTGTGCCAATAAAAAAAGCCTCATTTGAGGCTTCTTATTATTTATATAATCTGATTCGTATAATTCAAGTAGTAGCATGGCAGTATTTACATCTGCGACCTTCGAGCGGCTGCGCCGGATAAAAGCTGAGCCCGATCGTCGGGCCGTCGCTACAATAACCAATCTTCAAGTTGGTAGCGGAGCAGGATTTGAACCTGCGACCTTCGAGCGGCTGCGCCGGATAAAAGCTGAGCCCGATCGTCGTGCCGTCGCTACA
>JAJDNG010000212.1 GCA_022340845.1 Gammaproteobacteria bacterium | reverse complement strand
AAGGAGTGCACAGTTCGCGTGCATCTAAACAAATTGAATCTACCACGAAGAACCCGAAGGGCACGAAGGAAAATACCTCAAACTCATTCTTCGTGGTGATATTCACAGATGGCATAATCCCCTAATCCAGTGCACGGATAGTTATTCAAGGAAAAAGCATGCAGCCGAACACCGATGTGGAACAATTAATCGCCAAGATGGCCGAAGATATTCAGGATAAGTTTCTGCAGTCCGAACAAGACGAAGTATTAATGATAGGCATTCATACCGGAGGCGTCTGGGTCGCACAACGTCTGCACCAGTTGTTGAAAATAAGTCAGCCCCTGGGGGCCTTGGATATTTCATTTTATCGCGACGACTTCAGCCGCATCGGCATGAATCCGCAGGTCAAACCATCCAAACTACCGGTTTCAGTGGACAACAAACATATTTTGTTAGTCGACGACATACTGCACACCGGGCGCACCATACGTGCGGCCATGAACGAACTGTTCGATTACGGCCGGCCGGCCTCCATCCGGTTGATCGTGTTAGGGGAGCGCAGCGGCCGGGAACTGCCCATTCAAGCGGATGTGGTGGGCCAACACATGTCTTTAGGTCCGCATGAACATGTCAAATTGAACGGCCCCGAGCAGCTCAGCTTAACTGTTACCACTACCGTATGATATTATAACCAACTACATTACCATCGACCGCCATGATGCGAAAAAACATCCAATTGGACGAACAAGGACGGCTGAAGCACTTATTGACCCTGGAGGGCTTAAAGCGCGAATTACTGGTAGAGATACTCGATACTGCTGAGTCGTTTACCAGTGTCACCGGTCAGGCGGTAAAAAAAGTGCCGTTACTGCGGGGTAAAACACTGGTCAACTTGTTTTTCGAAGCCAGCACCCGCACCTTGACAACGTTTGAGTTGGCGGCCAAACGCTTGTCGGCTGACGTCTTGAAAATCAATGTCAGTACCTCGGCCACCTCCAAAGGCGAAAGCCTGCTGGATATGCTGCGCAATCTGGAAGCCATGCACTGTGACATGTTTATTGTGCGCCATGGCGAAAGCGGCGCGGCGCACTTCATCGCCTCCCATGTGGCACCGCATATCAGCGTCATCAACGCGGGCGACGGTCGCCATGCCCATCCCACCCAGGCGTTATTGGACATGTTTACCATTCGCCGCCACAAAGGCGAATTCGGGCCGCTGACCGTGGCAATAGTGGGCGATATCATGCATTCGCGGGTGGCGCGCTCGCAAATCCATGCGCTGACCACATTGGGGGTGGACGAAGTGAGGGTGGTGGGTCCCAAAACACTCATTCCCAAAGCGGTGGAAACCCTTGGCGTGCACGTGTACCACGATATGGAATACGGCCTGGAAGACGCCGACGTGGTGATTATGTTGAGATTGCAAAAAGAACGCATGCAAGGCGCCCTGCTACCCAGCGAGCACGAATATTATCAGCGTTATGGACTCACCATGGATAAACTGGCGGCGGCCAAAACCGATGCTATCGTCATGCATCCCGGTCCCATCAACCGGGGAGTGGAAATTCAATCGGAGGTGGCCGACAGCGCGCAATCGGTGATTTTGGAACAAGTGAGCAACGGCGTGGCCGTACGCATGGCGGTAATGTCCATGGTGCTGGGACGACCGGCGGAGGGGGGAGCGGCATAATGCGTATTATCATTGAAGGCGGCCGTGTGATCGATCCCGCCAACGACATCGATAAAGTCCAGGATATTTACATCGCCGAGGGCAAAATCCTCGCCCGGGGACGCAAACCGCAGGATTTTCAAGCCGACCGGGTTATCGATGCCAACGGGCTGGTGGTGTGTCCCGGACTGGTGGATATGCGCGCCCGGCTGCGCGAACCCGGTCAAGAAAACAAGGCCACCATCGCCAGCGAAACCAAGGCGGCTGCCAAAGCCGGGGTCACCACGCTATGTTGTCCCCCGGATACCGATCCGGTGATCGATACCCCGGCGGTGGTGGAGTTGATTCACCGGCGGGCGGGTGAGGCGGGTCATGCGAACGTGGTGACTCTGGGGGCGTTAACGCACCGCTTGCGGGGCGAACAACTGGCGGAAATGTGCGCCCTCAAACAAGCCGGTTGCGTGGGGGTCAGCAATGCCTTGCAACCGGTGGATTTGAAAATATTGCGCCGTGCCATGGAATACGCCGCCAGCCAGGATCTGACGGTTTACCTTCACCCTGAAGACCCGGCACTCAGCCAACAGGGTTGCGCCCACGAAGGCACGGTGAGCGTGCGCCTGGGATTGCCCGGTATTCCGGAGACGGCCGAAACGGTCGCCGTCGCCCAGGCCTTGCAATTAATCGATTTGACCGGCGTCAATGCCCATTTTTGCCAGGTATCCAGCGACGCAGCGGCACGCATGATCGCCCGCGCCCAATACGACGGTGCGCCCATTACGGTGGATGTGACCGCTCATCATTTATTTCTCACCGAAATGGACATTGGTTATTTTAACGCCCAATGTCACGTGCGGCCGCCGTTACGCACCCAGCGTGATCGCGATGGATTGCGCGAGGCCTTGGTCAACGGGACGATTTCCGCAATTTGTTCCGACCACCAGCCGCACGATACCGACGCCAAACTGGCACCGTTCCCCGCCACCGAGCCCGGCATTTCCGCCATCGAAACGCTGTTGCCACTGGCACTGCGTCTGGTGGACGATGGTTTATTGAGTCTGCCCGACGCGCTTTCGCGGGTGACGTTCTTCCCCGCCAACATTCTGGAAATCAGTGCCGGTACCTTGGATGTGGGCGCCAATGCCGATATTTGTGTGTTTCATCCCCACTACAGCTGGCGCTATGAAGAATCCCATATTGTCAGTGCCGGCAAGAATACCCCGTTTCTAGGCTGGAACTTAAAAGGCTTGGTCACCCACACCTTGTTAAACGGGCGTATTGTGCACGAAGTGGATGATGACACCTTACACGAAGTCATCACTCAAGGTGCGTATGAAGCCGAACTTGCGCAAAGCAACAGTATCGCGCAAGGCCAGCCGCTGGACGATGATATTGAGGCCGAGGACAGTAATGAAGAGGACGAGGACTGGTTCGAACCGCCGTCAGTGACAGACATCGATTCCCCGAGGCCCCCGCAGACCGATCGCGAAGCCCGCCCTGCCGAAGACACCGACGCTGGCGCATTCGTGCCACCGTCAGCGCAAACCACCGCGACCAAATCCAAGCAAAAGAAACAAGCGGCGAAAAAGACCGCGGCAGCAGCGGTCGAAAACACCAATGTGTTGGATAGCAATGCGTTCGACAGCAATGCGTCCGATGCCAATGCGCTCGGCAATAGCGGCGGCGATCACCAGGTAAGCACGCAAATCGATGCGCCACGTGAGCCGCAAACGGACTCACCCATTGAACCGGCGGCGGCCAAGAGCCCGGCAATGGCCGCCAATGATGCCAATGATACCTACAAGCCACCCATTTCACCGTTTAGAGTGCCGTCCAAACAATTTGCACCCTTATCCGATCGGGTGATAAAAACCCAACCCGAGGACGACAACCGTGCTGCTGCAGACCCCAATAGTAAGCGGGTTCCGGCCGTGAAAGACGACGATTAGCCCCATCATGAACAAACCACACCGTAATACCATTTTTGTCGAACAGGGAAAAATTCTCGCGCATCAAGCCTGTGACGGGGAGCAATACATTTTAACCGTGCATGCGCCACAAATGGCCGAACGCGCCAAACCGGGCCAGTTTGCGCACATTCAGTGCGCCACCTCGTTGCCCATGCGCCGGCCCATATCCATCATGCGTACTCACACGAACGGGTCGGTGGATTTTTTGTATAAAGTGTTCGGCGAAGGTACCCGGTTATTGTCACAACAAAAAGTTGATGAGACATTGAGCCTCATGGGGCCGATTGGTAACTGCTTCGAACCCCATATGGACAAACCCCGCGCCTTGCTCATCGGCGGCGGCGTGGGCATTCCGCCCATGGTATTTCTAGCGGATCAACTGAGGGCGATCAAAGGCGCTTACCAGCCGTTTGTCATTATGGGCTCGGAAGTGCCGTTTCCATTTAAACCCGAGCCTTCCAGGTTTATGCTCCCGGGGGTGCCCGCCGAAGTCATTGCGGCCATGCCCTTGATGGAGGATTGGGGCATCGCCAGCCGCCTGGCCAGTCTGCAGGGATATCCCGGTTGTTATGAAGGTTATGTGACGGATTTGGCGCGCACCTGGTTGGACGCGTTGGATGATCAGCAACGCGGAGAAGTGGCAGTATTCGCGTGCGGACCCCATCCGATGTTGGAGGCGGTGGCCACGCTGGCCAAGCAGTACCACTTACCCTGCCAGGTGTCGATGGAAGAGTTTATGGCCTGCGCGGTGGGTGGTTGCGCCGGCTGCGTGGTGCAAGTGCAAACCCCTTCGGGACCGGCCATGAAACGAGTGTGTGTGGACGGACCGGTGTTTGACGCGAAAACGGTATTTTTGTAGGCGGTTTGTCCAGCACACTAGTCAAATTGGTACTCGGACTCGTCCAGAAACGAAAACGATAAAAACGTCGACAACAAAGCGATCACAAAAATTCCCGCCAGCGGTAAAGTGCACATGATAATGCCCACGACAATCCAGGCATCGCGGACGATTTTGCGTTTTTGGCGGTATTGAGCGGTTTCGCGAAAAGAGACCCAGCGATTTTGGTTTCGATCGTATATGAGGATCACGGCACTTCCTTGATTTTCACAACCACGACAGATTTTTTAAGAAGATATTAAATGGTGTGACCTTATAAGCGGCCCAGAGTTTGAATTGTTTACGCCCTGGCGAACCTTTAACTCGCCACAATGTGAAAAATGTGCGGTACGGCGTTATTTCCGTTCTTTGGCGAATAAATCCTTGAAATAATCCAGCATCGAATCCTCTTTGTAATCGCGGAATTCCCCGGCATCGAAAAACACTCCGAAACACGTATGGCAGGTTTCGTACCATATATGAGGTTGATTATGATCCACCATTTTTACCATGGGTATGTGGCATTTGGGGCACATAACGGTAAGTTTTTCATTGTACTTTTTGCCTTCTTCCGGGTCGCCGATGTCAATGGTTTCGGAGCCGGAAATTTTTTTCAGATCCTCGTGTTGCAGCATATCGAACCATAATCCTTTACACGCGGTGCAACGGTCCAGTTCATACGCGGCAAAGCTCACTTTTTCCATGTCTGAATTACATTTGGGACATTGCATAGAAATTCTCCTGTTTTCTGTATTTATAGCCTCTAGTGCCCGTCCATAAACGGTCTATTTTTCCAATTTCTGCGCTCCCCAAAGGGGCTTACTGTCCCTTAAGCGGGCCTACTGTGGTGCGCTGTGTTCTCAAATACTCACATATTGAGTTTATGCTGCGCTTTGATCTTGAAAAAATAGCCTCGTTTATGGACGGACACTAACTATAAATATAGTGTTACCAGAGGGATAGAAAAGGTTTTGCGGCGTTTATTTGGCGAGATTCCACTGTCTTGGCACCCGCACGTCCCAATCCAGGGGAATTGGAACCGCGGCGTTAACCGCTGAGGGTTAATCGCTGGGTCTTACGGCAGTAGGCCGGCCGCGGCTGTAGCCATGGTCAAGTAAGCGTCGGGGATTATAGTTCGTCCACGCCCACCAGGGTAATGCCGTCCAGATTGCTGCCTTCCTCGTCGTTGATGCCGATTTTTTTATCCAGCTTGATCATCAGGCGCAATTCATTGGCCGAATCGGCGTTGTGTAAAGCCTCGTCGTAAGTGATATCACCCTCTTTGTACAATTCGTACAGTGCCTGGTCGAAGGTACGCATACCCAGGTTGTTGGATTTGCCCATGATGTCCTTCAGGCCACTGACATTGCCTTCTTTAATCATTTGCGACACCAACGGGGTATTAAGCAGCACTTCCATGGCGACGCGGCGGTTGTTCCGATCCGGCGTGGGAATCAACTGCTGGCCGATGATGGCTCGCAGGTTGAGCGACAAGTCCAGCAATATCTGGTCGCGGCGGTCTTTGGGGAAAAAATTGATGATTCTGTCCAATGCTTGATTGGCGTTATTGGCGTGCAGCGTGGTCAAACACAAATGCCCCGTTTCGGCAAAGGCAATGGCGTGCTGCATGGTTTCGCGGCTGCGCACCTCGCCGATGAGAATCACGTCCGGCGCCTGGCGCAAGGTATTTTGCAAGGCGGCTTCGAAACTGTGAGTGTCTACCCCCACTTCCCGTTGGGTGACAATACAGCCATCGTGTTCGTGCATAAATTCGATGGGATCTTCCACCGTGACAATGTGACCACTGCTGTTTTTATTGCGGTAGCCGACCATGGCAGCCAGGGTGGTGGATTTACCGGTGCCGGTGCCGCCCACGATAATCACTAAGCCGCGTTTGCTTAATGACACCTCTTTTAAGATTTCGGGAACATGTAACTCGTCCAGTTTCGGGATTTCGGTTTTAATGCGCCGCAGCACGATGCCCATTTGGTTCTTCTGCTTAAAGATATTGACTCGAAAACGGCCCGAGTCCTCGCGTACGATGGCGAAATTACATTCCCAGTCGCGCTCGAATTCCTTGCGCAACTGACGGTCCATGAGGTTGTAGGCCAGTTGATGGGTTTGCTGCGGGGTTAGTGCTTGTTCGATGACCGGCTCGACACGGCCATGAATTTTCACGCTGGGCGGCAACCCGGCGGTGATGAACAAGTCGGAGGCGTCGCGGTCCACCATGGTTTTTAACAACTTGTTAAAGTCTTGTACGACCGTATGAAAATCACTGAACATTTTGGCTGCAAATTTTATTATTTAATAATCGCGTGGCATCTATAGTCTGAAAAAACGGCTTAGAAAAGGTTTGAGAACGCTTAAAAAAATCGTGATCAGGGAGATGCCAAACGCGGTGTGAGATAAAGGTTGTCTTCAAGCAATTTTAGTTCAAAATCAGCCGCTCTAAAACAAAAAGCTCACCGTTTGGTCGCCAATGGCCGGTAACCCGGCCCTTATCCGGGATGCGGCCATGGCGAGTGCGCAATGGACTATTTAAAATTGTCCTTGTTGGCTGCTTTTTGTGCAGCATCTTGTTTGCTGACCACGCCGCGGCGCACCAAATCCTGAAGGTTTTGATCCAGTGTCTGCATGCCCACTGAAACCCCGGTCTGAATGGCGGAATACATTTGCGCCACCTTGGCTTCGCGAATCAAGTTGCGGATCGCCGGGGTACCGATCATGATTTCATGGGCGGCCACCCGCCCGCCACCGACTTTCTTTAACAGGGTTTGCGATATGACCGATCGCAGCGACTCGGACAACATGGAGCGAACCATTTCTTTTTCCGCCGCCGGGAACACGTCGATGATACGGTCTATGGTTTTGGCCGCGGAACTGGTGTGCAAAGTACCAAATACCAAGTGCCCGGTTTCCGCCGCGGTCAGCGCCAGGCGGATGGTCTCCGGGTCACGCATCTCACCTACCAGAATCACGTCCGGGTCTTCCCGCAATGCCGAACGCAAGGCTTCGTTAAATCCCAGGGTGTGGCGGTGGACTTCCCGCTGGTTGATCAGGCATTTTTTGGGGACATGCACGAATTCGATGGGGTCTTCTATGGTCAGAATGTGACCGTGCTCGGTGTCGTTCTTGTAATCGATCATGGCCGCCAAGGTGGTGGATTTACCTGAACCGGTGGGACCGGTCACCAGTACCAGGCCGCGGGGAGTATCCGATATTTCCGCAAATATGGGGGGGCAGCCCAGCTGTTCGAAATTCAAGATAGTATTGGGGATGGTACGGAATACCGCGCCGGCGCCGCGCTGGTGGTTGAAGGCGTTGACACGGAAACGGGCTAAATCGGGAATTTCAAAGGAGAAATCCGTTTCCAGGAATTCTTCATAATCTTTGCGCTGTTTGTCGTTCATGATGTCATAAATCAACGCATGCACGGCTTTATGGTCCATGGGCGGAACATTAATCCGGCGCACCTCGCCATCGACCCGGATCATGGGGGGTTGACCGGCGGATAAATGTAAGTCGGAAGCGGCGTTTTTTACACTAAATGCCAACAGTTCTGAAATATCCATACGATTCCTCTATTATTTCGATGTTGCTCGTAGTTTGGCAAAAACAGTTTGGCAAAACCAGTTAGGCAAAGCCCGTGAAGCAAAGCCCGTTAAGCAAAGCCAGTTGCGCGAAGGTTGGTGCCAATAGTCATAATTGGAATAAAGCCCAATGTCCATGTTATTAACGTCAGTTAAGGTAAAATACTTTACGCAAACCACCCCAATTTGTAAAAGATTGAATTTTGGTACATTCAACTCATAAACACGAAGACACAGCCATGCATTCCATTGACCAGCGGGTGCGGCAAGTTCGCCGGCAAATTCGCGAGGCCGCGTTGGCCGGCGGGCGTGATCCGCAGGATGTCATATTGTTGGCCGTCAGTAAAAACCACGGTGTGGCGCAGATTCGACAAGCGTATGCGGCCGGTTGCCGGCACTTTGGCGAGAGTTATGTGCAAGAGGCGCTGCCGAAAATCGAACAGCTGGCGGGTGAAGACATGATTTGGCATTTTATCGGTCCCATCCAGTCCAACAAAACCCAGGCCATCGCCACGCATTTCCAATGGGTGCACAGCGTAGAGCGTGATAAAATCGCCAAACGATTGAATGAACAACGCCCTGCCGGCTGGCCTGCGCTCAACGTGTGTATTCAAGTGAATCTCAGTGGCGAATCGTCCAAAGCGGGTATCGGAGTACAACAAGTACCCCAACTGGCTGCACAAATCGGCGATTATAAACAGTTACGGCTACGGGGCTTGATGACCATTGCGCGGCGAGGATCGGAGCTGAAGGAATGGCAGCGGACCTTCGCCACTCTGAGGAAAACCTTGCAAGAGTTGAATTCCTCGGGATTGTCCTTAGATACTTTGTCCATGGGCATGAGTGGCGATTTTCAAACCGCCATCGCCGAAGGCGCCACCTTCGTTCGGCTTGGAACAGGCGTATTCGGACCGCGGGAATAACAGAATTCTGAAAAATGAATGATCCCGGCACTACGCCACAAAAACAATAAGTAGCATGATCAGATCAACGGCCTGTTAATAGCGAATAACCAGCATACCATGACACATTTCATGACACACAGGGATACGGACGGGTTAAATTTATGAAAATTGCATTCATCGGCGGCGGTAACATGGCCGTCAGTCTTATCGGCGGGTTGATTGCCGACGGTTTTGACGCGGGCAACCTGGCGGTGGCGGATATCGACAAAGCCCAACGCGAGACACTCGCCAAACGATTTAGCATCCATGTCCGCGACAATGCCGCTGAGGCCGCGACATTTGGTGATACGGTCGTGCTGGCGATCAAACCGCAAGTGGTTAAACAAGTCGCCCAAGAGATCGCCTCTATCGTACAATCGCGCAAGTCGTTGATTATTTCCATCGCCGCCGGCATCCGCACCACCGATATTGAACGCTGGCTCGGTGGAGAGACTGCCGTGGTGCGCGCCATGCCCAACACCCCGGCGCTGGTACAATGCGGTGCCAGTGGTTTGTTTGCCAACCCGCGAGTCACCAGCCAGCAACGCGAAGCCGCTGAAACCATACTACGAGCCACCGGATTGACAGTGTGGATGGATAATGAAGAACTCATCAACGCGGTCACAGCCTTGTCCGGCAGCGGGCCGGCGTATTTCTTTCGGGTGATGGAAAGCCTGGAACTGGCGGGTCAGGAACTGGGATTGTCGCAGCAAGCTGCGCACATATTGACGTTGCAAACCGCGCTGGGGGCCGCCAAACTGGCGATGGAAGGCTCAGAGGATATCGCCAGTTTACGCCAAAGCGTCACCTCCCCCGGTGGCACCACCGAGCAAGGCCTGCGGGTCCTGGAGGAACGTGACATTGACGCGATATTTAAAGCCGTGTTGCACGCGGCCAACGACCGAGCCAAACAACTGGCGGACGACTGGGGCGGTGATTAAACTGGGGCGACAACGAACGCCAATCATTGCTTGGGGACTTCTTCTTTGGGCTTTTTTTGGGGATAGTTTTTCGGGGATAATTTTTTCGGGGATAAGAATGAATGGGTAATTACGCTGGCAATGCCGGAGTGTTTTTGATTCAAACGCTGTTCGGTTTGTATTTGGTTGCCGTGATGCTGCGGTTTTTATTACAGATGACCCGGGCGGATTTTTATAATCCGGTGTCACAATTTCTGGTCAAAATCACCAATCCGCCGTTAATCCCCATGCGGCGTCTCATCCCCGGCTTGATCGGCATCGACATGGCCGCGGTGGTATTGCTCATTGCGATTCAGGCCGTGGAATTAATCTTGGTGGGACTGGTGCAGGGTTTTTCCCTGGGCATTGCGGGTTTGTTGGTGCTGACGGTCGCCGAGTTAATCAATTTACTGCTGAATATCTACTTCTTCACCATCCTCATTCAGGTCATTCTGAGCTGGGTGAATCCGGGTGGCTACAACCCGGCCGTTGCACTGCTGTATAGCCTCAACGAACCCATTTTGAGTCGCGCACGACGCTTAATTCCACCCATTTCGGGCTTCGATTTGTCGCCGATTGTGGTGTTTATCGGTATTAAATTGATCCAGATTTTGCTGGTAGCGCCTATTGCCGACATGGGCAAACGTTTAGCCTTTGGCTAATGGTTGGCGCGGATTCGCCGGCTGCGACGTTTTATAAGTGGCAAGGCGAGGATTTAATCCTGCGTATCCTGGTGCAGCCCAAAGCGGGCAAGGACGGAATTGTCGGTCCCCACGGCGATGAATTAAAGGTTCGCATCCATGCCCCGCCGGTTGACGGCGCTGCCAATCAGGCGTTGGTGAAATTCTTAAGCAAAATTTTTCAGGTTCCCAAATCCCGCGTTAGCCTCCTCAGTGGCGAGTCCAGCCGCCACAAGCGCGTGTGCATCCAGGCGCCCGGGCGCTTGCCGGAGGGCATAGAAGCCGCTCTGTAAAACCCGGCTTTTCCAACGGTCAGGACATCGGTTTATCGATAGCTTCTTACACGAGGAAGGCTTGGCTTGTGCGCCGGATTTTGCAGGAAGGAGGTGAACATTTAGTCTCCTTACGAACCACGAACCACGAACCACGAACCACGAACCACGAACCACGAACATCAAGCCAACTTCTTCGCCGCAAACGCTGACTCCAACGCCACCGGCTTGTGAATACCAAAGCCTTGCGCGAAGTCCACGCCGATTTTTTGCAGCAAATTCATGGTTTGTTCGTTTTCGACGAATTCGGCAATGGTTTTTAATGCCATCACGTGACCGATTTGGTTAATGACTTCCACAAAGGTTTTGTCCACCTGGTCCACGGCCATGTCTTTGACAAAGCTGCCGTCGATCTTGATGTAGTCCAGGGACAGGTACTTTAAATAGCCAAACGAGGACATTCCGCTGCCAAAGTCATCCAGGGCGAATTTAAAGCCCATGTCTTTTAAGGAGGCGAACAGCTGATTGGCATGGCTCCAATTGGCAATGGCCGCCGTTTCGGTGATTTCCAGACACACCTGGCCGGGCACGATGGAGCGGCGCTTGTATTCGTTGACGCAAAACGGTAAAAACTGTGGGTCTGCCAGAGATTGTCCGGAGATATTAATGGCGAAAATATCGGTGCGTTTATAAGCCGCTTTGTGTTGCGATAACCACTGAAATGCGTGGCGGATGACCCAACGGTCTATGGCGGTCATCAGTCCGTAGCGTTCTGCCGCCGGGATAAACGCCATGGGTGATATCAGGTTGCCGTCGGCTTGTTTCAAGCGCAATAAAATCTCATGGTAGCAACCATCCAGCGGGCGTTTTATGGGTTTGACGTGTTGCACAAACAATTCAAAACAGTCTGTATCCAGGGCTTCATTGAGCCGGCTGACCCACTCCATCTCCCCTTTGTGTTGCACCACATCGTCGTCATCGGTGTGATGTATCCATACCCGATGCCGGCCTTTGTCTTTGGCAATAAAACAAGCCGCATCGGCGGCACTTAAGGTAGACACCAGGTCTTTGTTATTGCTGGTAATGGCGACCAGGCCAATACTCATGCCTATGCTGAAGGTTTTATCGTGCCACACAAAGCGGAAGTCCTGCACCAGGTCCAGCATTTGCTGGGCAATTTCCGAGGCCTGTGTTAACTGGCAGCCTTCCAGAATGAGGCCGAACTCATCGCCCCCCAGCCTGGCCAGCGTGTCCGATTCGCGGATTGTGGGCAACAGTAATTGGGAAAGTTGTTTCAATAACTCATCCCCGGCGAAGTGGCCGCACGTGTCATTGACAATTTTGAACTGGTCCAAGTCCATATACATCAAAGCGTGGTGTTTGCCGCTTAGCTTGGCGTCTTGAATCAATTGTTTGAGCCTGACTTCAAATTCGTTGCGGTTGAGCAAGCCCGTTAAGCTGTCGTGCGATGCCTGCCAGCTCAATTGCTGGGACATCAAGCGCTCCTGGGTTACGTCGCGGGAGATTACCACTGTGCCGAAGACCTCGCCGTTTTTTGTGCACAGCGGTGACGCCAGATCGTTGACAATAAATTGGTCTTGGTTGCGGTTGGTCAGTGTAGCGTGTTGCTGCAGTCCCGCCACCGGTCCGTGAATTTGACCAGTGAACGCGGGGTGACTGAAAGGCAGTGAGGTGGCCTCTTCCTGCAGGCAATAAATCTGCTGTAACGGCTTGCCATGCGCCTCGACGGACGGCCAGCCGGTCAGCCTTTCCGCCGCCGGATTGAGGTAAACCACATTGCCGTGTGCGTCTGCCGTGAGCACGGCTTCGCCCAAGGCGTGCAAAGTCACTTCGGCATGTTCCTTGGCCTGCGCCAGCGCTTGTTCGATGACACTGGTGCGCCGCACCACAAGAAAAGCAATCAAGGTGGCGGTAAGCGCCATTAACACTCCCAGGGCCAGCATAAACCAATAGGCTTCCAGGTATTTTTGTTTGGCGGAGCGTACCGCTTCATTGGAGGCCTGACGTTCCAGATTCACCAATTGGTCGAAGGTAGTCAGGATGGCTTTTTCCAGCGGTAAATCAATGGCTGACATCAGAGCGTAGACGTCGGTGAGTTCGCCGTTGATCATGCGGTCCACGATCTTGCTTTGCAAAGGGGCGCTGCGGCGTATCAGTGCTAATCCTTGTTCATACACCGGCATCTGTTGCGCCAACAACCCCATGGCCTCCAATTGATTGCGCAGTTTGATAAAACTTTCCGCCAGGCCATGGAAGCGTATGTACTCGTCGTCACGTTGAAACGGGTCCATGGTCAGGTAGATGGAGTACATGCTCAAGGAACGCTCGCGCACAATACGGCGCATGGACACCAGCAAATCCACCCGCGCATTGTGTTGCCGGGTTATGGATTCCATGTTGTGGTTGATGCTGGCCATATGCGATAGACCGATGATGGTCAGAGTGACCATCAGGGCGATCATTAATGCCGAGCCGGCAGCAATGACGACTTTAGAATTTGTAAAAACTGTCGTTATACGAGAAGGCATGAGTTAATCGTCAAAGTATTTATAGATATTTCGGCACCAATCGTTCCAGGTTTAAGGAAATTGCTCTCTGGGATGGAATTTGCATCGTTTGCCTGAAAGGTCGTGGTAAAGACCGCTGCAGGAGCAGTTCAAATCATCGGGCCGCGCAATGGCAGGGCAAAGGATGGTGCGGCAAGTGCACGTAGCGTGACGCAGGTCGCTGTTTAAATGCAAAGCATTTCAAATATCTAAACTTATTATTCGCTCGGCCGCTATTGATAAAGATAGCTACAGATTTTCACTACAAAAATTAAATACTTAGGTATGTTGCATATGGTGAAGGAACAATTTACTGAGCAATTAGAAGCGTATAATCGCTGGAAGACGGACATAAGCGGACAAATCGAGGCTTACCGTAACTGGTTGGAAGAGCACGACATGAGCTCGCCGGAAGATGATTTGCGATTGTTTGAAACCATCGAGGCCTTAAAAACCGATCAAGTCACCATTGCCGTGGCAGCGGAGTTTTCCCGGGGAAAAACCGAACTGATCAATGCGATTTTCTTTGCCGATTATCAAAGGCGGTTGCTGCCGTCCTCGGCCGGGCGCACAACTATGTGCCCTACGGAACTGTTTTTCGATGAAAAAGCCGATGCGCCTTATATCCGCATGCTGCCCATCGAAACCCGCCTGGAAGACATGAGCATTGCCGAATATAAACAAAATCCCGATTACTGGACCAACATCGAACTGGACATGAGTTCCACCGACGGTTTGGTGGAGTCGTTTCAGGAAATTGTGCGCACCAAAGACGTGGCGGTGGATAAAGCGATTCGGTTAGGCTTGTACAGCGAAGAGCAGCACAAGCACAAAGACGCCCCGCCGGCCAATGTGGAAATCCCCATGTGGCGCCATGTATTAATCAGCTTTCCCCATCCCATGCTCAAACAAGGCCTGGTGATTCTCGATACCCCCGGCTTGAACGCCCTGGGCAGCGAGCCCGAACTGACCATGGACATGTTGCCCAGTGCTCAGGCGGTGATATTTATTCTTTCCGCCGACACCGGCGCCACCAAATCCGATATGGAAATCTGGCAGCAACACGCGAAGATTTACCGGGAAAATCAACAAACCGGCGTTATTACCGTATTAAACAAAATAGACACCTTGTGGGATGAACTGCAGGATGACGCCAAAGTCGCTGCCAACATAGACGAACAATGCCGCGACACCGCGGAAATGCTGGGTGTGGAACGCAAAGACGTGTATCCGGTGTCCGCGCAAAAAGGCTTGCTGGCGAAAATCAAAAACGACGTCCCGCTGCTGGAACGCAGTGGACTGATGGCGTTGGAAGCGACCCTGTCGGAAGACATTTTGCCCGCCAAGCAGGAGATCGTGCGCGATAATATCGTCTCCAAAATCGGTTCCATGGTGAAAACCACCAAGAACATCCTGGGCGAACGCTACAAAGGCAATAAAGAGCAACTGGCCGAACTCAGGGAAATGTCCGGTAAAAATGCCGACGTTTTAATGAACTCCATGAAAAAGCTGCGCGCCGAACAAGCGGTCTACCAGAAAGACGTGGAAAATTTCCAGACCAGCCGGCAAGTGCTGAAGCGCCAGCTGATTGCCTTGAGTGAATCCCTTTCCCTGGAGAGCATGGACAGCCTCATCGGCAAAACCCGCGAGTCCATGGTGGACAGCTGGACCACCCACGGCATGAAAGGCGGCATGAAAACCTTCTTCGACGGCGCCCAGGAAACCATGGTGCAAGTGAACTGGCAAGTGGACAAAGCCAATAAAATCGTCGAATCCATTTACGAGCGGTTTCGCGAAGAGCATGGTTTCACCAATGTGAAGCCCGAATTGTTCACCACCAGCAAATACACCCGCGAGCTGAATCAGTTATACGAGCGGGCCGATCAATTTCGCAACAGTCCGGTTACCACCATGACCGAACAAAGCTTCGTGGTGAAAAAGTTCTTTGTTAACATGGTCAGCCACGCGCGCAATATCTTTTTCCGCGCCAATGAAGACGCCGAACGCTGGGCCAAGAGCGCCATGTCGCCACTGGGCCGGCAAATCAAGGAACGCAAGCAGCAATTGGAAAAGCGTTTGAGCACCATGCAAAAAGTCAAAGCCTCCCGCGAACAACTGGGGGAGAATATTCAATTGCTGGAAAAAGAGTGCGCCGAGCTTGAACAGCAACTGCGTACCATTAATTCCATCCTGGACGGTGTTAACGCACCATTGCCGGCCAAAGTCGAATCTGACCATGTCATTACGGGGCAGCCGGCAGGCGACCAGGATTCGCAACGCGCCACTGCGTAACGACCGAACTCGGTGAGTAGCCGATTGGGGTGCCGGGGTTTTCCGGCACCTGTTCTTTTTAGGCGCATCATCCGATGTCCCCGTTTCCATCCTCGATCCTATCCACCAATAAGCGGGCGGCATCACATTTTCACCGCCGCATCTTGACTTCTATGGCAAAATCGCAGATGTTCTATATATCGACGGTTTGTATGGAGAATGTTAAGTGCTGCAGACAACAACTCATTCGCTCGCGAAAGCAACGGCGGGCAAGCGGTTAACGCCTTCTTTTATATTGTTTTTACTGGTTTTTTTGGCGCTGAGCGTATCGCCTACCGGGGTGTGGGCGGGGACGTCACAAACCTTTGGCGACTACACCATTTATTACAGCGCCTTTACCAGCGATACACTGCAACCGGCCATCGCCAAATCCTACGGCATAACCCGCAGTCAAAACCTGGGGTTGTTATCCGTATCGGTGGTGAAAAAATCCTTGTCACCGCTGGGCACGCCGGTTAAGGCCAAGGTCAAAGCCGAAGCCACCAACCTCACCGGACAGCTTAAAACGGTGGAAATCCGTGAAGTGGCCGACGGTGCCGCCGTGTATTATCTCAGTGAGATTTACGTGTCACACAAAGAAGTATTGGACTTCACCTTGTATGTGACGCCGGAGGGAGAAACCAGCCCGTTCGTGGTCCAATTCCGCCAGCAGTTTTATACCAAGTAAGGATTTAAAAAACGCTAGTAAGCAGCGACTCCAGGGACGGAGGAAGTCGCATGAGCCGAGACCTGCACGAATAAATGCGCTCCCCGCACTTGCAGCCAAGAAACAGCCCGCTCATACTCCCGCCGAACCACGAACCACGAACCACGAACCACGAACCACGAACCACGAACCACGAACCACGAACCACGAACCACGAACCACGAACCACGAACCACAGAATCCAGCCAAATCCCAATATCCGCAGTTCAGCCATGAGGGTGCATATCTAGTGGCAATACCGGACTACACAAAATCCCAATATAAGGCAAAGCAGAATTAGATCAGACGGGTGACAAACGATTACAACTTAACTATTTCCCGCTACGTGAGCACAGCAACACCTGAAAAGCCGGTTGACTTAAAAGCCGTGAACGCTGAACTTATTAGCCTGGAAAATAGCATCATGGTTAATACAAAAAAACACAACGAGTATAACAAGGAGCTCGGTTTCGCACCTTCGCCTATTGAGACTAAGAAATAAGACGCAAACATTTTTAACCAAA
The DNA here is from genome assembly GCA_022340845.1 of Gammaproteobacteria bacterium. Taxonomy (GTDB): domain Bacteria; phylum Pseudomonadota; class Gammaproteobacteria; order SZUA-152; family SZUA-152; genus JAJDNG01. The sequence continues at coordinate 990 of JAJDNG010000212.1, read as the reverse complement.
CATAGGCATCGCTGATCTTTAGCGCCCGATTATGGCCGAACTGAGACAATAGCGGAGAACATTGGGGAACATGGGCTAAACCACAGAGAACGACCTAAGCTGTCTCGGAACATTTAGAACTGTGTATCTGCAGAGCGCCCAAAGGAGCCCCTTGTCGGACTACCAATTTTACGCTAACTTAAAAATATATTCGTTAGTCGGAAATTTGGCAGAGCCTCAAAACGACCCTAAGGAGACGCTTAGGATTTTGTAATGTATGCCGGCAGTGTGCCCAAAGAAGACCCTTGTTTTACGATCAGTTTTGGCCAAACTTGAAATAGAATCCGTTAGGTGATTTTTAGGAGCGGCGGCAGACCTAAAAGCAGACACTGAAATTTTGACTCGGTTGGTCTGCACAAGAAAGCTGACATTCAATAGATTCTACTGAACCCGATCGTTGGCTTTACACTTTTATGCGTACCTGCGATAGACTGGATGAAAAAACAGTCTCGCAAGGATGCAGGTCATGTTCCAGAATGCTGCGGCAAAGAGTGCTAACCCGGCACCAATGGCTTTCCACTACGAACGCCACCGGCCCGAGCAAACGCTCCTCTATGCTGGTAACTGGTAAACATATGGGTGATCTGAGTGAAGTGGAACTGGATGCGATCACGTTGGAAATGATTGAGCTGTTATATAACGGCTTAAAAGCTGAATAACATAATAGCATTTCATTTAAGGAATCACATTATTCAAAACGCACAATGATCACCGCATCCTACGGGCTGTGGAAAGAAAAAATAGTTGGTGTATGTATTTAGTTCGATACAGTAGTCCTTGTAGATCGATAATGAACAGCAATCAGGTAATTGCCGTTTTCTGGGTGTTTTTATGCTTTTACTCCGGAGCGGTGATGGCTACTGCTGAAGATATCAGCGAAGAGTTTGTTGAAAACGCTAAAGAAGGGGCTGAAGTATCTCCTTCCAAAGGGAAATGGTTGCCCGTGCCAAT
>JAJDNG010000194.1 GCA_022340845.1 Gammaproteobacteria bacterium | reverse complement strand
GCGGATCTCCGTAATTGGTTTTCATGCCACGTAAGCCGAAGACAATTTTTGAATTGCCTTCGCTGGCCATATATTCCGCCGCGTTCAACGATTCTTCCAGCGTGATGCCGAAACCGCGTTTTAACAGTACCGGAAAGATTTTCTGCCGGCCGACGATTTTTAACAGTTCGAAATTTTGAGTGTTGCGGGTACCGATTTGCAGCATGACTCCGGTGGGATGTCCCGATGTTTCCAGCGCCCGGCGGATTTCATCCAGATGCGTCTCGTGAGTGATTTCCATTGCGATGACTTTGATGCCGTATTTTCCCGCCAGTTCGAACACATACGGCAAACATTTAACGCCGTGGCCCTGGAACGAGTAGGGACTGGTACGCGGTTTATACGCTCCCATGCGCGTGCAAACCAAGCCATTTGCCTGTAACGCCTTCATCATGGTTTCCACGTGTTCTTTATTATCAACGGCGCAAAGGCCGGCGAAAATGTTCAAATTGTCCTGACTGAATACGACACCGTTGTAGTCGAACGACATGGAGCGTGAATCGTCGGAGTGGCGACCGAGCACTCGGTATTCTTCCGAAATACGGATAACCCGCTCAACTCCGGGCATTTCCTGCAGACTTTCCAGCGCAACAGTGGATGTTTCTCCAATGAGGTAAATTTCAGTGAGCGTCTGATATTCACCTTGAACTTCGTGCACACGGGTTTCTACCCGTGGTAATTGAGACAAATGTTGTAACAAACTTTTGTACTCTGTTGAGTCGGTGTTCACGTCCGGTTTTAGAATCACAATCATGGTGTTTTCCTGTTGCTTTTTTAAGGTTATTGGCGCTGTGTGATCGTTGTTGAATGGTAATACGTGTATAAGGTTTTGGTTAACGTCAACTTACGTTGAGCATTACTCAATTGAAACTCATGGCATTTGGATTACAGTAAAATAGCCGCGTAGAAACTTTATCACACACAATCACGCACACTGCCGACTTTTCGACATTTTTGGGGTAAATCGTGAGTAGCCAGCGATTTTTTGGCGACAGAGCACAAAAAAATTCATTCACCCCCATGAAAAAATTTGCAAACCCAAATAGTATTGACTATTGTTTGCTTGGTTGCTTATTAATGCTGGACATAAAGTCTAGTTACTTTAATCATGATTTTAGATAACGGCAATCTAGCATGTCAGGGGTTTTTTTGATTGTCTGGCATAAACTTTAGTCGATATTCAGGCGCGAAAGATTGTAAATCTAAAAACAAGAACCAGCTATCATTTTAAGTAACCGATGTTTGTTAACCTAAGGACTGCTGGTTTAGCAATTGAACGCTGGGTAATTCAGCGGTCATTGGTTGAGTCAGTGAAATTTGGTTAGTTAAGTGAGCAACGATTAATTAATTTTATACGTTGTTGGTAGTTTGTCATTGTATTTGTTTTTGGTAGATTTTGTACAAGGATAGGGGTGAATTATTATGCAGTCAGGCACAGTGAAATGGTTCAATAATGCTAAAGGGTACGGTTTCATTGTTCCAGAAGGTGGGGGGGAAGATGTATTTGTACATTACTCCACTATCGATGGAACTGGATTTAAGACATTGAAAGAAGGGCAACAGGTTCAGTATGAAGCAGCGGAAAGCCCCCGGGGTGTACAAACCACCCGCGTAGTGGGGGAGTCCATTGACTCAAGAGCCCAGATAGAAACTGCGGGTTTTGTTCAATCACCCGAATAACGCATTGCCGAGATAGAAAAACGCTAATCGCGATATCTTAATAGGATATCGTGATAAGCGTCGATGCGTCGGTCGCGTAAAAACGGCCAAATTCGACGAACCTGATCGCTGCGATCCAGGTCGATAGATGTGGTTTGTGTCATGTCCTGATCGGCGGGGGCTTGAGCCAAAATTTCGCCTTGCGGGCCTGCAATAAAACTGCTGCCCCAAAATTGAATACCCTGGCTGTGACCGGACGGATCTGCTTCGAAACCCACGCGATTGCAGCTGATAACGGGTATACCGTTAGCGATGGCGTGAGCGCGCTGACTGATTATCCATGCCTCCCGCTGGTTGTCCCGTTCGGTCTCGTGGTCGTTTGGATCCCAGCCAATGGCGGTGGGGTAAATCAGCAATTCCGCGCCACTCAGCGCCATCAGGCGAGCCGCTTCCGGATACCATTGATCCCAACAAACCAGCACGCCAAGGCGTCCCAGCGAAGTGTTCACCGGATTAAAACCCAAATCCCCCGGCGTGAAATAAAATTTTTCGTAAAAGCCCGGATCATCCGGGATATGCATTTTTCGGTAGCGGCCGGCAATTTCCCCGTTGGTTTCGAACACCACGGCGGTGTTGTGATACAGACCCGCCGCACGTTTTTCAAATAGTGAAGCCACTACCACTACGTTCAGCTGGCGACAGATTTCACCTAGCGCAGTGGTCGTAGGGCCGGGAATAGATTCGGCCCAATCAAAATAGCCAGTGTTTTCCTGTTGGCAAAAATACAAGCCGTTGTGTAATTCCTGCAACACAATCAAATTGGCGCCTTGTGCCGCCGCTTGGTGAATACCTTCTATGGAAGCGTTCAGGTTCTCGCTGCGGTCTTCGCTGCAAGCATGTTGTACAAATGCGGCTTTAATTTCCCTTGGCATGGTTGTGCCTCGTATTCAAACGGTATAGTGCAATGTGACAATGAATGGTTTATAGAATCTCGCGCAGTACGAATATTCAGATGCCCCGTGACGATAATGTTTAGCTCACTACGCCCGCCGGCAATTGCATCGTAACACAATGCAAACTGCCGTGTTGTTGGATCAAGACAGAACAATCGATGGGGACGATTTGCCGCTCCGGGAAACATTGCTGGAGGATGCGCAAGGCATCGGCATCGGCGGCATCCTGGTAAGTGGGTACTAACACCGCTTCATTGATAATTAAAAAGTTGGCGTAGGTAGCCGGCAGCCTATGGCCTTGGGCATCGTATTTGGCCGCCGGTAACGGCAATCGAACCAGGCGGTACGGGGTGTGTGCTTTGTCGCGGAACGTCTGTAATTGTTGTTCCATGTGCTGCAACGGGGCAAAATGCTCGTCATCCTTGTCATCGCAATAACAATAAGCGATGGTGTGCGGATCACAAAACCGCGCCAGCGTGTCGATGTGGCTGTCGGTGTCGTCGCCGGCCAGTGCGCCATGGTCCAGCCACAAAAACCGTTCAACGCCCAATTGGGCTTGTAGTACCGCTTCAATTTGCGTGGTGGTCAGTGCGGGATTGCGGGAATGGGCCAAAAGGCAATGGGATGTGGTCAATAATGTGCCTTCGCCGTCGGTTTCGATGGCGCCGCCTTCCAGGATAAATTCCACCGACAACATATCCAGCCCGCCAAAAGCGCCTTGGGTGAGTAGCGCCCGGGATATCTCATTATCCAATTGCGCTGGAAACTTGCCGCCCCAACCGTTGAACACAAAGTCCAGCAGCAAGGGTTTGTGGTTTTCATGCACGGTGATGGGGCCGTGGTCTCGTGCCCAGGTGTCGTTACCCTGGTGTATGAATAAACGCACGTTGGATAAATCCACCCCCCGCTGCTGCAAACGCTCATGGATGTGGTCGCGCTGGTTGCGGTCACTGGCTACGATCACCACCAATTCGTGCAAACTGATGTGGAAACTGATCTCGGAATATACCGCTTCGACGTCATCCAATAAGGGCGCCCAATCAGTGTGTTCATGGGGCCAGGTGAGCATCACGGCGCTTTGTGTGTGCCATTCAGGGGGAAACCAGCGTTTGTTGATAGGCATTTGTTTCGTTCTGTTTCTGGGATGCGGGCGCTTAAGTTGTTTTCTTACGATAGTCTGGGCGGTGATGTCACTTATTCGGAATCCGGTCGTTTTTTCCTCATTTTAGGTTTGATCCGGGCGGTTTTTACCATGTTATCTTTAATCTGCACAATTTCAATGGGATATCCAGCGATCATTATGCTGGTGCCGGGTTCAGGAATGGATTCCAGGTGTTCGAAAATCAGACCGTTGATGGTTTTGGGTCCGTCGGTGGGAAAAAACCATTTCATGGACCGGTTCAGCTCCCGTATATTGGCGCTGCCGTCCACTAGATACGTGCCGTCGGTCTGCGGATGCACGTCTTTGATACTGGTTATTGGTTCCGATGTGAACTCGCCGACAATCTCTTCAAGAATATCTTCCAACGTCACCAGGCCCTCGATGTCGCCGTATTCGTCCACCACGAGTCCTATACGGCGTTTGTGCCGTTGGAATTGCAGCAACTGAGTATTGAGCGGGGTGTTTTCCGGAACAAAGTAGGCGTCGCGAATCGTCCGCATCAAGTCTTCCTTGTCGGTATCTTTGTCCGATACCACTTGCAAGACGTTGCGAACATGTAATAAGCCGATGGTGTTGTTGATGTCCGAATGATAGACAGGCATGCGGGTGTGTTGACTAGTGGTCAATTGTTTGACGATATCAGACCAGTCTTCATCCAAATTGATGCCTGCAATTTCGTTGCGCGGGATCATGATATCGTTCACCGTGACCCGTTCCAGATCCAAAATATTGGTGAGCATCATGCGGTGTTTACGCGGTATCAGGGCGCCGGCTTCGTTGACCACGGTGCGCAATTCATCACTGGTCAGTGGGGTGTCGCTTTGTTCTTTGGGAGAAACCCCCATGGGCTTTAATAATGCACTGACAAATACATTCACCAGCCAAACGATGGGATAAAACACAGTCAACAAGGGCTTGAGGATCAACGTCGCGGGGAAAGCGATGCGTTCGGGGTGCATCACCGCCAGAGTTTTGGGCGCCACTTCCGCAAACACCAGGATAATAAAGGTTAAGATGACCGCTGCGATGGTAATGGCGTGATCACCAAACAAACGTATGGCCAGAATGGTGGTGATGGAAGAAGCTAAAATGTTAACAAAGTTGTTGCCCAGTAAAATGATGCCGATCAGACGGTCCGGGCGTTCCAATAAATCGGCCGCCCGTTGAGCACCGCTATGGCCTGATTTCACCAGATGCCTCAGTCGATAACGATTTAAACTGACCAAACCGGTTTCCGAACTGGAAAAAAACCCGGACAACAGAATGAGAAAAACTAATAAGCCAAATAGCAGGCTGATGGGTAATTCGTTCAAAGCAGACGCTGGCCTCTAAGTATTTTTGGGTGGATCGATATTAACAATGCTAAATAGCTGTGCATATTAAGTATGCAAATTAACTATGCAAATTAACTATGCAAAAGAATTTCGATGACCCATTTACTGCCGAAATACGCCAATACCAATGTAAAAAAACCGCCCAATGTCCATCGCACCGCTGTCATGCTGCGCCAGCCAAACTTCCAGCGGCCCCACAATAAGACCGCGAATACAAACCAGGCAACAATGGACAAGATGGTGTGGTGGGCAACTCGTTGCTCAAACATGTTTTCCAAATAAATGATGCCTGTGATCAATGACAGGCTTAATAAAAAGAAACCCAGCCCAATCATTTGAAACAACAACGTCTCCATGGACTGTAATGGCGGTAATGCCCGAATAAACCCACCCGGATGCCGGTTTCGCAATTGACGTTCCTGTACCGCTAACAACACAGCGTGAATGGCGGCAATACTGATGAGGCTGTAAGCCAGGATGGATAATAAAATGTGCAATTTGATTTCCACAGCTTGGTTGGGCAGCAGGATATGGTCAATGGAAAACAACTGACTAAGCAGGATCGTCAAGGCGGTAAAGGGAAATAAAAACACCCCTAAATTTTCCACGGGGTTGGAAATGGCGGCCAATAACAATGTCAGGGACATTAGCCATGTGACCAGGGATCCCGCGTGAAAAAATCCGATATTCAGCCCTTCTGGGGTAAATAGAGCGTTGTATAAAATATAACCATGAAGTAAGACTGCA
>JAJDNG010000157.1 GCA_022340845.1 Gammaproteobacteria bacterium | reverse complement strand
CAGTTTACTACCAATATTTTACAAAATAGTACATTTACTTCCGAAACAGTGGCCTATGAATCGGCGTACGGTTTTTTTCTAATGCTTACAGCCTCTTAGCCATAACTATCTTGGCTGACATGACATCTTTCTATCGTAATTAAGCCTTTTTTGGAAATCAGGATTTCCGATTTATAGTGTTTTTAAAACACTTTTATCACGTTTTTGTCACGCCGCCCCTTATTAAGCCGAGATTCAGCTAATTTTTCCCACACTGTAAACAACACCTGTTGGCAAACTGATACATGCACAATGAAAAGCATGTTTCCAATCAGAGGAGAATACTATGCTTAGTAAAGGCTTGTTGTATGCAGCGATTACGGCGAATATGTTCTTGTTATCGGCGTGCAATTATTCGGAGCACGACCACACTCCATATGATAGCGAGTACATAGCATCGGGAGATTATAAAACTATTTATGATGAATTTGTCCCGTATGCAACCTATCGAATCGAACTGAGAACGCTTTCCGGGGATGCGGATTTAGCGGTGTATGATACGGATGACGAGCTGGTGGTTTTCTCGGAAGAGCCCGGCGTTTACACCGATGTCGTTATTTTCACCGCCAGTGATTATGATTCCATCATAGAAATATATGGACATCATAACAGTGAATACCAATTGTATATTGAGGAACTGCCCTATGATGATATAGGACTTAACGCTGAATTTGACGGCGTTGATTTCAACATCGGCAGCGGTAATTTTACTGGCGACCTGTATTCGATCTTGGCTTCAAAATCCATGCTCGTATCGCACGACTACGATTATTTAACCATCACCCCGGTTCCCGATCCAGCTTGGTTGGATGTAACCCCCACGGGGACGCTATACAATAACAGTTCCACCATTACGATTAATATATTGGAAACGGAATCTCCAGCGGCTAATAATTTTGCCACCGTGTTTTTAGATGCTCAAGATGTCGCCGGTAAAGTCAGTGTATTCAAGGAAGTGGATGTCGTTTACCGGATACGTAACTAGCGGAACACCCTGATTCCGACATAAAGTGACGTACAAGGTATCGCGAGGCAAGATTCTTCGCTTCACTCAGAAAGACACAAAGCTTCGCACTTTGCACTCGGCCATCATCACACGCCATCCGGGCCGCTTAGTTAATATATTTTGCCCAAAAAAAAGCCCCACAAGATCGTGGGGCTGGAGAATCACCTGGGATGGTGTAAAGTGGCTTAATGGCTAATCATCCAAGGCCGCATGGATGGAAACATCTTGTTGCCCTCGGCCGTGTAGAAAAGTTTTGAGGTGCGTTTTTCGTGCTTGCACCCACAACCATGTTTCAACATTTCAGCGTTTTCAGCACGGGTGTCTTGGGTCGAATGATGTGGCTCGTGCCTGGCCGCCTCGTTAATAGCCATTGCCTTTCGTTTCTCCGGCGCCATGTCCAGAACCTCAGGCGTCATGATAATAATGCGCGGACTCAAGGTTTGGCAGGATGGGCAAGCCGCAGGGTTTGCGTGATCTTGCATGGTCGCAAGCTCATGGAATATCCCGTGCTCTGGGCATTTATAATCGTATACCGGCATCGCTGATCCTCCTCGTTAAACGTCCGGGGCCAGCGGCACTTCGACGCTGCCGTCCAGGTATTCTGTGGGCCCGTCGGCATTGGGCTTCACATCAAACTCGAATATGTCCGTGGGCAACCAAAGCGTTGCGCAGGCATTGGGGATGTCGACCACGCCGCTGATGTGTCCCTGTACCGGTGCCGTGCCCAGTATGGCGTAGGCTTGCGCGCCGCTGTAACCAAACTTTTTCAGATATTCGATAGCATTGAGACAAGCCTGGCGGTAAGCAATGTGCACATCCAGATAATGCTGCTCGCCTTGCTCATCCACGGAAATGCCTTCAAATATCAGGTAATCGTCATAACGCGGTGTAATGGGACTGGGTTTGAAGATGGGATTTTTAATGGCGTACTTTTCCATGCCGCCTTTGATTAAGTTTACGCGCAGATGAATCCAGCCGGCCATTTCAATGGCGCCGCAGAAGGTAATTTCCCCATCACCCTGGCTGAAGTGCAGGTCACCCACCGACAAGCCGCCACCATCCACATAGACCGGAAAATAAACTTTAGAACCACGAGACAAATCCTTGATATCGCAGTTACCCCCATGCTCTCTTGGGGGAACCGTCCGGGCCGCCTCGGCTCCCGCTTCCTTGGCCGCATCCCCACTCATGCGCCCCATGTGGGCGGTGTCACCATAAGGTAAGGTAGCCAAGGGTGGAACACGTTCAGGATCGGTATCAAATAGCGCTGTTTCCCGTGTATTCCATTCTTCCAGCAATTCCTTGGAGGGCAAACAGCCGATCAATCCCGGGTGTATCAAGCCGGCAAATTCCACACCCGGCACATGACGTGACTTGGTGAACATGCCATTAAAATCCCAAATGGACTTTTGCGCTTCGGGGAAGTGTTCGGTTAAAAATCCGCCGCCATTTTTTTTGGAAAAGAAACCGTTAAATCCCCATAAGCTATCATCAAATGCGCCTATATCCAGTATATCCACTACCAGGAGATCACCCGGCTCAGCGCCCTCCACGCCAACGGGACCTGAAAGAAAATGCACCTGACTCAAGTCCACATCCCTGACATCAGCGGCATCATCGTCGTTTTTGATTTGCCCGCCGGTCCAGTCGAAGCATTCAATGATAAAGTCATCGCCCGGTTTCACCGTCGCCACCATGGGAATATCCGGATGCCAGCGGTTATGCACATTATCATGTTCGTAGGCGGATTTGCTCAGGTCTATTTTTATCAGCGTATCAGTCATGGTCGTTTCTCCTGTTGTTAACTCATTATTTGTTAACTCATTAGTTAATAACTTCAATAAATCACTAGGCCTTCATACCGATAAGTAGGTAGCCACTTTTTCTTCGTCTACTGCCTCACGAGGTTCATCATGAACAATTTTTCCTTTTTCAATCACAATGATTCGATCCGCAATATCCAATGCGAAACTCAACACCTGCTCAGAAACAATAATGGATAAATTACGCAGGGATCGTATTTCCTTAAGTGTCTGCGCCATTTCCTTTATTATTGATGGCTGTATACCTTCGGTAGGCTCATCCAGCAGCAGCACATTTGGCTCGCTAGCCAAGGCACGGGCAATGGCAAGTTGTTGCTGCTGACCACCGGACAGGTTACCGCCGCGACGGTGTCGCATTTCAAGCAGGACCGGGAATAGGCTGTACAAATCCGAAGGGACTTTATTGGTTTTTCTGCAAGTCAATCCTGTTTCGATATTCTCCTGCACTGTCATGGTTGAGAAGATCATTCGGCCTTGCGGGACAAATCCCAGACCGGATTTCACGCGTTCATGACTCTTCATCCCGGACAACTCCTTGCCTTCCAGCTTAAGGCTCCCGCTACGGGTGGGTATCATGCCTATCATTGATTTCATCAACGTGGTCTTTCCCATACCGTTGCGGCCCATAACCGCGACGATCTCCTTGGGTTTCAGACTGAGGTTCATATTACTGATCACTTCACTTTGGCCGTAGGCGACGTGATAATCACTAAGCTCAAACATAGACTCTCTCCTCAGTGGCCCAGATAAACTTCGACAACTTTTGGGTCTGACTTCACGCGCTCCATGGAACCCTCGGACAGCACTTTGCCCTGATGGAGAACGGTTACCCGGTCGGCGATGTCCTCGACAAACTGCATATCGTGCTCGATAACCAACACCGAGCGGTCTTTGGTAATGCGTTGCAGTAACGCCGCGGTTTGTTTACGCTCCGATACCGACATGCCCGCCACAGGCTCATCCAGCATCAGCAGTTCGGGATCCTGGATGAGCAACATGCCGATCTCCAGCCATTGCTTCTGCCCGTGACTGAGCAAATCAGCCGGCGAATCCAGTTTGTCGCCCAGAAAAATCATCTCGGCGATTTCATGTACTTTCTTTCTCACCTCATCATCGCGGCGGAAAATCAAGGCGCCCCACACGTTGCGCCCGCGCGGGTACGAGATCTCCAGGTTCTCGAACACCGTTAAGTCTTCATAAATCGACGGATTCTGGAATTTTCGGCCAACGCCCGCATGGACAATCTCGTGTTCTTTTAGGCGGGTGAGTTCCTTGCCCTTGAATTTGATGGACCCCGAAGTGGCTTTGGTCCGCCCGCAAATCAAATCCAGCACCGTGGTTTTGCCGGCACCGTTCGGTCCTATAATGACGCGTATTTCCTGTTCCTCGACGTACAGTGACAAATCGTTTACCGCCTTAAAACCGTCGAATGAAACCGTCAGGCCTTCTATATACAAGGCCATTTCCTTGTGTTTATGGTTGTGAGTTGTCGTCATGGCGGTTCTCCTACTTGGCTGCTTCTTGTGCTGGTTTACCGAGGCCGAACTTAGCTGGTATGTACTGTTGGTATTTGCTCAGCATCGAATTGATAAAGGTCTTCAGCCAGGGCTGAATATAGGACTGGTAGAGCCCGGCCAGGCCGTTGGGAAATGCCATTACCACACCGATAAACAATGCGCCCATGGCAAACAGCCACAATTCCGGGAAGGATTCCGAGAAGGAGGTTTTGGCCCAATTCACCACAAACGTGCCGTACACCGCGCCCAGAATGGACAGGCGTCCTCCCACCGCGGCAAAGATCACCATTTCAATGGACGGTACGATGCCCACAAAGGAAGGCGACATAAAGCCCACTTGCAAGGTAAACATGGCACCGCCTATGGCCGAAATCGCTGCCGCTGCGCAGAATATGAAGATTTTGAAGTTGGCCACATCGTAGCCGGAAAACCGCACGCGGTCTTCACGCTCGCGCATGGCCACCAGAATGCGCCCCAGCTTGCTTTTACGAATATACTGAGCGGCAAATAGACAGGCAAACAGTAAAAATGCGCTGATAAAATACAGAATGTATTTCGCGGAGTCTGTGCGAATATCCCAGCCATGCAAGGTGCGCAAATCCGTAATACCGTTGACCCCTCCGGTATAGCCTTGTTGACCGATGATTAAAATCGTCAATATCGCGGCAATGGCCTGGGTGATAATTGCGAAATACACACCGCCTACCCGTCGCTTAAACATGGCATAAGCAATAATAAAAGCGAACAGAACGGGAACCGCGATAGTGGCGAATAAGGTAAACGTAAAGCTGTGGAAGGGTTCCCAGAACCAGGGCAACTCAGTGAGCTGATTCCAGTCCATAAAATCCGGTATGCCCGGTGTGGATTGAATCGCGGTGGCTTCCGGGCTGGAGGCTTCCAGCTTGAGAAACATCGCCATGCAATACCCCCCTAATCCGAAAAATACCCCCTGCCCCAGGCTCAGGATACCGCCATACCCCCAACATAACACCAGGCCCACCGCAACAAAGGCATAAGTCAGATACTTGCCGATCAAGTTCAGCCTGAAGATATCCAGGAACAGAGGCATCAGCACAATAATGATCAAGGCCAGGATAGCGAAGCCCACAAGATCTTTTTTTGGTAACAATTCTCGGATACTGGTAAACGGCATGACTGCCTCCTAACGACGAATTTTGAGTGAAAATAATCCCTGCGGACGCAGCATAAGTATTCCGACTACGGTGAGCAGGGTAAGCACTTTGGCCATGGAGCCACTGAGGAAGAACTCCATAGTGGACTGCGCTTGCGATATGGTGAACGCAGAGGCGACCGTACCTATCAAGCTAGACGCGCCGCCGAAAACCACCACCAAAAAAGTATCAACGATATAAAGTTGTCCCGCAGTGGGTCCGGTGGAGCCAATCATGGTAAACGCCGAACCTGCAACGCCGGCGATTCCGCAACCGATACCAAAGGTGTAGCGATCCACTTTTTCGGTGTCAATGCCAACCGCACCCGCCATTTGCCGGTTTTGCACCACGGCTCGGGTTTGTTTGCCGAGGCTGGATTTTTGCATCATCAGGTATACCGCCAAGGTAATAATAAGGGTCAAGACCATCACAAAAATTCCGTTAATAGGCACTTCGATCATGTCTGTGATCGCATAAGAACCCATCATCCAGTCGGGTAGCGAAACCCCAACTTCTCTGGCACCGAAGACCGTACGATAAAGTTGCTGCAGAATCAGACTCAATCCCCAGGTCGCGAGCAGCGTATCCAACGGGCGCCGATATAAATGCCGTATCATGGCCCATTCCACCAGAGCGCCCAGCGCAAAGGTCACGACAAATGCCAGGATCATCGCGATAAAAAAGTAAACATTAAAAAGCCCCGGAAGATACTCGGAAACAACCGTTGAAGACAGATAGGTGATATAGGCGCCCAGGATCATAAACTCACCATGGGCCATGTTGATAACGCCCATTTGGCCAAATATGATTGCCAGACCCAGCGCCATTAACACAAATATGGAAAATAGAATGAGACCAGCAAACCCCTGCATGGCAAAAATCGAAGTAAGCTCGTTCAATGTATAGTCGGCAAACATTATTTAGTCCTCCCGAAATTGGTGACCAGAGTCGGTTTCCAGCGCAAAGTTAGCCCGCTGAGTTAACCTTCCAAGGTGTTACTGCGGCCCGGCTGATGGCCAGACCGCAGTGCCGAACTTATTGATATCCTTTCGGGAAGGGATCCGGCTCGATCAACTCAGCAGTTTCGTACACAATTTTATATTGACCGTCGGATTTGGCATGGCCAATTCGGGTTTTGGACCACAAATGGTGGTTGGGATGAATCCGTACATAACCTTCGGGTGCGGTCTTCAACTCAATACCCGGTGATGCCGTTCGTATTTTGTCAATATCAAATGAGCCGGCTTTTTCCACCGCGGCTTTCCACAACCACGGCCCCAAGTACGCCGCCTGGGTAACATCCCCTATAACAATATCCTTACCCCAGCGCTTTTTAAACGCCTCCACAAAGGCTTTGTTATTGTCATTGGTCAGGCTTTGAAAGTACTTCATGGCCGCATAAGCGCCAACAATATTCTCTCCGCCTATCCCCAGGATTTCATCTTCGGTAACGGATATAGTCAGCACTAGCGGTTTTTCCTTGGTCATATCGATGCCGGCGGCTTTTAACTGTTTGTAAAACGCCACATTAGAACCACCGACCACAATGGCATAAAGCACGTCCGGCTTTTTCAGTTTGATTTTGTTAATTACTGAATTGAATTGCGTGTGACCCAGCGGATAGTACTCCTCGCCCACGACTTTCAGACCGAGTTTTTCGATATGCTTGCGAGCGATCTTGTTGGATGTTCGTGGCCAGATATAGTCCGAACCGAGAAGAAAAAACTTCTTGGCGCCCTTATTTTTAACCACCCAATCAATACCGGCAATGATTTGTTGCGTGGCTTCCTGGCCTGTATAAATCACATTGGGCGACTGCTCCAGTCCTTCGTAAAAAGTGGGGTAATACAACATGCCGTTGTATTGCTCAAATACCGGAAGCACTGCTTTACGGGATGCCGATGTCCAACAACCGAATACCGCGGCCACTTTATCGCTTACCAGCAGCTTTTTGGATTTTTCCGCGAATGTTGGCCAGTCACTGGCGCCATCCTCTTGTATAAATTCAATTTTTCTGCCTAACACACCGCCCATATCATTGATCTGTTCTATGGCCAGTTTTTCCGCCTGAACGGATCCGGTTTCACTAATGGCCATGGTCCCGGTAACGGAATGGAGAATGCCGACTTTTACTGTTTTGTCATCCACTGCAAGTCCGGTCGTGTTAACATCTTTTGTTGGCGGCGCAGCGAAACTGCTAACCGAACAAACCATTGCGACAATCAGGACAATCAAGCCAATCTGTGGTCGCCTGCGCATACTGCCTTTATAGCTGTGTGGTTTTTTACATTGCATGGTATTCGCCTCTTAATATTGATTAATTTCGGGTATTGCTGTTGTCGGCTGACAGTATCCGCAAAATCGGGCCAGGAAAGAATTCGCCAAAAGCACTAGCGATATACGTTATTTAACGCATACCCCTAGGCACGCTTCGTGCGTAACATACGAGGGAGGGGAAGTATTGGATTTGTGGCACGATAAAAACCCTTGCCAGGCGAACGGTATTGAGTATCGTTTTGCACTTACAGATTTGCTCAGATAACACCGGCGTAATAATTACAGTTCCATTAGTATCTGTTTAGAAGATTAAGAAATGATTTGTGTCGTTGCGTTGTGGAATTGACCTCTCATGAAAGAACAACAAGTCTTTAGAGCGCAACGTAATTATAATCGCTGGGTTGCCAATCAAACGCTGGAAGATTACGCGCTACGGTTTACTGCCAAAAGCGCGCGACGCTGGTCCATATCCCGCGTGTCCAATACGGCGCTGGGTGCGATTTCGTTTCTGGCACTGGAAGCCATAGGCGGTGTAATCACAGTACACTATGGCTTTGACAACGCTATTTTTGCTATTTTCGCTGTCTCTACAGTGATATTTTTAACCGGGCTTCCTATTTGCTATTATGCCGCCCGCTACGGAGTCGACATTGACTTATTGAGCCGGGGCGCCGGTTTCGGTTACATCGGCTCCACAATTACCTCGCTAATCTACGCTTCATTCACCTTTATATTCTTTGCCATTGAAGCGGCCATCATGTCTTCAGCGCTGGAATTGCTTTTTGGACTGCCCCTGAGTATAGGTTATTTGATCAGTTCTTTGGTTGTCATTCCCTTAGCCACACACGGTATAACATTTATAAGCCGATTCCAACTATGGAGCCAACCTGTCTGGATAATTTTGCAGCTGACTCCGTTTGTTTTCATTCTCTACCATGAATGGTCTTCGGTGGACAACTGGATGCAGTTTCAGGGCATTGCACCAACTCAAGGCGGCGGTCTAAATTTGATCTTTTTTGGTGCAGCGTCGGGCGTGCTGTTTTCCTTAATATCGCAAATCGGCGAACAAGTGGATTTTTTACGCTTCATGCCGGAACCCAATTCACGTAATCGTGTGAAGTGGTGGCTGGCCCTGACGGCGGCCGGACCTGGCTGGATTATTGTCGGATCGGTAAAAATACTGGCCGGCTCCTTTTTGGCGGTTTTAGCCATAAATTACGGCGTCCCCAGTAATCTAGCGGTGGATCCCACCCGGATGTATTTAATTGCATTTAGCTTTATTACCCAATCTCCCACTGCCTCCCTCGCCCTGGCGGGAATCTTTGTGATTGTTTGCCAGTTAAAAATCAATGTGACCAATGCTTACGGCGGCTCTATTGCGTGGTCGAATTTTTTCTCGCGCCTCACCCACAGCCATCCCGGGCGAGTGGTATGGCTGGTGTTTAATGTGGTTATCGCGCTTTTATTGATGGAGCTTGGTGTCTACGAAGCGTTGGAAAATATTCTTGGCATCTATTCCAATGTGGCGGTTGCCTGGGTGGGTGCCCTGGTGGCGGATCTCGTCATTAATAAACCTCTGGGTTACAGCCCAAAACATATCGAATTTAAACGAGCTCATTTGTACGATATCAACCCGGTTGGATTCGGCGCTATGCTGATAGCTTCAGCCAGCGGAATTATTTCCCAAACCGGCATTCTGGGGGAAACCATCCAGGCGCTCTCGCCCTATATTGCACTACTGACGGCTTTTATGGTGTCTCCGCTCATCGCCATTGCCACCAAGGGCCGTTACTACATAGCACGGGATAGCCATTTTGACGCTTCAGGCTCCAAAACCGCGACATGTAAGTTTTGCCAAAACGAATTTGAAGTGGAGGACATGACGACGTGCCCCGCGTACGGCGAGGTGATTTGTTCATTATGTTGCTCGATTGATGCACGCTGCCAGGATCAGTGCAAGGAAGGCGCCCGGTTTGGCGATCAGCTATCGGCATTTGTTGCCGCAATTCTGCCAAGCAGGCTCGCGGCGAGCATGGATAATCGATTACTGCATTTTTGCGGTTTGCTGACTTTGATCGCCGCTGTCATCGCCACAACCTTTTGGATGGTATATCAACAGTTTTATTTCGACAATGCGGAGATAAGCAGCGCCGTCGCCACCACGTTGACCAATGTTTACATATTACTAATGATCTTGGTGGGTGTTTTGGTCTGGCTTTATGTGCTTGCCAATGAGAGTCGCCAGTTTGCCCTTGAGGAGTCTCAGCGGCAAACCAATTTACTCACCAATGAAATCCGGGCGCATGAAAAAACGGATCTTGCATTGCAAAAAGCCAAGGAAGACGCAGAAACCGCCAATCAGGCAAAAAGTCGTTATTTGACCGGCATTAGCCATGAATTACGAAGTCCGCTGAATTCAATACTCGGCTACGCGCAATTGCTGGAGAAAGATTCATCCCTGAGCGCACCGCAGGTAAAAAAAGCGCACCTGATCAGACGCAATGGAGACTACCTGACGGACCTCATAGAAGGATTACTGGACATTTCTAGAATTGAAGCGGGTCGCCTGGAGATAAGCAGAAACAAGGTATCTCTGAAGAATTTACTCAGCGAACTGAGCGAAATGTTTGAGTTGCAGGCACAATCAAAAGGGTTGGAATTCAATTACCGATTGTTGACTCCATTACCCAACGTCGTCATTGCCGATGAAAAACACCTTCGTCAAATTCTTATTAACCTGCTGTCCAACGCGATAAAGTATACAGAAGAAGGTAATATTATGTTTGAAGTGAAATACCGTAATCAGGTAGCGGATTTCACCGTAAGGGATACTGGAATCGGTATCGATAAAGAAGAATTCGAGCAGATTTTCCTGCCATTTGAGAGAATTCGTAAACCCGGTACGCCACAATCTCCCGGCACAGGATTGGGGCTGACAATCAGTAAGTTTTTAACTGATATTATGGGGGGCGATATTTCGTTGCAAAGCACACCCGGCGAGGGCAGTACATTCAAATTGTCACTGATGCTTTCCAGCACATCAGAACCTTTGATGCAAACCACACCTGCCAGAGAAATCAAAACCTACCTAGGCGAGCGGAAAACCATAATGGTAGTCGATGACGATGCATCGCATCGCGGTCTGCTAAGCGAAATACTTGCCCCTCTGGGATTCACCGTACTGGAGGCATCCGACGCTAACGCGTGCCTGAAATCAATTTCACATGCGCACATAGATCTGTTTCTGCTGGACATTTCCATGCCAGGCATGAATGGGTGGGAATTGCTGAAAACCATACGCGAGCAATATACCGCAACACCTGTCATTATGGTATCCGCCGATGCCACTGAATCCCCCCAATATTCCGATGACCTGACCACAGACAAACGATTAAATGATGATTACCTGGTTAAACCCATCCGCGATAATGTCTTACTGGATAAAATTGCTGGGCTACTCGACTTGCAATGGCAATATGCACGTGACACTGACCTTCTAAAACCGCTGGATATGGAAAAACCAAAAGAACTACATAGCGACATTTTTACTAACGTTAACCAGTCCGCTCTTGAGCAATTAGTCTCTTTTGCTGAACTTGGCTATGTGGAAGGATTGAAAACCGTGTTCGCACGGCTTGAGCAGCACGGAGACCCGGAATTACCGGTACCGTTAATGCGGGAGCACTTGGATCAATTTCAGTTCGCCAAAATAATTTCTATTGCTAAAAAGGCATTATCCTGATGAATACCAAGAAATCCAAAGGCATCGTGTTAGTTGCGGATGATTCGCCTGATTCTCTGGAGATGTTAAATGAGGCGCTGATCAACGAAGGTTATACCATTTTCGTTGCCTTGGACGGCCAACAAGCGATCAGCATTGCTGAACGCATGAGCCCGGACATTATTATTATGGATGCAATAATGCCCAACCTGGACGGCTTTGAAGCCTGCAAACAACTAAAAGCCAACACAGAACTTCGAGATGTGCCGGTTATTTTCATGACCGGCCTGAGCAACAGTGAAGATATCATCAAAGGACTGGAAGCGGGTGGTGTTGATTATGTCAGCAAACCCGTCAACCTGGATGTGCTCATTGCCCGAATCCAGGTCCACCTGAGAAATTCGCGATTGACCCGTAGTGCACGCAACGCATTGGATGAAATCGGTCAACAGTCCTTTGCGTGTGACAACAACGGCACAATAACCTGGAGTACGGCCAGCACCCGCGACCTTTTATCGAAAATGGAACAACACAGCAACTGGCAGGAAAATACCTTAACGACACAAATAAGCACATGGCTATCACACAAACCGGATAAAAACAGCAGCTTAAATATAAAAGGACTGGAACACTCATTACAACTCCGCTACATAGGAAAGCTATCCGCTGACGAACACCTTTTACGGTTTGTCAATGATGATGAGGAGGCAATTCGAACTTCATTACGCGCGCATTTCCAGCTAACCGACCGTGAAGCGGAGGTTTTGTTCTGGATTGCCAAAGGCAAAACCAATCGTGAAATTGCTCAAATCCTTGCGATGAGCCCCCGCACCGTCAATAAACACCTGGAACAAATTTACAAAAAACTGGAAGTAGACAATCGCACCAGTGCAGCGGCGATGTGCTTGGAATATTTAAACGCACGATGATGCAAAATAAACACTATTTGAAAATCGTTTTGCCAATCCTAGCTACTATCTTGTTAGTGATAGCCTCGGTTACTACCGGTTGCCAGCAGAACGACCAAACACATCATCCACAAGATAAAGTCATGATTCAAAGCACTGTTGGTAATTTACCCAAATTTATCAATCTACCAGAAATACCAATTAAGGTTAAATGGCTGACGGAACAGTTGGACGGCGATAATTGGTCTTTAACAGCGATGCTAGAATTTACGAAAACAGATTTTGATCAAATTATCAGCCAGTCCTCAAAACATGAAACACCAAACAAACCCAAAGTTCCCAATAGCTATTTGTTTGGATTGCTACCTGAGTCTACCCAACAACAGTATTCGGATAAAAAATCCGAGGAGTATATCGACGTCGACACCTATACTATCGCACCGGATGCATTTGTAAATGTGAATAAAAGCCCGTTAGTCAATGGAGACGCAGTGGTATTTGAAGACGAGCATGTGTTTTTGCTGCATCTTTATACGATGTGATTTTTGCGGTCAAAATAGGTGACGTACACAAAACATATGTGATTAGCATATGGAATGGTGGGCCCGGTAGGACTCGAACCTACGACCAAGGGATTATGAGTCCCCTGCTCTAACCAACTGAGCTACAGGCCCGGAAACGCGACATTTTAGCAGGTTCTTGGGGTAAATCCAGTGGTTCGTGATTGGTGGTTCGTTGTTGGTGATAGGCACTTCGCATTGCAGTGGGTAAATTTGTATTGCGGGAGTTGCCGAGTATGTGTAATAGAAACTCTACAAATCGCGCCCCACAGGGACGCTCCTACGGGGGCATTGCGCTAAACGGGTATAGATTAAAAGGCCCTCGGGTGAGGGCCTTTGGTTTGTGCCGGTTAGTTTGACGTCCTCAGGAAGACGGCTCTTCGGTGTCAATGAAGCTGCGTAACGGATCGCTGCGGCTGGGATGGCGCAGTTTGCGCAGCGCTTTGGCTTCGATTTGCCGGATGCGTTCGCGGGTGACGTCAAACTGCTTGCCTACTTCTTCCAACGTATGATCGGTGTTCATGTCTATGCCGAAGCGCATGCGCAGCACTTTGGCTTCGCGGGCGGTCAGGCTGTCCAATACGTCCAGGGTGGCTTCGCGCAGGCCTTCGAAGGTGGCGGAGTTCACCGGCGATAACAGGTTCTGATCTTCGATAAAGTCTCCCAGCCGTGAGTCTTCGTCATCGCCGATGGGCGTTTCCATGGAGATGGGCTCTTTGGCGATTTTCAGTACTTTGCGTACTTTGTCTTCGGGCATTTCCATGCGCACGGCCAGCTCTTCCGGCGTGGGCTCGCGGCCCATTTCCTGAAGCATTTGCCGGGAGATACGATTGAGTTTGTTGATGGTTTCAATCATGTGTACCGGTATGCGAATGGTGCGCGCCTGGTCGGCAATGGAGCGGGTGATAGCCTGGCGTATCCACCACGTGGCGTAGGTGGAGAACTTGTAGCCGCGGCGGTATTCGAATTTGTCCACCGCTTTCATCAAGCCGATATTGCCTTCTTGTATCAAGTCCAGGAACTGCAAGCCGCGATTGGTGTACTTTTTCGCAATGGAGATTACCAAACGCAGATTGGCTTCGACCATTTCTTTTTTCGCCCGGCGGGCTTTGGCTTCGCCGATGGACATGCGACGGTTGATGTCTTTGATCTCGCCAATGGTGACGCCGCTGTCTTGTTCTATGGTGACCAGTTTGTTTTGTGCCCGCAGGATTTCGTCTTTGAATTGCTCCAAAACCGCTGAATAGGGTTCGCCGGCATCGATTTGTTTTTGCAACCATGTCTGGTCGGTTTCGTTGTCCGGGAATGAGGTAATAAATGCCTTACGGGGCATTTTGGCCTTGCCGACGCAAAAATCCATTATCACCCGTTCATGCGAACGCACTTTGCCCACCAGTTCGCGCATGTTTCTGACCAGCTCATCGGCGACTTTGGGCATTAATTTGAATAGTTCGAAGTTTTCCCGCAGTTTTTTATAGAGTTCCTGCGACTTTTTGTCGCGGCCTTTTTTCTCAACGTGATTGATATAGTCTTTGTACGATTTTCGCAGCGCTTCTATTCTGGCTCGTGCGATTTCGGGGTCTGGCCCTTCGTCGACCGACACAGAGCTGTCATCGTCATCGTCATCATCGTCGCTGTCGTCATCATCGACGTTGACATCGGTTTTGCTGTCGGTTGGTTTTTCCGCCACGGGAATATTGGGTTCGTCGTCGTCATCATGGAAGCCGCTGATGACGTCGCCGATGCGCAGCTCTTCGCGCTCAACCAGATCAAACACATACATCAACCCAACGATGGTACCGGGATAACGCCCCAGAGCGGAGAACACCTGATTGACACCGTCTTCTATGCGCTTAGCGATTTCGATTTCGCCTTCGCGGGTCAATAATTCTACCGTTCCCATTTCGCGCATGTACATGCGCACTGGATCGGTGGTGCGCCCGAATTCGCTGTCCACTGTCGCCAATGCGGCGGCGGCCTCTTCGGCCACATCATCATCGGGCGCTACACTTTCGGATAACACCATGGAGTCGGCATCGGGGGCAATTTCATGGACCGCAATGCCCATGTCATTAATCATGCTAATAATGTCTTCGATCTGAGAAGGGTCGACAATGTCGTTAGGCAGATGGTCGTTGACCTCGCGATAAGTCAGGTATCCCTGCTCTTTTCCCTTAGCGATCAATAGCTTAAGCTGTGACTGTTGTTCTGCATTCATGCTCATAGATAATGGTACCAACTCGTTAAAAAAATAGCCGCACAGTATACCTCAATATAGACTGATTGGCGTAATATTTCCTTAGATTTCGATAACCTAGATTAAGTTCTGTGCTTTGCCGCAAGTAATTGCTGCAATTCCAGTTTCTCGGCTGGGCTTAGGAGACTAAACGGTTTATTGGTCAGCTCGTCAAAACGTTGTTCTAAACGTCTGTTGCGGAGGAATTCCACCGTGTCTTGAAACTCCTTATGTAGGCCCTCTTCTGGCAAATTTAAAGGTTGTGCGATGATTTTCGCCAAGTACCCCCCCTCTTCAGTGCCGCGGCGACGTTCAATTAAACCGCCACTGCTTATTTGTGGATTATTTTTTATATCTTCAACCAGGCCGTGCAATAATTCTGTACCCGGCAGGTTTAACTGCTTCAATGTCTCACTGTCTACCGTTTCGGCCAGGTCAATCCGCTCCAACAGCATGCGTATTGCTTTGGCGACGGGTTTTGCCATGGACAGTGGCTGGTTCTGCTGGCGTTGGCTTTGAAGCTGAGATTTTTCACTGCTATTTGAAATGATAAGTGTAGACAATTTTTCGCTGTCCACACGAACAATTTCCCCTAATTTTGCAACCAGCATTTGCTGATAAATCCCGGCGGGGATTTTACGGATCAAAGGCTTGGCCCGTTCCACCAGTAACGCCCGGCTGTCGATGGTGGATAGGTCCAGATTCGTCGCCAAGCCTTCGAGTAAAAACTCCGACAAGAGCGATGCACCGGCCAAGCGTTCTTCAAACCCCGTGGCGCCTTCTTTGCGCACCACTGTGTCGGGATCTTCGCCCTCGGGCAGGAATAAGAATTTGATTTGCCTGCCCTCACGAATCAACGGCAAGGCTTGATTCAGCGCGCGCCACGCCGCTTTGCGCCCCGCCCGATCACCGTCAAAACAAAACACGACCTCAGTTACTACACGAAACAGCCGCTCCAAATGTTCCACCGTGGTAGCAGTGCCTAAAGTGGCCACGACATTACGCACCTCGTATTGCGCCAGAGACACTGCATCCATGTAGCCTTCCACGACAATCAACCGCTCCAGCTGCCGCACACTTTTGCGTGCTTCGTATAAACCGTACAACTCCTGGGATTTGTGAAACAACGCATTTTCAGGCGAATTGAGGTATTTGGGATTATCGTCACCGATCGCCCGGCCGCCAAAAGCAATGACCCGGCCACGCCGGTCGCGGATGGGAAACATAATCCGGTGGCGAAACCGGTCGTAAAAGCCACCGCCCTCTTTTTTAATCACTAGGCCGGCATCGTTGAGCGTATTGGGCGCGATATTTTTCGCCCCCAGCGCCGTAATGAGATTATCCCAGCCGGACGGCGCATAGCCTATGGCAAAATCTCCGGCGATTTGACCGGTAAGGCCGCGGGATTTCAAATAATCCACGCCTTGAGGTGAATGTTTCAGTTGCTGGCGATAATATTTAGCCGCTTCCTCCATCACACCATACAAGTCCTGCCTTTGTTTGAACGGCTCATCGTCGCCGCCTTCGCGCGGTACGCTGAGTCCGGCCCGGGAGGCCAGCTCTTCGACGGCGTCCACGAATTCCAGCCGTTCGTACTCCATTAAGAAGGTAATGGCTGAACCGTGGGCACCGCAGCCAAAACAGTGGTAAAACTGTTTCACCGGGCTGACGGTGAACGAGGGTGTTTTTTCGCTGTGGAAAGGACAACATGCCGTATATTCGCGGCCCGCTTTTTTTAAGGGTACGCGGCTGTCGATCACTTCGACGATATCGCTACGCGCCAGAAGATCATCGATAAACTGCTGAGGAATTCGCCCTGCCATAGCGCTAATGATATGTCTTGAGCGGGCCCCGCGCTAGCAGCGCGGGAATGCCGGTGTCCGGCGCAGTAAAAACAGTGGAGGGATTAGCCTAATAAGGCTTTGACTTTATGGCTGACCTGGGCCATATCCGCGCGGCCTTGCACTTTGGGGCGCAGCTCGTTCATGAGTTTGCCCATGTCCTTCATGGATTCGGCGCCACTGGCGGCAATAGCGTCCTTAATGAGCTGTTCCAGCTCGGGCTCAGAAAGCGCTTCGGGCATATATTGTTGTAATACTTCGACTTCGAATTGCTCTTTTTGCACCAAATCGTCGCGACCGGCGGACTCAAACTGACTGATGGAATCGCGGCGCTGTTTGAGCATTTTATCCATCACCTGCAACACGGCCGCATCGTCCAAACTGGCTCGGCTATCCACTTCCAGCTGTTTGATGGCTGCCAATATCAAGCGGATCACGCCAAGACGTTCTTTGTCTTTGGCGCGCATGGCGACCTTCATGTCTTCGGTGATTTTGGTTTTTAGTTCGCTGCCGGACATAATCGGTTGAACAAGAGAATCAAAGGGGCAGGAATACCGGAGAAAATCAGATTAATACAAACGCTGTCTGCGGTTGATCTCACGGGACACTTTTTTCAGCTGGCGTTTTACCGCAGCGGCCAATTTGCGCTTACGCACTTGGGTGGGTTTTTCGTAAAATTCCCGGCGGCGCACTTCGGTTAATACACCCGCTTTCTCACAAGAGCGCTTGAAACGGCGTAAGGCGATATCGAAGGGTTCGCCTTCTCTGACTTTCACGTTTGGCATAAGGTCGGTATTCCTCCTGTTGTCCTGTTTAATCTTTGTCGTATTGATGGCTTGAAATGGTACACTTACGGCTCAATTACACCCGTGTGACGCCTAATTTGCGCCTAAATCACGCTTAAGTTACGAAAGATGTCGTCGGGCCGGAAATCGAGAGCGCCATATTGTAGTAGTAACGCGCACAGATTGCAAAAATAACTCCACTTCACTCTTTATAATCGCTTATAACTTTGAAAACGACACTTTGAAATGCGCATATTAGGCATTGAGACCTCTTGCGACGAAACCGGCGTCGCTGTTTACGACTCCGAACAAGGCCTGATGGCCCACGCCTTACACAGTCAGGTGGATATCCACCTGGACTACGGGGGAGTAGTTCCTGAATTAGCCTCCCGTGACCATGTGCGCAAAACCTTACCGTTAATCCAACAAGTGCTGGCATCGGCCAAGACCAAGAAAACTGAAATCGACGGTATTGCTTACACGGCAGGGCCGGGATTGATTGGCGCATTACTGGTGGGTGCCGCCGTCGGCCGAAGCCTGGCCTGGGCGTGGCAGGTACCGGCGGTTGCCGTACACCATATGGAGGGGCATTTGTTATCGCCCATGCTGGAAGCCACCCCGCCGCAGTTCCCGTTTGTGGCTTTACTGGTGTCCGGCGGCCATACGTTGTTAATCGAGGTGCAAGGCATTGGCCAATACCGGGTATTGGGCGAAAGCGTCGACGATGCCGTGGGCGAAGCATTCGATAAAACCGCCAAATTATTGGGCCTGGGATATCCGGGGGGACCGGCGTTGGCCAGGATGGCGGAAAATGGCAATCCAGAACGCTTTACCTTTCCCCGGCCGATGACGCAAAAGCCAGGGCTAGATTTTAGTTTCAGCGGCCTGAAGACCTACGCCTTGAATACATTGCAGGCGAGCGACGACACGGAACAAACCAAAGCGGATATCGCGTATGCTTTTCAGGAGGCCGTGGCCGACACATTTGTGATTAAGTGCCGGCGCGCCTTACAACAAACACAGTTAAACAGGTTAGTGGTAGCCGGTGGAGTCAGCGCGAACCGGCGCTTGCGGGAAAAACTCAACCGTCTGATGCATGATGTACGGGCAGAGGTGTTTTATCCTCGCCATGAGTTTTGCACGGACAACGGGGCCATGATTGCCTTTGCGGGATATCTGCGGCTGAGGTCCGGTCAGCAAGAGGCGTTGGTGATAAATGCGAAAGCCCGCTGGGGGCTGCATGAGTTGGCGCCGCTTTGAAAAGCGTTACTATCGACGCTTGAAAAATGCCGACTCTTGAAATGTCTACACTTGAAATATCAACGCTTGAAATATCAACACTTGGTAAGATAAAAAAAGGGGGCTAACGCCCCCTTTTTCATCATCATAATGTCAATCCAGCCTTTATTTAGCCATTTCTTTAGAGGCTTTCAGCGGAAGGATTTTCACAACATTACGTGCTGGCTTGGCTTTGAAAACAGTTTCTTCGCCAGTGAAAGGATTGATGCCTTTACGTGCTTTAGTGGCGGGTTTGCGCACAACTTTCATTTTCAACAAACCCGGTAAAGTAAATTGACCTGCGCCATTGCGTTTGATGTGGCCTTCGATAACACCTGTCAGGCTGTCAAACACTGCGGTAACCTGCTTTTTGGTCAACTCAGTTTCTTCTGCGATAGAAGCAATCAATTGAGATTTTGTGTAGGCATCTTTGATTGCTTTTACTTTTTTTGCTGGTGCTGCTGCTGCTTTCTTCGCAGCCTTTTTCTTTGCTGCCATTTATTATCCTCCATTGTTGATGTAATTAATAAACGTGCCTGTATAAAATAGCTCAAAAACATTATAAGTGAAATACTTTTTTGCCTGTTTTTACTGTATTTTTGCAGTTTTTGTTTACCCGGGCAGCAGATTCACTGAAAATATAGGCTTTTCGGACCTCCAGCGGGCCAAATACTATAAATAGCGACTTATACTAATACCGGACTGTAACAATTCCGGCCACGGATTGAACACAACCATTCGACATCATCATGCCAAAAAACAAGCCCGACATCGTACCGGAGTTAATTGACGCGAAGATAATCGCTAAAACCAAAGTGTTTTCCATCGAGCAAATGCAGCTGCGCTTTGCCAATGGCAGGCAGGTGGAATATGAACGCTTGCTGGGTTCGCCGCAGGGCGCGGTGTTAATCGTGCCGTTGCTGGACGAAGACACGGTGTTGTTGATTCGCGAATATGCCGCCGGCATGCAACGTTACGAATTGGCACTGCCCAAAGGCGCGGTGGACAACGGAGAGCATGTCTTGCAGGCCGCCAATCGGGAATTAATGGAAGAAACCGGATACGGCGCTCACAATTTGCGGCAATTAAAGAGTCTCAGTGTATCACCAGGCTACTTAAATCACCTTACGCATGTGGTGCTCGCGCAAGACTTGTATGAAAAACGCCTGCCCGGTGATGAGCCTGAACCGATCGAAGTGATCCCGTGGAAATTGACCGAACTGGAGCAACTGTTAAACCATGAAGAATGCACCGAAGCGCGCAGCATTGCGGCATTATTTATGGTAAGGTACCACATTTTGCGGCCCTGACCATTATCATCAACCACAACCCTGACACACGTAGACCTTCATGAAAATCAATCCCGACCAGTGGCTGGATGCCGTTATCGATATTTCGCGCGACGCAGGGAAAAAGATTCTGGATGTATATATTACCGATTTTGACGTTTCACAAAAACACGACAACACACCGCTGACCGAAGCGGATATGGCCGCACATAAAACCATTGTCAAAGGATTACAGGCATTGGACTGCGGCTTCCCGATACTTTCTGAAGAATCCTCGCACATTGGCTTTAGCGAACGCTCCCAGTGGACTACGTATTGGCTGGTGGACCCGCTGGACGGAACCCGTGAGTTTATCAAGAAAAACGGCGAGTTCACTGTCAACATCGCCCTCATCCATGAACACAAACCCATACTCGGGGTTATTTATGTACCGGTGAACGGCGATTGTTATTTTGCGGCAAAACACTACGGGGCGTACAAACAAGCACGCAACCAGGAAGCCGTCGCCATCCACACGCGCACAAAACCCCGTGATATAACCGTTATTGCCGGCAGCCGCTC
>JAJDNG010000148.1 GCA_022340845.1 Gammaproteobacteria bacterium | reverse complement strand
ATTGGCGTTTTTACCCAAACTTTGTGAGCAATTATTGGGACAGAGCCTGCGCCTGCCTTCGGTGGCGACATGGTGGTGCGGTCAACAACGGGAACGAGATTTTGTCTTGCAGAATCTGCACAAGCTGGTGATTAAACCCATTTTTCGCCATCATGCCACGCAACCCATTTTCGGCGCGCAATTGAGCAAAAAGGAATTAGCCAGCCTGCGTATCCGTATACTCACCAATCCACATCTCTACGTGGGGCAGGAACAAGTCAGTACCTCCACACTGCCTTCGCTAAGCGACAACGCTATCGAACCTCGCTCCGGCGTATTGCGCACTTTTATGGTGGCCAGAGAAGATAGCTACGTAGTAATGCCGGGCGGCTTGACGCGAGTCGCGGCGCAACGGGGCGACATAGAAGTCTCCAACCAGGCCGGCGGCATCAGCAAAGATACCTGGGTTTTGGCTTCCGAGCCGGAGAAACAAGTGAGTTTGTGGCTGCAGCCCAGTGCGGACAGAGTCACCACCGCGAGCGTCGGTACCGTACCCAGCCGAATTGCAGACAATTTGTTCTGGGTGGGACGTTATGCCGAGCGTTCGGAAGCAACGGCAAGGACCTTGCGCACCGTGCTGCATAAGATCAACGATGTCGATGAATTCAGCGACCAAAGCGACCTGGTATGCTTACGTTCCTTGCTGCAAACCATCACCATGATGACGGCGACTTACCCAGGTTTTATCGGGGATAAACATGAAGAACGCCTGAAAAAACCATTACAGGAAATTAAATCCATCACCCTGGATACAAAACGGGTAGGCAGTCTTGCCTCAACACTGGTAAATTTGGTGCAATCGGCCTACGGAGTACGCGATCGCTGGTCTACGGATATGTGGCGGGTCATCGATGACATTGATGAACAGTGGTCTTCCCAGGTAAAACCCTTGCGCGGTGGCATTACGCAACTGCGCGCCATGCTGGACCAGCTGATAACCTCATTGTTGGCGCTCAGCGGCCTGACCATGGAAAGCATGACCCGGGAGCGGGGATGGCGATTTTTAGAAATCGGCCGGCGCGTGGAGCGCAGTTTAATGATTATGTCGACCATCAGGTCGAGCTTGGTACCGGTGCAATCAACTCAAGTGCAAAACCAGTTACTCGAAGCGATGCTAATGAGCCATGACAGTAGCATCACTTACCGCCGCCGTTACCGGTCTTATCTGCAACTGTCTACGGTTTTGGAACTGCTGTTTTTTGATGACACCAACCCAAGATCGTTATTGTATCAGTTGAATTACCTGCAGCAATACATCACAGAATTGCCTCGTGATCATACGGGCAGGCGTTTGAGCGATGAAGAACGCTTTATTATAGAAGCATCCACGCAACTTAGGTTGTCAGACTCATTGACTTTGTCCGGCATCCAGGATGGCGGTATACACACAGATTTGGATCAACTATTAAGCCGTTTATCACGCTTGATAATCCAATGTTCCGATGCCATCACCAATAATTACTTCCGTCAAGCGCAAAGCCCTCAGCAATTGGCCCCAACGTATTCGGAGCCTGAGCCATGAACTATCTCGTACAACATAAAACCATTTACGAGTACAGCAAGCCAGTGAGTATTTGTCAGAATGAAGCGCGGTTGCGGCCCAGGAATTTCGAAAAACAGCAATGCAGTTTGTCGAAGTTGGAAATCAACCCGAAACCAAGCGATATTCGGCAACGGGAAGATTTTTTTGGTAACCGGGTGACCTATTTCGCCATTGATCAGCCGCATACCGTACTGACGGTGACCTCATCCAGCGAAGTCGAAGTTGCCGCTATATCCGCCAACAAGGAAAAATCCAAATCGCCAAAGTGGGACGAAGTCGCGAAACGTATGCGATCCGATTTGCAAGAGGACATTCTGGAGGCGCGTCAATACACTTTAAACTCTCCTATGGTGATGCGAACCCGGGAATTGCAAGCCTATGCGGAGCGCTCATTTGCCGAGGGCAGGCCCGTGGTCGAGGCCGTACATGATTTGATGGAACGTATTCACCGAGATTTTACTTACGATCCCCACTTTACCACGTTAGCGACGCCCCTGAGTGATGTGTTAAAACACCGTCGTGGTGTGTGTCAGGATTTTGCGCATCTGGCTATCGGTTGTTTGCGGGCACAGGGCCTGGCGGCAAAATACATCAGCGGATATCTGGAGACACTTCCTCCACCGGGCCAGGAAAAACTCGTCGGCGCGGATGCTTCCCATGCCTGGTTTTCCGTGTATGTTCCGGACAGCGGTTGGCTGGATTTTGATCCCACCAACAACCAGATGCCCATGGACCAGCATATCACGCTTGCCTGGGGCAGGGACTATTCCGATGTTACGCCTCTGAAAGGCATTATTTTTGGCGGTGGAAAACATGAATTAAAAGTTCAAGTCAATGTGGAAAACCTTTCTGCAGAAAAATCCATTGGTACGTAGGGTTGTGGTCCCGGGTCCGAGTCTTCTGCCATTATTGTTAATTCGATAACACATCAATAAGCCGGTTTTTCGCTGGAAAACCCGGTGAAATGCTCCTAATTAGCTGGATTGGGAACCAACCCAATATTGTGCTATACTTCTACGCTTGTTAACAGAATATTCCGATCCGGGAGAGCGTTTGGCGCTTTTCTCCCTCATTTAGCCATTACTCAACAACAATTACTCTTAAAAAATTACTCTAAAATAAATTACCGTAAAGTAATTTATTTTGACGTAACACAACGCATACCTAAAGCCTAATCACGACCTTGTGTGATTTGACTCACAACCCAGCGTGAGGATGAGCATACCGATTTGATTTGACTATTAGCAGAGGAGAAGCATGCAATATAAACGTCATCGAATTCAATTTCCGCAACTCGAAGCGCACGATCTCGAACAAGACGAAGTTTATTTTTATGTCGTCGATGCCGACAACGAGCGCCATAAAATACGATTTCACGACTACGACGAGATTTATAAAATTCCCGGCCTGTACGAACAGGTGTTTTATGACCGGCTTAAATGCTGTTCCCCCGCTAAAGTCACATCAATTTTAAAATCGGCGGTTGACCAGACCCACGAAAATTTCACCGAATTGCGTGTGTTGGATCTTGGTGCCGGCAACGGTCTCATGGGAGAATCTCTGAAGATACACGGTGTTTCCCGTTTGGTTGGCGTGGATATTATTGCCGAGGCCCGAATAGCCTTGGAGCGCGATCGACCGCATCTATATGACGCCTATTATGTGTCGGACTTCTGTAATCTCACTAATGACGAAAGGGAAGAATTTAAATCCTGGTCGTTAAACTGCCTGACCACTGTCGCGGCGTTAGGGTTTGGCGACATCCCACCAAAAGCGTTCATGGAAGCGTTTAACATCATACAACCCCAAGGCTGGATAGCCTTTAATATCAAAAATACGTTTCTGGATGACTCAGATTCCACCGGTTTTTCCAGAATGATCCGGGATCTGATGTTTTCCGAGTATCTGGATGTTTATCACATGGAGCGATATAAGCACCGCTTGTCAATGGAAGGTGAGCCGCTGTATTATTTCGCCATTGCTGGCCGCAAAAACGCGGATATTCCCAAAGAGTATTTTAAGAAATATGTGGAGTAGTACTACTTATCATTATTCCACATAATTGACGTATCCAGAACTCTAGAAACAATACACTCTAGTCACAAAGGTATCTTGGGATTTCTGAAAGCTTAGCACGTTTCGCTTGCGATATTTGTTTGCCACTGGTTTTTGGTCATTGTTTGACGACGCTATTCAACGCCATGCCGTTGTTGAATTCGTCGTGTGACGGTGTGGCTCTGCGATATTACCAGCGCTCAATGCACATTTGTTGTTAAATAGGCTGATCAAAAGAGCTATGGGTTTCGATTTTTGTCTTGCGCAATAATCTCCGCGGTGACATGCTCTACTGCTAAAATAAACAAACAGCGTATTTTTGTTTAACATTAAATATTTTATAAATGCCTTTCCCGCCAACTTTTCATGAAAAGTCGTAGTGAAATTCTGTCCAAACTGTGCCGCTGAGCTGGCTCAAAAAACGATCGGAGGCGTTGAACGTGCTGCGTGCCGCCAGCCGGATTGTGGTTTTGTCTTTTGGGACAATCCTGTGCCGGTGGTAGCGGCCATCGTCGAATATAACGATCACATTGTGTTAGCGCGAAACGCCCAGTGGCCGCAGGGCGTGTTTTCCATGATCACCGGTTATTTGGAGCGGAATGAATCGCCTGAGTCCGCGGTACTTAGAGAAGTCAAAGAGGAACTGGGTCTGGACGGGCAATTAAAAGGATTTATCGGTCATTATGCTTTCGCGCGGAAAAATCAGTTGATCCTGGCATACGCCGTCAATGCCAGCGGCGAGATTCAATTGAATCACGAGATCGCGGAAGTCAAGCTGGTGGCGCGAGACGAATTTGATGTTACACAATTTGCCAAGTTACAACTGACGGCCAGGATTTTTCAGGATTGGCTTGGGAAATAGTCGTGTGTGGGTAGGTGAGTGAATATAGGCGCAAATAAGTATTTTTTCACCACGAAGGCGCGAAGCACACGAAGAATAGAAACTAACAAACTAACAAACTAACAAACTAAAAAGTACTATTCGCCCTGGGTAGCACGGGTAAAGTCGTTGTCATACCAAAGATTGTGTTAGTTGCAACTCTTTTGCTTCTTGTTCTTCGTGGTAGTTTTTGATAGCAGTGGAACCTCGCGAGTCACCGGGCCCCGCTTCGTTCTTAGAGGTTATGGTTTTCTGCCAATGAGTTGCACCACAGCGCCCTTGCCGGTATGGAACTGACCTTCGACGACGTCACGGTCCAGTTCGGCGGCGTATTCGAAGCTAAGCCCGCTTAGTTCTTCCTCTAAACTTTGCAAAGTCATCATGAATTCTTCGTTGGGGGGACCGCCGGTTTTGTATTTTAATTGATCGGGCCGGTAAGCCTCGAGAATCAACACACCACCGGGACGCAATCCGTTAACGACTTTTGTGTGCAGTTGTTTGCGCGTTGCTGGGGGCAGGTGGGCGAAAATGGAGACTATGCCGTCCCAGGAATCAGGCTGGATGTCAAATTCGGCCAGATCGGCGACAATGGTTTCAATACTGACACCACGCTCTTGGGCCAGTTTCCGGGCTTTTTCCAGCCCTACTGCCGATGAGTCCACTGCCACCACTTCATATCCATGGGTGGCAAGATACACCGCATTGCGGCCTTCGCCTTCGGCGATACAGAGTATTTTGCCTTTTGGCAGGTTACTGGCGGCATTGGCTAAAAATTCGTTGGGGTCTTTACCGTAGATATATTCGTCGGCGCTGTAGCGTTGGTCCCACATATTCGTTTACCTATAAATTGAAACAGTCTGGTGATTTTGCTGTTGGGTATTTTACTGTATATGGTGTCAACATGCATCTCAGGGAGAAGGGTACTTCAATTGGCGGATGTTATGCCTTGATACACGTTTTCTCAAGCGTTACCCCTGCAGTGCAAAGCCGTGCATGTCGCTGGCGGTTTTCTGCAGCTCATTCAATTCTTCTTCAACGCCCGCTGCATGAGTCAATTCAGCCACGTTTTGCTTGGTGAAGAATCCCTGGAAATCGCCAAATCGCTGTACGTATTCGATAATCAGGGAGGAGTGCTCCGATGCACTTGAAAAGATTTGTTTGAGGCCTTCTTCCTGGGAGCCGATGACATCCAATAAAAATTGTTTGCCGTGTTTTTCTATTACGTCGACCACATAGTCGATATTGGTTTGTCCGCCGGATTCGCCGTCTTTGACGGCAAACGCAACATGGTGCAAGCGGGGACCGTAGTTGCGCACAAAATTTTCTGTCGGCGAAGGCAGTTTCTCCAGATGATTAACGAAATACGGCGTATTGTTCGCCGTAAATACTTTCGCCGGGCTGCGGCTCTCTTGTTGAAAGTGCACGCTTTTGGTGACGTTTGTGGACGAGTTCTGGTCTTTTATGTCGTAAGAACCCCAATAGAAATAACTGGTCAACGATAGGTATTCCAGTATGGCTACCTCTCGGTTTTGGCTATAAATTCGTGTGGCCAAGTGGTCGATGGGTCGTAATAGTTCATCGATCCCCACTTGCGATTGCAAGTTTTTGGCCGATTCACAGACATCCTGGACGTCGTTGCGAATGCTGCTCAACCCCAAGGAATACACCCGGAGCTGGTCATCGGGTCGCTCCAGGTACCCCACGACATTGTGGGTGTATGGTGAGGGTTTGGTAAACGCAATATTGCCGGGCAATTCCAGCCGGCGGATATCATCTTGAGTAAAAAATCGAAACTCGCGCTCGTTTTGCAGTGTGACTACGTCGTGCAAGTTGTTGACTCGGAAGATTTCTCCCATATAGCGGCAGTTGGGCTTTTTGGCGCCAATAGGGTATACCTCATTCAGACTTCTGAATATTCCTCGGATGTTAGGGTCTTTGACTTCCCGCACCAGAAAGTCCGGGGAGTTCATGTCGATGCGCAAAATGTGCGTCCAGTGGCTTTCGCTTTCCAGGGTCACCAAATAGTGATAAGGCGTCATTAATGCCAGTTCGGCGATGTAATCGATGGAATGACCAGGGTCCACCGTAAGCATGACCGCGTCAATTTCACCAATCAGGTCAGATAAGCCGATACGGTCTCTTTCTTCCAAAAGCCGGATTAAATAGTCTTCGAAAAATGCGGAATTTTGCTTGTCTCCGTGGCGGTTGAATTCTAATGATTTACTCATATTGTCCTCATGTAACTGAACTGCGTGCGTTGCATATTTAATCAGTTTGCGCTGCCCGCGCTGTGGCTGACTGCGGAAGCGGATGGTTTGGCTTTTCCCCCTGATTTTTTGGTCACCTTGCTTTTTTTCTTTTTCGCCTTGGTGGGCTTTTCATCCTGAATTGAAAAATACGTTGTACTGATCGCTTTATGCAACTTGGCTAACTGCAACTGCAAGTTGTCTATATATCGATGCAAGGCTTTTTTGCTCATGTTGTCAAACTGAGTGGTTTCCACGCTGCGAATGATTAGATTTAATTGTCGGATGGGCCCCATATGCCTGGGTAGATTTTTTAATGAGCCTTGAACTTCCCGTATACAGTGGTTAAACGCCCGGGGGAAATAAATATCTTGTAATAAATATTTCAAAACCTCTCCCCGTTGAACGCGGGTTTGTACTTGCTGGCGATAGTTTTGATAGGCCGACAGAGATTGCAGCACACTCATCCATTGGATTGTTTCATATGGCGGCAAATCTTCGGATTCTTCCGGCAGCAGGTTCGCCGAGCGCACATCGATAATGCGCGATGTCATATCGGCGCGCTCCAGGTTACGACCGATACGCAGAAAATCATAACCAAAGTTATGGGTCATGGTTCCGGCCAATAAACCGGTGATCCCCTGGGTGCTGTTGATGATATGGCCCAAAAAATCATAACGATTGCGCCGGGACAATGCCTGAGGCAGTTGATTTTTGGTGTATAAATAAAGATCGTTGACTTTTTCCCAGCCTTCGCGCGGAATGACGTCGCGAATGGTTCGGCCGTTTTCCCGGGCGGCATTTAACGAATTAATCAGCGATCCAAAATTGCGGGTATCGGCTATTAAAAATTTTACTACGTTGCGTTCGTTGACTTCCGGATAGTGCTCGTTGTATAGCTTTTTTATTCCGGTGATATCAATTAATGGTTGCCAGCCCAAAGTGACTTTTTTGGGCAAATCCAGCAACAAGTTGGTGTTTACGTTAATAATCCGAGCAGTGTTTTCCGCACGCTCTACATAACGGGCCATCCAATAAATACGTTCTGCAACTCGCGAAAGCATAATAATCAGTCCTCAACGATCCAAGTGTCTTTGCTGCCACCGCCCTGGGATGAATTGACGACGGTTGAGCCTTTGCGTAACGCCACTCGGGTGAGTCCGCCGGTGGTGACATAAGTCTCGTTACTGGAAAGGATAAACGGGCGCAAATCAAGATGACGGGGTTCAGCGCTGTGGTCCACCAGTGTGGGAGCGGTGGACAACGCCAATAAGGGTTGGGCCATGTAATTGCGGGGATTGCGGCGAATCAAGTTGGCGAATTGCTCCCGCTCCTTGGCGCTGGCCTTGGGGCCGATTAACATGCCGTACCCCCCGGATTCATTGGCCGGTTTAACCACCAGTTTGTCCAGATTGTTCAGTACATAGTCCCGTTCAGTTTTATTGATGCAAAGGTATGAGGGCACATTGGGCAAAATGGGGTCCTCATCCAGGTAATATTTGATGATTTTGGGCACATAGGTATAAATCACTTTGTCGTCTGCGACGCCAGCTCCCGGAGCATTGGCCAACGCCACATTGCCTTTTTTCCAGGCTCGCATCAGGCCTTTGACGCCCAGGATGGAATCCGGGTTGAAGGCTTCCGGGTCCAAAAATAAATCATCGACCCGCCGGTAAATAACATCGACTTTAGACAAGCCTTCCACGGTGCGCATGTATACACAGTCATCGTCACCTACCCGTAAATCAGGACCCTCCACCAGTTCAGCACCCATTTGCTGGGCAAGGTAAGAATGCTCAAAATACGCGGAGTTATAGATGCCGGGGGTTAAAACGACGATTTCCGGCTTGTTGACTTTGCGCGGTGAGATGGCGGCCAGGCAGTCGTAAAGCTTGGAAGGATATTCATCCACCGGCCGGATGCTGTAGTCTTCAAACAGTTCGGAGAAAATGCGTTTCATAATCGCGCGATTCTCCAGCATATAAGAAACGCCCGAAGGCACCCGAAGATTGTCTTCCAGCACGTATACCGTTCCATCTTGGTCGCGAACCAAATCGCTGCCACAAATATGCGCCCAGACGCCATAAGGTGGTTTGATGCCCATGCATTGGGGGCGGAAGTTGGTCGAGTCGTCAATCAACTGGCGCGGGACGATGTTGTCTTTTAGA
Source organism: Gammaproteobacteria bacterium (assembly GCA_022340845.1). Lineage (GTDB taxonomy): Bacteria > Pseudomonadota > Gammaproteobacteria > SZUA-152 > SZUA-152 > JAJDNG01. The sequence goes on along the minus strand of JAJDNG010000148.1, from coordinate 10,423 downwards.
ATTTGCTGCTTGTTGTAAAGATCGTTTATGAACATATTTAGCGCCTGCACGCGCTGTTTGAGGCCGTTTTCGATGAGATCCCATTCGGTATTGGTAATAATGCGGGGAATGATGTCAAAGGGCCAGGCACGATCTATGGTGCCGCCTTCTTCTTCGGAATATACGGTAAAGGTGATGCCCATGGTGCGAATGGCCAGTTCGGAGGCGTCTTTGCGGTTTTGCAGTTCATCGTCTTTCAGGGCGGCAATGTATTTGCAAATAGCGCTGGCGCTTTTTCGGGGTCGGCCGGACGCGAGAATGAGTTCGTCATAAAAACCATCAGTTGTATAGTTTTTCCATTTAATGGCCATAGAGCTTAATATATCCTTCGATTATGCTTGATATTCGTTTTGGTATAGTCTTCATTTATGTGTGCAGGACTGTCCAGGTATTGTAGCGCTATTTTTGCACGCGCTATTGAGCATATTTTCCATATCGTGTACATATTTTCTATATCGTGTAATAGTTTAACGAATAAACCCGCCAACAGGGAACAGTACCTATACATTATATATTAGTGTTTTTTAATTTAAATCAGTTTGTGGAGGAAAATTGACGGCGGTCATGGCGCCGAAGTGCACCAAAACAGGGATACATGCACAATATTGAATCATCGGGTGGCGATTTGGGATAGCCAACTGGCACCTGACTACAACGTTAATAAATTGGGGAAGTAAATAAAATTTATGAGTTACTGTCTTAGTATAAAATTGGACTCCGGAATTGTCTTCGCATCCGATTCCCGAACCAATGCGGGCGTTGATCAGATTAGCAGTTATAGCAAAATGCATGTCTTCGATGCCTTCAACGACCGCTTATTTGTGCTATTGAGTGTCGGCAACCTTGGCACTACGCAAGCGGTATTGAATTTCCTGGTACGTGACCTGGAAAATCCGCAAGCCGAGCGCAGCCTGCGCAAAGTCGATTATATGTTCGATGCCGCACAATACGTCGGTGATTTAAGTTGCCAAGTCCAGGAGCGCCATGGCAGTGCCATGCAGCAGGGTAAAGTGAACCTGGAAGCCAGTTTCATTCTGGGAGGCCAAATCGAAGGAAAACCGCATGAGACATTTTTGATTTATCCCGAAGGCAACTATATCAGCTCGTCACCGACCCAGCCCTATTTGCAATCCGGCGAAACCAAGTACGGCAAACCGATTTTGGATCGTATCGTGGCACCGGACACCAGTTTGGAAGACGCCGCCCGCTGCGCGTTGGTTTCCTTGGATTCAACAATGCGCAGTAATTTATCGGTGGGGCCTCCGGTTGAGTTGTGCATCTACCTCAAGGATAGCCTGGAAATATCTCAATACGTTTCGTTGGATATTGAGTCGCCATTTTACCAGTCGCTGCAAGCCAGTTGGAAAGACGGGCTAAAAAAGGCGTTTGACGAATTACCGCGGTTTGAGTGGGAATAGTAACGAAAAACGATAGGCCCCTGGGGGTGTGTAAGGTTCAAAAAAAGAAAGCCTCAATCAATGAGGCTTTCTTTTTTGAGCGTTTTTTAATGACAGGCAATCATCAATGATGATTGTGCATGCCAACATTATATACTTTCAGGTCCGCCGCACGGCTGATCTTACCTGTGTAGTTTTGCTCGCGAATTAAGGCTTCAACTTCGTCTAGGCGAGATTGGGTGACAGCGGTTATGTGTGAGAGCACCAGTTTCTTCACGCCGGCGGCCGCGGCCACTTCACCGATGCGACTGGGAGTCGTGTGCAGCTGAAAGAATACACCGTCATTAGGGCCATCGGGCGCGTCGTTCATAATTGCGGTGTCATAGATCAATAAGTCCGCGCCTTGCGAAATTTCCACCATGTTGCCGCCGTTAGCTAAAGGCGTGCCGTCAAATGCGGTGCTGCGGGAACTGGTGTCACCGGAATACACAATGGATTTGCCTTTGTATTCGATGCGAAATGCCAATGCTGGAACCTCGGCCGGTGGTGGGCCATGATTAACCGCCACCGCTGTGATCCGCAGACCTTGCTCGTGTACCAATGTGACCGGCTCATATACGGTCCAATCCGGAGATACCTCCACATTACCTTGGCCGTTAGGACTGGGGTTGACTTGATAATTAAAAATCCCGGCACTGATAGCACGTGTGAAGATATTCAAATAACGGTCACTACCGGTATACAAATCATAATGTGAATCCACAAAGTCTTTGGTGGAAGGGTAAAGTGGTACATTGGGATCGGCTTGGGGAAAGATTGCAGCTGGGAACGGCAGACCGTTGGCATCAGGACCATAAATCCTTACGGCGGCGGTTCTACCCGGTGGAAACGTGCCGTTCGCCAGATTAAATGGTCGGTTCTGGAAATACATCGCTTTCACAATAGGTGAAAGATCGCCCATGTGATCGATGTGCAAGTGGCTCAATAATATGATATCCAGGTCCTTGATGTTGGCGCCGCTGGAGGCAAAGTTTTTATAAGTGCCGCCACCGACATCCATCAATACCCGCGGTTGACCATCGGTAAAAATCAAATACCCCGCGCTGGCGCGCCCGTCTGCCGTTACAGCGGGGCCGCCGGAACCCAATACCATGACGGATAAATCGCCTTTTACATAATCCACCGGAAACGGCGCGTTGGTTTTACCGTAGTGATTACCAGTGTTTATGCCTTGGTCAGCGAAACAAAAACCAGAAACCAACATCACAAAAAGCCCAATAACAATGGAATATAACAGATGAAACTGATTATTTTTGGTTTGCATCAAGAAACCCCCTATGTGGATTTTTAGATTGTTGTAAAGAAATGACTACGCATAGTATCTTGCCATGTATGCCCAGTGCAAAAAATAACGGTTTTATTACAATATTTTTGTTGAATCGGCGTAAAATTGATTACAATGCGTTCATGATGACTAAAATTTGATCAAGCAAAATAACCATCTGAAACTACCTTTAGATCACTACCTGTGCTGAATACATTATGACTGAATTTAAACAACGCGCCGCTGAGCTGGTAACTGTTGGCCACGCTTTGTACCAGCTAAACATGGTTCCCGCGACCAGTGGTAATTTGTCCGCTCGCCTTAGTGACGGTCGGATTGCCATAACGGTTTCCGGTCGACACAAAGGCAAGCTCACCGAATCCGACATTATGGTGGTGGATAAGCAAGGCAATAGCCTGGACGGTCGTCGGCCTTCGGCGGAAACCCTGCTGCATGTGCAAATCTATCAACGGTATCCTCAGGCGGGTGTGGTGTTGCATCCGCACTCGGTCAATGCCACGATATTGTCACGGATACACAGCGATCATTTAATACTGCAAGACTACGAATTATTAAAAGCGTTTCCCGGTATCGAAACCCACGACTCTAAAGTCACTGTGCCCATATTCGCCAACGATCAGGATATCGCCCGCCTGGCAGCAAAAATCGATGGCTTTATGGACAACCATCCCGATGTGCACGGATATTTAATCGCCGGGCACGGCTTTTATACCTGGGGCGATACCGTCGATGACGCCATGCGTCATGTGGAGGCGTTTGAATTTTTATTTGAATGTGAAGTAAAACAGCGAGGGGTGAATCTATTATGACCACATTAACCGTGTATGGCCAGGATGGGCAACGGCAAGCAACACACCACGAATATGCAACCATCAGCGGTATTTTAAAAGACATCGGCGTGCAATTGGAATGTTGGGAGGCCAACCAACCATTGGCCGAAGACGCCGAACAAGATGCGGTCATGGCCGCCTACAAAGACTCTATCGATGCTTTAAGCAGAAAGTACCAGTTTCAAAGCGTGGATGTGGTAGCGTTGCGCCCGGATAATCCGAAAAAAGCCGAAATGCGCCAAAAGTTTTTAGCCGAACACACGCATGGGGATTTTGAAATCCGCTTCTTTGTGGATGGTTCGGGATTATTCTGTCTACACGTTGACGATAAAGTGTATTTTGTCTTGTGCGAAAAAGGCGATTTAATCAGCGTTCCCGCCAATACCACCCATTGGTTCGATATGGGTGAAAACCCCAATTTCAAATGCATTCGGTTTTTCACCACCGCCGATGGCTGGGTAGGGGATTTCACCGGCAGTGACATCGCTGCACGGTTTCCCAGTTATGACCAATACGTCGCGAGCCTGGCATGATCAAAGCCATCGTCACCGACATCGAAGGCACGACCACTTCGCTGTCGTTTGTAAAAGACGTGTTATTTCCCTATGCTCGGAAGCACTTAGCGGATTTTATAGGCCGCCATGCGAACGATGCCGAAGTGCGCGAACAACTTGAAGCGGTGTGCAGAGAAGTCGGAAGCTCGCTCACCGATCAACAAGCCGTCTCGCAATTGCTGCAATGGATTGACGAAGATAAAAAAATCACACCTTTAAAAGCCTTGCAAGGCATGATATGGGAAGCCGGTTATAAAAATGCCGATTACACCGGTCATGTTTACCCCGATGCCGTGGTGAATTTAAAAAAATGGCACGCCCAAGGCATCCGGCTATATGTATTTTCCTCCGGATCAGTACAAGCGCAAAAACTGATATACGGCTACAGCGATGCCGGCGATTTAACACCTTTGTTTAGCGGCTATTTCGATACCCGTATCGGCTCCAAGCGGGAAGTCGGTGCGTATCAACATATCGCGCAGCAAATCGGCGAACCGGCGCAAAGCATATTATTTTTGTCCGATATCAAGGAAGAATTGGAAGCGGCAGAGCAAGCCGGCATGCAAACGGTGTGGCTGGTCCGTGAGGGCGAGCCGGATCCCGATGCGGCCCACAAGCAGGTATCCCTGTTTGATGACATCAAACTTGTTTAGCGGTTAAATTACCACTGTACGAGTTGAAGGTTGATTTCATGAAATTAGCTACCACAAAGGGCGCGAAGAATAGCAAATACATTTGCAGCGATGCCAAACTAACATATAAGTATGGATTGCGCTCGCAACCCTTTCAGCTATAGAGCAAAACCAATGGATACGCTGACAAAGTCACCCAGATAGTTGTCATTGTGGCCTACGTTAATGCCGATGCCCGGCAAGGCGATTTTTTTCAAAAACATAAACGCGCTAATGCCGTAGGCAGTAGATTCCTGATTATTGGTCGCATCGAATGATTTAAACTGCGCATAATCGATGAACGGTCCTATCGTCCATGTACCGTATTTGACGTCCAGAAAAGGTATTTTGTAGTCTAGCGATGCCGAATGGGCTTGTTTCGCCCAGATACCGGCGGATTCTACACCGCGAAAACCCAGGTTACCCCCCAGTTTGAAACTGTCCCGGACATCGTCGGTGTTGTTCGCCAGGCTTTGCAGGTGCAATTGCAAGGCGTTCTTTTTATACACGGCGTGTTGCCAATCGTATACCAATTGATATTGCGCGAGTTGTTTGGCGTCATCGCTTCGGTACACTTGTGATCCCAGTTCCAGTCTGAGTTTGTTGCCTTGCAGGAAATAAAAATGAAAATCCGTATGTTCGTATGTAAAAAAAGGCCCCAAGTAGACATAACTATAGTCCTGCAAAGAAAGCGTATAAGGTTCCAGGACATCAAAGCGTCGTCGAGTGAATTCCACTTGCAACGCCGCTTCAATCCAGGGAGAGAATTTGTAACCCAGGCGTAACTCACCGTTATTTGTTTTTTCACTGTAGCCGTCGAATTCGGTTTCCTTTTGGTAACGCAAATAATCTTCCTGACCTTGTCTATACTTCACGACACCAGTCCATTTGCCGTAGAAAATTGCGGGGTCCCGATATAGCGTAAAAAACGTATTGCCTCGGGTACCGGTGCTGGCGCCAATGACCGCTTGTTTGCCACGGCCCAGAAAATTGCTGTCAAACAGAAAAAATCCATAGCGGCTGCTGTCGCTTTGTACGCTAACATAGGGAATGGGAATGATCGTCCAGCGTTCTTTCACAGTTATGGAAACCACAGGTGCATTAATGCTCAGCTGTACTTCGCTGAAAAGCCGGGTGTCAAGAAGGCATTGCTGGAGTTCATCGGAATCCACATCCGCCCATTGCAGGACGGATTGCTCTTCCAGGCATTCGTTGACTTTGGCTTTAAGATAACTCAGCTTGGTTTTTTGATTACCTTGTACTGTAAGTTGTGGCTCCAGTGTATGCTGCGACTCCAATGAGTCGGCCATTGAAGGTGTAGCGAGCAGGGCTAGTGCAGTAATTATTCCGGCAGGTAAACCGATGTTGGTAATCACATTCACGGCGGAGATATTATCTTTTGTTATTCCACTTCTCACAGGCTTTAGACGGGTTCACCCTGTTTATGATTCGTATTATGGGCATTTGTTCGTTCGCGCTTAGATATCGGCTGTGACGTGTCATTATGCACTATTTTAGAGTATAATGATTCGCTTATTTAACCTCCGGTCTTTGCTGAATTGTCTATAATAACTGCTTGAAATTTATTCAAAATTACACCACTGACTCAATATCTGTAGAGGTCTATCATTGAAACACATCATCTGGAACCACGTGTTCCCGTTTTTACAATGGTTTCCATTACTAACCAAAAAAAACATTAAAGCGGATGTAATCGCCGGCATTACCGGCGCCATTGTGGTGCTGCCTCAAGGGGTAGCGTTTGCCACCATTGCGGGAATGCCGCCGGAATATGGCTTGTATGCGGCGATGATCCCGGCCATAGTGGCGGCACTGTTTGGCTCATCATGGCATTTAATATCGGGACCCACCACGGCAGCCTCCCTGGTGATGTTAGCCACCTTAAGCGCGTTTGCCGAGCCGGCGACGCCGGATTACGTTCGGTTGGCATTGACACTAACGTTTTTAGTGGGTGTTACACAATTGGTCATGGGTTTAGCCAGGCTGGGCACCTTGGTCAATTTCATATCTCATTCGGTAATCATTGGTTTTACCGCCGGCGCCGCCATTTTAATCCTGGCCAGCCAGGTGAAAACCTTTTTGGGCATGGATATGCCCCGCGGGTTGCATCCGCACGAGGTCGTGGGATTTGTCATTCAAAACTTCACCGCCATTAATCCTTACGCATTTTGGGTGGCGCTGATTACTTTGATCACCGGGGTTTTGGCACGCCGGATTTCCAAAGCTATGCCTTATATGTTAGTCGCGATGGTAGTGGGTAGTATCGCGGCAATGGTGTTCAACGGCATATTTGGCGAGGAGACAACCGGCTTGAAAACCATTGGCGCACTAGCAGGTTCGTTTCCTCCACTGTCGGCGCCGGATTTGTCATTGGCAACCATCAAGGAACTGGCGCCCGCCGTGTTGGCGGTGACCTTATTGGCGTTGACCGAGGCGGTGTCCATTTCCCGATCCATCGCCGTGAAATCGGGCCAGCATGTAAACGGTAACCAAGAATTTGTCGGTCAGGGATTGTCGAACATTGCCGGCAGTTTTTTTTCCGCCTATGTGGCAACCGGATCTTTTAACCGTAGCGGCTTAAATTATGAAGCCGGCGCCAAGTCACCGCTGGCGGCTATCGTCGCGGGTTTTTCGTTGATTTTTATCGTGATGCTGGTGGCCCCTTATGCGGCATTTCTCCCGACTGCGTCCATGGCGGGAATACTCTTTATCGTGGCCTGGGGATTGATTGATTTTCACCATATCAAGAAAATCATTAAAACCAGCGGCTCTGAAGCCAGTATTCTCGGGGTTACCTTTTTTTCAACATTGTTATTGGAATTGGAGTTTGCGATATTGTTGGGCGTGACGTTATCGCTGGTGGTTTACTTAAACCGTACCTCCAAGCCCCGGGTATATGCACGCGCACCGGATCCGCATTTACCTAAACGTAAATTCAGCAGTGACCCCAACCTTCCCGAATGTCCACAGTTGAAACTATTGCGCATTGACGGCTCACTGTTTTTCGGTGCTGTGGACTATGTAGCGGAAAAACTCCTGAACCTGCGTAAACATAACCCGCAACAAAAACACTTATTATTATTGTGTCAAGGTATCAATTTTGTGGATGTTACCGGCGCGGAGCTGATGGAAAAAGAGGCCAAGCAGCGGCGAGCCCAGGGAGGCTGTCTGTATCTTTACCAAATAAAACCCGGGGCTTGTGAGATCTTAAAAAAAGGCTATTTGGATGTCATCGGCCGGGAAAATGTGTTCTGGTCAAAATCCACGGCAATATCCCATGTTTTTAGCAAGCTCGATAAAGACATTTGCAAGCGGTGTGATAAGCGTATTTTTTATGAGTGTGAATCGGTGCCCAAAGAGGAATAAAAAAAGCCCGCCTAGGCGGGCAATGTGAGAGGGGATAGTCGGTTGATTATTATTCGATGGGGAAAATAAAATTCACCGTAGTTATTTAATCAAACGATTGTGACGAAATTCTTACGGATATATTACAGTTAGTCGACAATTTGCATTGGCATAGTTATATTGGATGTGGTTACATGTTCTAATTAACTAATTCGTTTTTGTGAAAAGTGCTGTTAACTCGCCATGAGTACGAGCGCCAAATCCTCACGATAAGTAGACAAACCTATCCACTACAACTCTTTGATGCTGCGAAACGCAAGGAACCGCCTGTTATGATTCACGTGTTACAGATTACCGACACCCACTTGTTTGCCGACCCCGCAGGCGAGTTATACGGAGTCAATACCCGCCAGTCATTGATGTCAGTGCTGCAACATAAAAACATCAATGCCATAGAAAGCGATATATTACTATTGACCGGTGATTTGTCCCATGATGAAACCGAAGCCTCTTACGATGTTTTGAATTCGTTGATAGAGCCTCTTGGTATTCCTACCTATTGTTTGCCCGGTAATCACGATGCTCCGGCCTACATGGAAAAACGCCTCGCTAACACCACGAAAAATGGCATCATCCACGCGGTTCACAAAGACTGGCTGTTCGTATTGTTGGATTCCTCCGTACCCGGCGCGGTAGAGGGCTATGTTAAAGAAGACGTATTGCACAAGCTCGATGAGTTGTTGCAGCGCGTGAACTCCGGAAATTGCAGCGGAGCGAAACATGTATTGGTGGCGGTGCATCATAATCCGGTCAAAGTAAATTCTGCATGGATGGATCGTATTGGTGTGCAAAACGGGGAAGCGCTTTTTAATGTGCTTTGCAAGTACAATAGCGTCAAAGTGGTGATTTGCGGCCACATTCACCAGGAGTTGGAAACACAGGTGAATGACATTGTGGTTTACGGCACGCCTTCCAGTTGTTTTCAATTCAAGCCGCTGACCAGCGAAGCGCAAATCGATGATAAACCTCATGGCTACAGGCTCTTAAAGCTGCACAGCAATGGCAAAATCGAAAGTCGGGTGTATTGGGTCGAGACATGATGCGATGCGTACGGACTGTTGACACCGCATCGGGTAGGTGACACGACAGGCGGTGTTAGCGCCTGTCGTGCTTAAAACGCCCAGCCAACTACTATTTAATGGCTTTTAACTTTTCTTTATCTTCCGAAGATGGTTTGTGATTCACATTGCGAACGATCTGGGCTAAGGTTCGCGCGTCTTTCGATACAGATTCGTCTTTTTCGATTGCGCCAAGTTTCTTCTTGTCTTCTGCAGTGGCACTGTGCTCCAGATTGATCATGGCATTCGCTATGGTTTTTTCCGCATCGGAACTGGCGCTACTGAGTGTAATCTGCCGTAAGGTTTCTTTCTCTGAATCGCTGGGATAGTGATTCAATTTCAACATGATATCAGCCATGGTTTTAAGGTTATCCTCACCGGCTATGGCTTGGGAAACCACCGCCAAAGCCAGACTGAGGAATAAAACAGATAAAATGGATCCTGGTTTTTTCATTTTCGTAATCCCTCCTACGTGTTGTTGCACAAATGGTTGACCGCATATTTTATTTTAAGTAAATGCGTGTAAGGTTTGCGCCGTACACACCTATGCATTAAAGACCAAGAATTCCGCTCAGGCAATCTTTCTAGCAAAAAATTTCATCCGCTGACTCTGTTCGATTTATATTTAATCGCTCGATAGATGCTTCATCGGGGCATAATCAGCCAACGTGTTGAAAAGAAAAGCTAATTTATTTCAATGGGTTGTATTGATGAATTCAGAGCTATATTTCAAACGTCTTGAGCTTATCGGGTTGGGTGGAATTTGTTCACTATCCGTTAATACAAAAAGTGATAAATTTAGCGTTGATCATGATATTCTGAGTTTCGGGGGTTTTTGACCGCAACAAGTCGCTCTCAAACCGGACCAACATGGAACCAATCGTTTAGGTGGATAATGAAATCACAAATTTTATTTGAATCGGACAACCACAAAGTGGTGGTGTTTAATGATTTAGTCACCGGTAACGGTATACAGGCAAACCAGTTAGTCATCATCCATGACGGACATTCCGCCGTGTTTGATCCGGGTGGGGACTTGACGTATATGCCGCTGAGCATGGCCGTCGCCAAATATGTGCGTGTTAAAGACATCGATTTTGTTA
>JAJDNG010000145.1 GCA_022340845.1 Gammaproteobacteria bacterium | reverse complement strand
TGTCTCTCGTATCACCTTTTAAGATCCTTCGCTTGGCAACGGCTCCTGTGTTGCGTAGTGCATTCACTTTCGTTTGAAGCCCTACCTTCTGTGTCCATGCCATCGTACCGCTCAGGATGACACGACTCGGCTTTCGCTATTGTGTTCTTACGTTGTCTCTCGTATCACCTTTTAAGGTCCTTCGCTATCGCTCAGGATGACTAGTGGTTTTTACACTGCTAGTCAGGATGACATCGTTTTGGTTTTCTCCGTTAAAATTTTCCGTAATAGACTTCTTTTAAGGCGTCGTAGAGGTTGGCGGCGGTGTGGACTTCGCCGTCGTATTCGACTTCTTCGTTGCCTTTGAGTTCTACCATGCTGCCATCGTCCAGTTTGAACCGGTAGGTGGTGTTTTCCAGGTCTTTCTCCTTTACCAGTACGCCTTGGAAGGCTTCGGGATTGAAGCGAAAGGTTGTGCAACCTTTCAGGCCTTGATCGTAGGCGTACATGTAGATGTCTTTGAAGTCTTCGTAGTTGTAGTCCGTGGGCACGTTGGCGGTTTTGGATATGCTGGAGTCTATCCATTTTTGGGCCGCGGCCTGGATGTCGACGTGCGCTTTGGGCGTGATGTCGTCGGCGGCAATGAAGTAGTCGGGCAGTTTGTCTGCGCTGTTGTCGCCTTTGTGATCGACGCTGGCCGAGGCGTTGGCGTTGACCAGGTGGCGGTAGGCCAGCAGTTCGAAGGAGAAGACGTCGACTTTTTCCTTGGACTTTTTGCCTTCGCGGATGACGTTGCGAAAGTAGTGGTGCGCGAAGCTGGGCTCTATGCCGTTGCTGGCGTTGTTGGCCAGGGACAGGGAAATCGTGCCGGTGGGCGCGATGGAACTGTGGTGGGTAAAACGCGCACCCACGTCGGACAGCTCATCAATCAAGTCAGGGGCCACTTCGGCGACTTTTTGCATGTAACGGCTGTACTCCGCGTGCAACACTTTGCCTTTGATGGTATCGCCTACTTTGTAGCCATCGCGGACCATGTCCGGGCGCTTGCGCAGCATTTCGGCGGTGACTTCGAAGTCTTCTTCCATGATGGGTGCCGGGCCTTTTTCTTTGCCCAGTTCCAGGGCGACTTTCCAGCCTTCGACGGCCAGCTCGCGGGTGACCCGCTCGGTAAATTCCAACGAGGCTTTGGAGCCGTATTTCACGCCCATCATGGTGAGGGTGGAACCCAGTCCCAGGTAGCCCATGCCGTGACGGCGTTTGCGATGGATTTCGTTGGCTTGCTGGCCCAGCGGCAGGCCGTTGATTTCCACGACGTTGTCCAGCATGCGGGTGAAGATGGCCACGGTTCTGCGGTATTTGTCCCAATCGAAACGGGCCCGGTCGGTGAAGGGGTCCAGCACGAACTTGGTCAGGTTGACGGAGCCCAACAGGCAGGAGCCGTAAGGCGGCAATGGCTGCTCACCACAGGGGTTAGTGGCACGAATATTTTCTTCGAACCAGCAGTTGTTCATTTCGTTGACTTTATCGATGAGGATAAAACCGGGTTCGGCGTAGTCGTAGGTGGAAGACATGATTACATCCCACAGGCGCCTTGCGCGTATGGTTTTGTAGATCTTGCAGGCCACCAGGCCTTCGTTGTTGACGATGTATTTATCATGCACTGCCCACTCGCGCCATACCACTTGCTCCGGATTGTAGATATCCAGTTTGTCGGCTTCGGCTTCCGGTTCGCTGATGGGGAAAGCCAGTTTCCAGTTGGCGTCGGCTTTGACCGCTTCGATGAATTCTTGGGTGACTAATAATGACAGGTTGAACTGGCGCAGGCGGCCGTCTTCGCGCTTGGCGCGGATGAAATCCAGCACATCGGGATGGCCCACGTCGAAAGTCGCCATTTGCGCGCCGCGGCGCCCGCCGGCGGAAGACACTGTGAAGCACATTTTGTCGTAGATATCCATAAAGGATAAGGGGCCGGAAGTGTAGGCGCCGGCGCCGGCGACAAACGCGCCTTTGGGTCTTAAGGTGCTGAAGGAATAGCCTATCCCGCAACCGGCTTTGAGCGTTAAGCCCGCTTCATGCACTTTTTGCAGAATATCATCCATGGAATCTTTGATGGAACCGGAAACGGTGCAATTGATGGTGGAGGTGGCGGGTTTGTATGCCAGGGCGCCGGCGTTGGATATGATGCGCCCGGCGGGGATGGCGCCATGGCGTAACGCCCACAGGAATTTTTCCTGCCACTCTTTGCGTTTTTCGTCGGTGTGTTCCACTTCGGCCAGGGCCTTGGCGACCCGCTTATAAGTGTCGTCGATAGTTTCGTCGATGATGACGCCGTCTTTGCGTTTGAGGCGGTATTTTTTATCCCAAATGTCGACCGAGGCGGTTTGAAACGGTATGTCTTCTACGGCGGTGTGCAATGATTCGATTGGTGCTACTTTCATGTTCGAATAATCCCCTTTTTTTGTACTTCTTAGCTGTTGCTGTTGCGTGCTTGCTGCTGTTTCATTTGTTGCGGTATCGGGCTTGCGGTGTGTTGCCCATTCTTAAGTAATAGAGTTACGTTATAAAAAGTATTGCTCTAATCAGTTCCGTGCTAAAAGCGTCGGTTTATATCACTAATAATGATATTAAAACTATAAAAGCCCTCTTTTTTTCAGATGGGCTATATCATTTACACTTATAAGTCCGACAGTATTTGTGAATTAGGCAAAACACAATATGTTGTGTTTGCCGGGTAAGGATAGGCATCAGATATGGAACTGTCAACCCAATTGTTACGATTTTGTTAAAATTCACTTTCCTTTATAAAACATATAGTTAAAAAATATAACAAGTGCCCGCCAAAAAATCATCACTGATAACCCGCTGAGAGCAATAATCATGCACAACACAATATATAGTGTTGTGCTCACACGTTATCAACATCTTATTCACAGTGACTTTCCCAAGACTGTCTGTGAAACCATGAACTTAGGGTTGTTGTGTTTACTTCTTAACCTGACGGTAAAAAACAGGGCTTCGCCACCGGGGAGAATGTTGCCTGTATGGCGGATCCATTCCGGCATTGTCCGAGGAATGATCGTGTAGCGTCGGGGGAATCAATCTGGTTGCCTACTCCTTTTACGGCCATATCTTTTTTTGGCCATCTCGTTGGGCAACAGCGAATAACGATACCCACAGATAACCTGGCTACCCGGTGCGATTCAAGGTGATCCTGCCCGACGCGAAACCTTAATTGCATATTTGTTGCATGGTTTAATGACTACAATTGCTATAGAGTGCTTATACGCCTTCATGAATCCTTACAGGAAGCTCATAAAACGCCGACATCCGGATCATGAATTCAGAAACTCTATGATGTGTGTCAAGTCTTATAAATCACAACCACATATGCTTGGTCAGAGGGATGTGGTGGGCACTAGTTCCAGGAACTGACTCCCAACATCGTTTACTGACAACCGTTTTAAAAAAACAGTGTATTAATGAACCAGAGCTTTAATGAATCATAGCTTTATGAAACAGAGTTTTATGAAACAGAGCGTCAATAAGATCATGCGCACTAGAGACATCAGACAGCATTTGGCTTTGCGTCTGAATGAGTGGACGGTGACGTTTTGGGGCCATCGGCGATGGCAGGTGATGGCCGCGATGTTGATTTGGTCCTGTTTGGTTGTGTCACCCGCCGGCGCGCAGCAAGGCTGGGAGGCACCCCCCTTGCTGGACGGCGCGATAAAAGTGACCGCCGAAGAGATACTGGACCTCAAAGCAGAGTTTGCGGATTTGGTCATTATCGATGCCCGTCCCAGCAACGAATCCAACGGGCTGAGTATCGAAGGCGCCGTAAGCGTCACCGATCGCAGCCTCTCCCCCCACACCCTGGCCGCCATGACCAAAGACAAGTTCACCCCGCTGCTGATTTACGGCGCCGATGAACACAGCATACACGGTTACAAAGCCGCCCGGCAGGCGGTAACGCTGGGGTATGCTTATGTGTTCTGGTTTCGCGGCGGCTTACAAGAGTGGCTAAATAAAGGCATGCCCGTGGTGCGGGCGCAGAAGTAGTCCCTTTTTGATGCCGTTACCGGCAGCATTCAATCTACGATCAATTTTTTGCCGTGTTGCTTTTTTCCCGGGGTGGTTGGCGCACAACCGCCGAGGATTCACTGGCGCATTGGGTGTTGAGCACTATTTCACGTTGCGGGGATTGGGCTTTAAAACGCCGGTAGGCTTGGTCCCGGTATTGTCTGGCTTGTTTTTGTATCCAGTGGGGCACGCTGTCGTCTTCGATGAGTGACTGGTAAATATCGGTTGCGACCGAGCGGTCGCCGTTGATGTCGGCAGTTTTGGCTTTGTTCAAATTCCAGATAAAAGGGTAATTTTTTTCCAGCTTCGAGGCCATGGCGTCTACCCGCTGCATATCGCCCAGTTCCCGATAAGCAATCAATGCACGGATATCCAGTGCCGTTTGCATATCGGGATATTGCTCCAAATAGCGATTTTGCGCATGCCGGGTTTCAGCCAGGGCTTTCTGCGGCTGACCACACTTGATATGCAGATCCTGCAACGCCACGCTAAACTGGGGATTGCCTCCATAGTGATCGCGCATGTGCTGCGCCAGGGGGAGGTAATCACACGCCAGAGGATGGGAAGCTCGGATTTCGGTCAACAATACCCGCGCGGCTTCGGGCGCCACTACCGGCGCCTTTTGTATGGCCCGCTCTATGTATTGAAAGCCAAGCTGTGCATCACCCGATAAGTCAATCATGGCCGCGAACCACTTCCACAACGCCGGCACCGAACCCGCATGGTATTCATACAATCCCAAGACCAGATAGGCATCCTCACGGTCCGGATGTTGTTCGATCAAGTCCCTCAGTCCGTCCCGCGCCTTGCGGCCATAGTTATACGCTTTGAGCCATTTTTTCTGTATCAGGTACATCCGGGCAATCAACGCCTGGGCCATACCCAAGGACAGTTGCCGTTCGGGCTGCGCGGGATTGGCTTGCAGTGATTGCGACTCTTGCTCTATTACCATGTGCAACGCATCAATGGCTTTTTGCTGGGCCGCCGGCCTGTCTTCTTCGGAAGTATTCTGCGCCTTGGCCCACAATATCGCACCCCGGTAGAGCGCCAGCATCGGATCGGTGGGTTGTTGTTGGGCGAATTCAGTCAACAAGGCATCGGCGGCGGCCACCTGGTTGGCCACCAGCAGATCCGCTACTTGTCGCGCCTTAGTGTATTCGCATGCCGACCCAAATCGGGGCCATAGCAATCCTGTTACCAACAAGCTTGTGAACAACAACAGCGCAACAATAGACTTAGTTGCATCGGCAGGCTGATTCCAGTTCATGCCGAAAATTCCATATTCAACAATTTTTGCAGGCTCTGAATGTATTGCTTGAACGCTGCGTGACCGGATGGGGTGACGGCGTATAAGGTTTGCGGACGGCCGCTGCCGGTTTGTTTGTGGGTGGCGATGTAGCCACTGGCTTTGAGCTTTTTCATGTGTGCCTCAAGATTGCCGTCCGTGATGTCCAGCGCTTGTTTTCATTCGGTGAACGTCGCTTCAAAAACGCCACTAGGCGTGTGCGTATGGGCTGGTGAAGCACCGGGTCCAACACAGTATTCGCTTGATTGTCAGTCAATATGCTGTCCCGGTGCCGTTAAGTCTTGTGTGCTGAACGCCGACATTCTATTTAGACACTCTTTTGCGATATGGTTTGCTCATCAGTTGTTGGTGCTGACTAGCAGCCAACCACTTCTCTCACTGTTATCACTATTTAATGCGATCATGTACACTAGCTTAGTAAATTACGTTGGGATTGCTGATGGAGGATAAATTTTTGAGGTGTTCGCTAAAAATCAGTTAATACACCATGAAGATCACGCAAGGTATATTATTTCAGCTCGGTTAGTCTTCGTGTCCGTCGTGCCTTCGTGGTAAATATTTTTTCTTTTCACCACCGTGGGCATGATCAGCAATAACCGCTGACGGTCAAATGCCGATCACTGACTGGTTCTACCTGCAAGTGTTGCAGCCCACATTGGCGCAATTGCTCGCGCACTTCGTCGATTTCGAAAGCGGCTAACAGCGAATTATAAAAATCATTTTTGAGAACGTCCGGCTCATCTCCGGCGTATTGTTCCATCAGGTATTGGGCAATTTGTTGGCTTTCCGGGCGCAGCAAGTCCATCACGAATATCGGCGCACCGGGTTTGGCGTGGGCTTTAACGGCTTGCCATAACACACTGGGATCGGCCAGGTGGTGCAGCAAACTGTTGGAAAAAATCCCGTCGTATTTTGCCTGCGGCAAACGGCAGCCGGGCAACAGGCCGTGGATAAAGTTGATGCGTGCTGCCAGATCTGTATCTGTTGTCAGTCGCCGACCTTGCATCAACATAGCTTCGGCGCCGTCCACGGCATCGATGCGCACCTCGGGCAGGCGCCGTGCCACCCGGCGGGTAATGTCGCCGGGACCGCAACCCAGGTCCAACAACACGCCGCTGAAGTCGTGCGCAGGGAAAGCCTGCTGCATTAAGGTAACGAAGTGCTCGTGGGGTTCCGTAAAGTCCGCGTTGGCATAAGCTGCGGCTTGTTGCTGGTCGTCCATGAGTTCGGGTTCGGGGGTGCGTTGCATGGTAGTGGTTCGTGGTTCGTGGTTCGTGGTTCGTGGTAAAAAATAATACGCCAATCCAAGCACCAACATGATTATCCCACCACGTATATCGCGAAGAATCCGTAGAAAAACGCATTAAAATCCTTCGTGCCTTCGTGGTTAATTCAGCTTTCAGGCAACAGCGACTCGCCTTGCATGAGGCTGTCTATGGTTTCACGCGCGCGGATTACATGGAATTGGTCGCCATCGACCATCACCTCGGGGGCCCGCGGCCGGCTGTTGTAGTTGGAACTCATGGTAAAACCATAAGCCCCGGCGGAACACACCGCCAGCAAGTCACCCTCTCGAATATTGAGGTTACGGTCTTTTCCGAGAAAATCCCCCGTTTCGCACACCGGCCCCACTACGTCGTACATGTTAAATCCGTTTTCAGCCCGCTTTTCCACCGGTACGATATCTTGCCAGGCGCTGTATAAAGAAGGTCGGATCAAATCGTTCATGGCGGCATCCACGATGGCGAAGTTTTTCTCCTCGCCAGGTTTAAGGTATTGCACTTCGGTGAGCAGGATGCCGGCATTGCCCACAATGGCGCGGCCGGGTTCGATGATGATTTTCAACTGGCGGCCCTGCAATTCTTTTATCACGGCTTCGGCGTATTCCTGCGGTGATGGCGGAGTTTCGCAGTTATAGGTGATGCCCAGTCCGCCACCCACATCAATGTGGCGCAACACGATACCTGCCTCGGCCAGTTGATCGATGAGCACTAACAAACGCTTTAAGGCGTCCACGAACGGCGTCAGCTCGCTGAGTTGGGAGCCAATGTGGCAATCCACCCCGATGACCTCGATGTTGCTGAGTTGCGCCGCATGTTGATAAACCTTGAACGCCTGCGAGAATTCAATGCCAAATTTATTCTGTTTTAAGCCCGTGGAGATGTAGGGGTGGGTCTTGGCATCCACATCGGGATTTACCCGCAGGGACACGGCCGCGGTTTTTTCCATGCCGGCGGCTACCTCGTTTAAGCGATTTAACTCCGCCAGCGACTCCACGTTAAAGCAGTGAATGCCCGCCTCCAGAGCCCGCTGCATTTCGGCCACGGTTTTGCCGACGCCGGAAAATACCACTTTGGCCGGATCACCTCCGGCGCGGATGACGCGCTCCAGCTCACCTTGGGAGACGATATCGAAGCCCGATCCCAGGCGGGCGAACAGATTCAATACCGCCAGGGAAGAGTTGGCCTTAACGGCGTAACACAGCAAATGATCCTGGTTTTGTAACACATCGTTAAACGCGTGCCAGTGGCGCTCTAACGTGGCGCGTGAGTAAATGTAACACGGTGTGCCGACACGTGCCGCGATCGCCCGCACATCGACTTGTTCGGCAAATAAAATATCGTTGTTATATTCAAAGTAATTCATATTTTAAAGTAACTATTAGATAAACCAATGGAGGGGGACTAACACATTAATTCCCGGCGTCATCAGTATTCTGAGTGGCGGCGGACTCGCTTGTTTTGTTATCTTGTTTGACATTTTCCGGTAGATACAAACCGCCTTTTCTGCCGCAACCCGCCAACGCAGCCAGCATGATCACGGCGATAAGGCAATAAGTGGAAATTGTGCTCAGTGTTTTGCGCATATTGGGTACCGGTCATAGGGAACGGTGAAGTATACTAAAACCCAGCCCGCGGTGCTAAAAATCCGCCGATTTTTTGCACTGCATTAAACTGCAATACGGATACGGATAAAAACCAAAACGTAAGGAGTTGATCATTATGAGTTTATTGCCTGCGGAAATCGTCCAGACCCAAGCCTCCCCCGTAGCCAGTGTGATCTGGCTGCATGGCCTGGGAGCCGATGGCCATGATTTCGCGCCCGTCGTGCCACAACTCACCCTGCCCCCGGATATCGGCATTCGCTTCGTATTTCCCCACGCACCGGTGAAGCCTGTGACCATCAACAATGGCTATGTAATGCCGGCCTGGTATGACGTGTTCAGCCTCGATTTACGGGAAGTGCAAGATCGGGACGGCATTGTGCAATCCCAACAACAGTTGCAGCAACTGATCGAAAACGAAATCGCCCAGGGCATTCCGGCCGAGCGTATTGTATTGGCGGGATTTTCACAAGGCGGCGCGGTAGCTTTATACACCGGCTTGCGGTTTGCCCAACGCCTTGGCGGGATTATGGCATTATCCACTTACCTGCCCTTGGCCGACAGCACCGAAGCGGAACGCGCCGAGGCCAACCGCAACACCCCAATCATGATGGCCCACGGCGAGCACGACCAGACCATCACTTTGCAAGCCGGCGAGGAATCGAAACAGATTCTGGAACAGTTAGGTTATGAGGTGGACTGGCATACATACGCTATGGAACATAGCGTATGTCCTGAGGAAGTGCAGGATATCAGCGCGTGGTTGTCGCGGGTTTTGCGGAATTAAAAACCTTTTCAATCACCACGAAGAGCACGAAGAAATTTATATTACTTTTTTTCTTTGTGCCCTTCGCGCTTAAAAACAATCTACAGCCCCTGCAACTCCCGGTTCAACGCTTCTTCAATACGCTTTTTATAATTCAAATATTCGATGATTTGCACATTGCTTGAGGCCCGTTCACCCAGCAGGTTGGGTGCTAGATCCAGGTCGGTAATATAGATAGGGTATTTCTCGCCACTGGCGCGGCGGTTGTAAACGTATTTAGCCACTTCCCGAAACAGGGCTTTACCGTGATCGAATGAGGAAAACTCCTGATCCTCGCAATACACGGTAAATACCGGTTTTTGATCCACCAGATTGGCGATGACTTGCACGTGAAAATAGCTTTTGCGCAACTTGGTGTTGTCGATGAATTGGCGTTCATAGCGGCACTTGCCGTTGGGCAGGCTGGTGACCCGGCAATAGTCGATGTCTTGAAACCGGGGTGCGCCCACATCATCATTGGATAAGACATTCTGGCGATTGGCCACGTTGCTGAAAAACAGGATAAATTGATTCAGCAAGGCATGGTCTTCATGAAACGCCACCCGCTGGTAAAACACCGAGCCGTATTCATCCAGCACGAATACTTCGGCATTGCTTCCGGATTTTTCGTAGAACAATTGAATTTTGTCCGGCCGGTTTTTCTGCAAAACCTGCGGCAATATGGTTTGCGACAAGGCGAAACGGTCGGCTTTGATGGGAATGAATTCGGTCTGTGGTTGCGACAGAAAGTTGCACAGCTCACTCAAGGAGTCGACACTTTTGTAAGTAAAGTTGTCATTCTCCACATATAATACGTAGTAGCTGTTTTGCACTTCGAAGATATAGCGAATCTTCGTCAAGTCGCCGCGATGGAAAAAACTTTGCGCCACGTCATTGAACAACTGCTCCAGGCGCTGCGCCACGGCGGTGGCGTGGGTGGAACAAAAACTGTAAGACGGCAAGGTGAAATGCAACTCGGTGGGCGTATTCAAATGCCAGCGCAAATACTGGCACAAGCAATCCAGCAGACCCTGCACTTGTGAATAACGGTAGATAAACACTTCCTGCCAGCTGGTGACCAGCAGCAGGTCGAAAGACAGCGCCAGGTTGAAGGAAAACCCGGAAAAGTTCAGCACGTCGGTTTTGTCGGAGACGATGTCGGTACCCCGGCGGCTGTGCAGGGGCAGCGGGTCCAGGCCTACGTTGGTGAACACGCAGCCGCTGATGATTTTCGGCGGCCGGGCGAAGTCTTCGATTTGCCGGCCGGGTACGCGGCCGTTAGGATATAGATTCTCCAGCGCCTTGAGTACGGATTTGATTTCCTTGACAGTCAGTATTCCGGATTTATTGTCTATGGACAACACCGTGCGCGGGCTGATCAGACGATTAAAGTGACACCAGGCAATCAGCTCGGCAATGCTTTGGCTTCTTTTTAAGTAACTTTGCTGTATCTCTTTGCGATTGTTTTTAATAACCTCCACATCGATGATCAAACTCCAGCTTTCTTCACCGTCTTTGCCTATGGTTTGGGTAAAGGTGAGCTTTTGTTCGGCCACGTTGGTGGATACGCCGCGGTTGACCAGTTCGATTTTGCCCGCTTTGCGCTCGAACGCGGCATAGAGTTTTCTACCGAGAATATTCAAATCCCGCTGACTGATGCGCGAAATGCTGCTGGTATTCTCCCGGGCGAAGTTGGATAAAAACAAATAACTGTGGGTCAGGTCATCCACCAGGATCTTGCGCTCGTTTAATACCTTGCGAATCTTCCACTCTTCACGCTCGTCCAGCATGGCCAGTTGGTCATCATCCCAGCCCCATTTGACCACCAAGGTCCATAACATGTCGCGACGCCAGGTGTCTTTTTGTTTTTCCGCTTTGCTCAAGGGGATGTTGACTTTGAAATAAAAACAGCGCCGCACCAGTTCCAGGCGTCTTGGCGAGTCTTGCGAGAGTAAGTACTGTTCCAGGCGCTCCATCAGGATGGCGTAAGGATCGAGTCGGTTCAGATCGATAACCCCTTCATACACCATGCGCTTAAAATGATTGCTCAACAGATCAATTTCGGGATAGGCGCTGGCGTAGGTTTCCATCAATAATATCTTCAGCACCGACTTGTAAGGGGAGTCTATGCCTTTATAGACCTGCCACAGCGCCGCTCCAAAAAATTCTTCGGCGGGAATGCTGGCCAGCCCGCCGAAATCGATTACTTCGTTGGGCGGAATGAAACGTTTGTGCAGCAAGTTGTGTACATACTCTTCGTAATTATGTTCCTGCTCCGGCGGTACTAACCACCAGGCCGGGTAGCGGCCGGCCAGCAATAAGCCGGTACGGTAAAACTCTTCCAGCAACAAATGGTGTTGGGTGGTACCACTGCTTTCGCTACTGAGTTCATGCACTTCCCCTTTTTTGAATTTCTCGGCATTCATGAGGAAAAAGTGCACTTCCAGACCCAGGTCCTCGGACCATTCCTCGATTTTTTTGCATTTGAGTTTCAACTCATCCAAGGCTTCTTCCTTGAGCTCCGGATTGTGGCAAACCCAAATGTCGAAATCGCTTTTTTCCGAGTGCGCGATAGTACCGACACTGCCCATGATAAAAATGGACTGGATTTCATAAGTACGCAATGCGCGGCGTTTGTAAGTAAAGCTGCGGCTGATTTGATTGACCGCATCGATGCCTTTTTTGCTGGGCGTGTATTGGGGAATGCCGGCGGGAGTATTTTTCGATACATAACCGGGCAACATGGCATGATTGATGTGAAAAAAAATCGGTAACAGATCCAAAAAATCCCTTTGCTTCCAGCGCAAGGCATTTTGGGTGCGCCGCAAACGTTCCCGGTTGATATCCAGGAAGCGTTTTTTAATGGCTTTAATATCCAGATCCATTGATCGTTTGTACTTTCCAGGCAGCGCCGTTTTGGTTTATGCCACAGTGGGATTGCGGGCTGAACCAGAGGGGCAGTGCGAAACATCAGGTTCACCTTCATAAAACATCGACCAATTCACAAAATTATTAAGCGGTGTCGGACTACTCCCGGGCATGAAATATGCTGAATTCTGGCTATACTCATAGACAGTAAAGCGTTTAGAATATCTTTATAAAAAACAGCCAGTTAAATAAACCCGCTCGCTGATTCGGCGTTCCGGCGTCACAAATGATGCCGCGAGACGCACAGCGCGCAGCCACCGCCAGTTGGAGTACGACTTATGGATAAAACGCAGCCAAATTTAGGAGCACCATTAGCCGATCAAGTTTTGCACAAATTCCCTTGCGCAGCCCTGCTCTCAGGGGAAGGCGGCAAGGTGCAATGGTGCAACGAAGCGTTGATGCAACTCGTCAAAGCGAATGCGTCGGACATTATCGGCCAACCACAAGCCGACGTGGAACAGCATTATTTGAAAGCCATGCCGGAACAGCCGGGCGTGTTTTTCCTCATGAAGCCCGACACCGATGAGCCGGAATACTGGTTGAAAAAGCAGGAATTACCGCTGGATGGCGTCACTCTGGTCACCTACGACAATGTCACTGACACCGTTAAACTGAATATCCAGCTCAACGAACTGCAAAATCAGCTGGATGAGTTATCCACTGTGGATACGGTGAGCGGTTTGTTAAATCGCCGCGCCATGTTACAAAATCTGGAACCTCTGGTGTCGCGCAGCCGTCGTTATAATAATCCCTTGTCCGTCATTGCAATGGAAATAATAGAATTGGCTGCGATCAAGCAACACCATGGCGAGGCCGCCTTTCAGCATGCCATCAAGCAAGTGAGTTTCATGCTGAAAGACACCTTACGCTGGGCGGACCTGGTGAGCCGCACGGAAGACAGCCGGTTCGTGTTTGTGCTGCCGGAAACCGACAAAGAAGCGGCCGTGCTGCTGGCCCGGAAAATAAACGCCAATATTACGGAATTGCACATTAGCTATGAGAACGTTGAATTACCCGTGAGTGCGTGTTTTGGCGTCAGTGCCTGGGAAAAAGGCAATGATTCGGTGCTGTTATTGCGCCACGCCAATCAATCGCTGGAGTTGGCGAAAAACAACGGCCCGGGCTCGGTTCAGGATTGTTAGATAATACGCGCCAATCCTTGGCCTAGACATTGATTCGGTTTACCATGGCCGTGTGTGGCTCGCTTTAGCTCTGGCATCAGTTCCTGCATGAGGGCCGAAACATGAACCTCCACTGAGACATGCAACTGGACCCACAACTGGACCACGGTATACCGCAATGGCGCATTCCAACAATGACAACCTGCCCGCTTGCGCGGCAAGTACAAATCCCACACGGTACGGCGTCAAGCAACTCTCCCTGTTGGCGATCATTGCGTTACTGGTCATCCCGCACTTCGGCCTGCCGGCGGCCGCTGCCGATGAATCAGAGCAATTCAAACACTCTGACGAAAAAGGTATGTTCCTGGTGGCCACCGAACAACTGGCTCATTCCAGTTTCAAAGAAACAGTGATTCTCATAACTCACCTCAGCGAACGCGGTGCCACCGGACTGGCCATAAATCGGCCATCCGAATTCCAGCTGAACCAAATATTTCCCGAAGTGGAGCCGTTACGCCAACATCACGAAGACGTGTATTTGGGCGGACCTGTGCGCACCAACAGTGTGTTTGTATTAATGCGCACCAAGCGCCCGCACGCCAATATGTATCGGATTGCCAAAGACTTGTATTTTTCCGCGGGCATGAGTGCGTTGACCCACGGTTTAGAGAACCTGACCAACGGCGAGCACACCCGTGCTTACGTGGGTTACACCGGCTGGGCACCGGGGCAATTGCAGCATGAGATCAACCGCGGCGATTGGCTGGTGGTCCACGCTGATCCCGATATCGTGTTCGATCAGGATTACCGCAGCGTGTGGAAAAAATTGCTCAAATCCTGGTCCGGCCAATGGATTTAATCGCCCTGGCGAAAACCGGCGAGATTGGCGATGACACGGCCAAGGAATTCAGCCTCACGCAATACCAACCCCCATTAGAGTTGTTTGTCATCCGCAAAACGGGGCGCATTTTTGCCTATATAAACCGTTGCCCGCATACCGGCGTCACTCTCAACTGGATGGCGCATCAGTTTTTCGACATCGAAAATGAATTTATCCAGTGTGCCACCCATGGCGCTTTATTCACCGTGGAAAACGGCCACTGTGTGCGCGGTCCCTGCGCCGGTGCTTATTTACAACCCGCCCCTATCATCATTGAAGACGGCATGATTTATTTACAACCTCGCGAATATCATGCAGGCGACCACGCAGGCAATGACTCCCTGGATTAGGCTCGTGCTGATAGCCACTGTCGGCTTCGGGTGTGTCGCGCTGCTGCCCACGGTGGCCGGCGCGCAAGACCCACTGCGCATCCCGGTATTAAATCCTCCCTCGCTGCAGTACTGGGAAGCGGAACGTTTTAAGGACCAAACGCTTTACACTCCCGTGACCCTCGATAGCCGCGACGCCATCAAAGCCCAAAGCCACAATGCCGCCTCGGGACTGGTACGAAAAATCAACATAGACTTGAATAAGACACCGTATTTGCACTGGCAATGGCGCGTGGAAAATGTATTGCATGGTACGGAGGAACAAACCCGACCCGGCGATGATTATGCCGCCCGGGTTTATGTTATTGTATCCGGCGGGTTCTTTTTCTGGCAAACGCGGGCGCTGAACTACGTATGGTCCAGCAACCAGGCCGTGAACAGTTCCTGGCCCAATGCGTTTACCGCCAATGCCGTGATGCTGGCCGTGCGCTCTGGTGACTCCCGCAGTGGACAATGGCAACATGAAACCAGGAATGTGCTGGAGGATTTGCAAACGTATATGCATAAATCCTTCACCCACATCGACGCCGTGGCCATCATGACCGACACCGACAACAGCGGACAAAGCGCCACGGCTTATTATGGCGAGATTTATTTTTCCGATAGCGCAGCGCAGCAATAGCGCAGCGTAGTAACAGTGTCGTGCCATTACATTGTAGCAACCTAGCGGTTCTGGACGACATTGACACAGGAGCTTCTGCAACAGGAATATCAGTTTGATTCAAATAAAAGACTTAGTAAAACTATACGGCAGTCCACCGCAAACCGTCTTAAACCACGTCGAGCTCAACATCCCCCAAGGCAGCGTATTCGGCCTGCTAGGACCCAATGGCGCAGGCAAAACCACACTACTGTCCATCCTGCTGGGATTAGTCCCGAAAACCGGCGGCAGCGTACTGTTTGACGGTGACGAAGTGGAGCAACATCTGGCCGAGGTGCGAGCCAGCATAGGCTTTGTGCCCCAGGATTTTGCCTTCTACCCCATGTTAAGCGCGCGTGAGAATCTCAATTTTTTCGCCGCAGCCGCCGGCGTGCCACGGGCTTTGCAGAAATCGCAAATCGATTTTTGTGTCCACACCACCGGCTTGCAAAATCATATCGACAAACGGGCGCAAAATTTTTCCGGCGGCTTGAAACGGCGCTTGAATTTAGCCATTGGTTTGTTGAATCAACCCAAAGTGTTGTGCCTGGACGAACCGACGGTAGGCATAGATCCGCATTCACGCAATTTTATCCTCGAAGCCATTACGGAGTTAAACCGTCAGGGCATGACCATCATTTACACCTCCCATTACATGGAGGAAGTGGAGCAAATCTGCGACCGCGTCGCCATTATCGACCACGGCAGGATATTGATTTGCGGCCACATCAATGAACTGCTTAAAAGCCGCAACCTGGCGAAACTGAGCGTGCAAATGGACAAACCCTTGCCTGCGAACATCCTGGAAAACCTACGGCAGCGGTTTTCTATTGAGTCAATTAATGAAACCCACATTGAGGTGCAAACGGACGATCCATTGACGGTAATCAATGCGTTAAGTCCAGTGTTAACAGAGGCGAACCTCGGCATTGAACGTATTCACTACGGGTTTAAAAACCTGGAAGAGTTGTTTTTGACCTTGACTCACAAACATTTGCGGGACAATGCCGATGAATAAGTTCATCGCCTTGTTAAAAAAGGAAGCCCTGGTACTGAGTAAGGACTGGCACGGTTTGCTGGTGTTGTTTGTAATGCCCGCGGTTTTCATTTTAATTATGTCGCTGGCTATGCAGAACGCGTTCGACGAACAACAAAACGTTATTATAGAATATGCGATTGTAAACCACTCCGAAGGCGAGTTGGGGGATGAGTTGATCGGCCTGTTGAAAGCCGATCCCGCCTTCAAGGCCACCATACTGGATCAAGCCGCTGCGCCGCTCAATTCGCTCGTCGCCAGCGAGCGCTATAAATTTGCCATTGTCATACCAGAGGATTTCCCGCAACGTCTCGCAGCCGGTGGCGACGAAAACGGCGCTGCGCCGGTACTGCAGGTGCTGATCGCGCCCACGGTAAAGTCTTACCTAAAACAGTTGTTCGTCGCACTGGTGCGTGGCGGCATCGTACAGCTCAGAATGGCACAGCTATTGGCAGACGGCGGTTCTTTACCACAGCAGTCGGATTCCAGTGAATCAGATTTGCCGGACAGTCAAAACATGCTGGCAGACCTCAGCCAGGTTGATTTGAGTTTGAGCTATGTGATGGACAATAACAACAACAACGCCTCCTCCGCCACGCCATCGTCGGTGCAGCAAAACGTGCCCGCGTGGCTGATATTCGCCATGTTTTTCGTCATCATCCCCATTTCCACGGCGTTCATTATCGAAAAACAACAAGGCACATTTGTACGCCTGCGGCTGTTGAATTTGTCAGCGCTTCATTTGATGCTGGCGAAATTAGCCCCTTACTATGTTGTTAACCTGATCCAGATGGCCGCCATGATTGCCGTAGGGATGGCGGTGGTGCCGCTATTGGGCGGTGACCGGCTCAATTGGCCGTCCTCGGCGGCCGGGCTTTTCATTATTACCAGCGCTGCCAGTTTTGCTGCCATCGGCTTTGCCTTGCTTATCGCCACTCTTGCCAAAACCACGGTGCAAGCTACCACCATGGGCGGGGTGTTTAACATTATATTTGGCGCATTAGGTGGTATCATGGTACCTAAGTTTGTCATGCCCCCCACCATGCAGGAGATCACCGTGGTCTCGCCTATGTCCTGGGGCCTGGAAGGCTTTTTGGATGTGTTCCTGCGTAATCAGCCATGGCATGCCGTACTGCCGGAGTCATTGGCGTTGCTGGGTTTTGGTGTGGTATGCCTGATAGCGGCAATCTTTTTATTTAAAAGGCTGGTTTAATAGACTGTTTTAAGACTCTATTTAAAGGCACTGTTTTATGACTCTGATTTATGACAATACTCTGATATGAAAGGCTCGTTAGACAATACGTTAAAAATCGAACTCAAACAGATGATCGTGGAGGAGTCGGACAAAGACATCGATCCGCAGACCATAACCGATGAAGAGCCGTTGTTCGGCGAAGAATCCGGCATCCAATTGGATTCACTGGATGCCATACAATTGTCCATGGCCATCCAGAAAAAGTACGGCATTAAAGTCACCGACAGTAAAGAGGCGCGGCGGGCGTTTGCCACCGTCAATAGCCTGGCAGATTTGATACAGCCGGAATAATAATGTTTGGGTCTGGCGAGAACCAAAAAGTGTATATCCGCGGCGCGGGAATCCTCTGCACCCTGGGCGCATCCCAACAGCAAGTGGCCCTCGCGTGCCAGAACGGCACAATCGCCCCGCAACGCATCCCGGCACCACAGGTGTGCGATACGCCCATCAAATATTATCGCATCGGCGAACACATTCATCCGGCGCGAACCCGCCGCTTGTTTGAATTTATGAACTACGCCGTTGAGCAGGCCATGACTGATGCCAACCTGAGCACTGAAGAGTTAGCCCGCACGGCGGTTTTCTGCGGATCCACCGCTTGTGACATTTCCGATCTGGAAGAACATTATGCCGCCGCGTTAACGCAAGACCCAAACGCCATGGCACTGTATCGCAGCGGCTTTGGTATCCTGGCCGGTTATGTACGGGACAAGTACCGCCTGGGCGGTGAAGAATATTCATTTAATACGGCCTGCAGTTCCAGCGCCAATGCGTTTGTGACCGCCGCGCAAATGGTTTCCTCCGGAGATTGCGATCACGCCCTGGTGTTGGGGGTGGAAGTGCTCAATCAAATGTCGCTGCAAGGTTTTGCCGCCATGATGTTACTGAGCCAGGATGATATCCGGCCATTTGATGCCGGCCGCAATGGCACTTTGTTGGGCGAAGCCGTGGCCTGCGTAGTATTAAGTGGCAAGCCGGCGCAGGATTCGGCGTTTTGCCGCGACCAGCCGTTTTATTTTCTCGGCGGCGCGAATCTGTGCGACACCAAAAGCATCACCTCTTCCAATGCCGACGTGATAGCGCAGGTGATGCAGCGGGCTTTGCACAGCGCCGGTTTAAAGGCCGGCGATATCGACGCCATCAAAGCCCATGGCACCGGCACGGAAAACAACGACGCCGCGGAAGCGCACGCCATGCAACAGGTATTCACCCAGCACCTGCCGCCTTTTACTTCCCTAAAACCCTATCTAGGACATACCTTGGGTGCTTGCGGCGTGGTCGAAATGAGCGTGTTGCTGGCCACCATTCAACAAGGATTCATACCGAAGACGCCTACGTTTGCAGCCTTGGATCCGCAACTGGGCATAGAACCGTTGCGCGATCACGGCGAATTTCGCCAAGGGAACATCATGCTGAACTATTTCGGATTTGGCGGTAACAACACCAGCTTGATACTGAGCAACCGATGAGCATATATATTTATGCCAGCAGTGGCAATGTATGGCCCGCCGAATCGCAAGCACCTGAACTGAAAGATTTGGTCAAATCGCTATGGGGTAAAAGCTACCGGCGTATTAACCATTTTATTGAGTTGACGCTGGTAGGCGCCAGGCGCTGTGTGGACCGGACACCTAATCCAATCGCGGCCCATTGCAGTCTCGTGTTCACCACAGGGCAAGGCAATATATCCCAAGTGGCGAATCTCACCCGGCAAATATATAAAGATCATCAACCGCCGATGCCGTTTGCCTTCATGCATATTACCAATAACATGGCGCCGTTTTATGTGGCCCAGGCGTTGGGACTGAGCAGCAGTAATCTCACTATCGCCCACCGGTCGTTCCCTTTTGAGACCGCCTTGAACGTGGCGACCTTACAACTGCAAGCACCCGGTTCGCAATGCCTGGTGGGTGCAGTGGATGAGTGCGCTTACCCCTTGGAAGAACACCGCCAACGCCTGGGACTGGCGCCGGACACACCATTGGCCGAAGGCAGCCACTGGTTGTTGCTGGGCAGCGATCCGCAGCAGGCGGTTGCGCAACTGGAGTTCAGCTATTTTTGTGACGCACGACAGGCCTTGTCCGCGCAACTTGCCAGGCATGAATGGAAATCAGAGGAGGCAGTACTTTCCTGCGGATTCGGCGTCACGGCGCAAGAGCAACAATGGTGGCAAGAGCAGTTGAACATCCACCGGGGTTATGAGTACCGGCAACAAGCCGCGTACCACGACACCGTCACGGCATACGCAGTAACATCGTTTATCGAGACACACAGCAAACACACATTGATACACATCGATAAATCCAAGCAACAACGTTATTGCGCCGTCGGTATCAAGGTATTGTAAGCCACGCCTCACGTTTTACATCAAACCCAAAAAGCATTGAATACAAATTTTGATAATGACATAGTGTCACTTCCTTTGAACAAATCACTGATATGAACGCGCACACACACAACCATCAACAGCACCATCACCATCACGCTGACAACGAAAAACGCTTATTGTGGGCCATGATACTTACGGGTGGGTTTATGGTGGCGGAGGTGGTGGGCGGGATAATGTCCGGCTCGCTGGCGCTGCTGGCCGATGCGGGCCACATGTTAACCGATTCTTCGGCGTTGTTCATGGCCTGGGCGGCAGCGCGCATTACCCGCCGACCCGCCGACGATGATCGCTCCTACGGCTACCATCGGGTGCAAATTCTGGCGGCATTTGTAAACGGTTTGGCGTTTTTCGCCATTTTTGTCTGGATTGTGGTGGAAGCCGTACAGCGCTTACTGGACCCGGTGCACGTAATAGCGGACACTATGCTGGTAGTAGCGGTATTGGGATTGGTGGTCAACCTTGCCACGTTTTTTGTCTTACACGGCGGCGACCAGGCGGACCTGAACTTAAAAGGCGCCATAGTCCATGTACTAGGTGACTTATTGGGATCCGTGGCCGCGATCAGTGCGGCGGTGGTTATTTTATTCACCGGCTGGATGCCCATCGATCCATTGTTATCCGTGCTGGTGGCATTGCTGATCCTGCGTAGCGCCTGGTTTGTCACTAAACGTTCAGCGCATATATTGCTGGAGGGTACGCCTGAGGAAATTGATGTAACGGAACTGCGCGAGACTGTAACCGCGCAAATACCGGACGTTTTGGATGTGCATCATGTGCATGTGTGGTCATTGACCACCGACCGACCGCTGTTAACCGCGCATGTTCAAGTACGCTCGGGAGTTGAATATGACACGGTAATGCAGCAAATCAAAAGCGTTCTCAATGAACGATTCGGCATATCCCATTCCACCTTGCAGATAGAATATGAGCGTTGTGCGGACAAATAGTGTTGGTTATTGCGTTGGTTATTGCGTTGGTTATTGCGTTGGTTATTGTGATTGTTACTGGCTTCGAACAGTTTAGATCTCACCACGAAGCGCACGAAGAATATGAAGGAAACCACTACTAAATATTTTGTGCGCTTCGTGGTAAATGAATATGTAGAGGTTTGACGAACTGGAACGCCAGTGGTGTTTTATTCCGACCGGCTGGTCACTTCCAGCAAATGATAGCCAAATTGAGTTTTCACCGGGCCTTGCACCGTATGAACATCGGCACTAAAGACAACCTTGTCGAATTCAGGCACCATCATGCCAGGGCCGAATTCGCCCAGGTCCCCGCCTTGCGCCCCGGACGGACAACTGGAATATTGTTTGGCAAGTTCAGCGAAATCAGCGCCCCCTTCAATTTGCGCTTTTATATCATTGCATTGCTCTTCGGTAGACACCAGTATGTGTCTGGCGGTTGCGGTGGTCATATTATTTCTCTCCAATTTCAGCGTGGTTAACCGTGATTTAAATGGGCGTCGATTATATCAGGAATCTGAAGCAGGGCGAAAAAAGACTGCGTTCAACGGACGCGAATATTCGGGAGAGGTAAGGTTGAGCGGGTGGCCAGGCTTTTTTTGGAGACATGGCGATCAATACAATTGCCTTGAATATAACAGCCTTGAATATAACAGCCTTGAATACAGTGGCATCGAAAACAATAGCGCCGACCATGTGGACATTAGAACATGCTACACGCATTCGGTAAAATCAACTGCATGGAACTCCCCCTACAACCGGATCGATGCCAATAATTTAAACGCTTCGGTTTCTTTGACCGCGCAACGCTGCATGGCGTCAGCTAACTCTGCAAGCTTGATATCGGATTTTTTCTTGCAGAAGCGCGCGCCCAATAAAGCAAAGTCACGCCAGGCGTCGCCGGATACCGTCATGACTTCGGAAGCTTCGCTGAGTTTAGTGTGATTAAGAAGTCTAGCCGCTTCCTGTAAAAACGAAGCGTATACAAACCGGAATCCCCCACCACCGGTGCCTATCTCTTCCTGCATGCGCACGATGAATCCGATATACAGCCGCGCATAGCGCGGATCTACGTTATTTTTTTCCAGGGCACGGATTCTTTTTGCCAGGTTCTTAATGGCTCTAACGCCTATTATTGGCAGCGGAATGTGCAGCATCTGGAAACTGGTTTTACGCAATGCTTTGCGTATGGCTCGCTCCATGTCCACGGTTTCGGGAATGTGCATGGGGTAATACAACAATCCTTTAGGGGCGAACAGGCCTTTGACAAAGCGGGCTTTTTCCAGATCATCTTGATGGCATTTGACCGGACGTTCCGCCACCGGGTCGCTGATCAGGTATTCTTTATCTTGTTTACCATATATCACCATATTATGCGCATTAAAATGAAACCGCATGTCAGGCGGGAAATAAGGCAGCCAGTACACAGAAGCCTGTGCACCCACGGCTCGCCTCTGTTCTAATAATTCATCCAACCTATCCGTGCCTTGCTGAGGATCGCTGAATCGTTCCTTTTGCATCCGCACTCCCAGTGTGTTTTGCAACGCGCGGATGATCGTACCGGGCGTGGCGCGGTAGGCGGTCAAAGGAAATCCTTCCACCTTGATAAAGGGAACGTGCACGAACAACATCGCCGAGGACAGGCCAAACGCCATGGGCTCAGAAATATCCAGTCCGTGGTGTCTCAGCAAGGATGACATGACACCACTTTCGCAATGGGCGGCATGGCGATGCTCGAATTCGCCATTGACCGGCAAATGTGTGGGCTCGCCGCGAATGCTTGAGGCTTTATTCATCTTGAATTACTTAATGGCTGAATTAATGTGTGCATCAACGTGCACATTAAGGCGTGGATTGCAGTTGCTCAACGCTTATACCCATGGCGGTTGCATACCGCGCTAATATTTTGGCATCCAGCTTGGAAAATATTTTAGGTTTGAAGTGCCGCTTTACCTGCCACTGAAACAATCCAGTAGTTTGCGCCAGAGTATCAACGTTAAACCTGCGGGCAAACATGTGATACCTTAAGGGAGAAGCCATTCCTTGTTGCACTTGTTGCAGCGCTTCCTCGGCCAGTTCTTGGTAGTGTTCTACAGCCAGGCTGGTAACGGTCTCTTCCACTTCCCAACCACTGGAGGCCACGACGGTATATTCACCGTTTTCATCCACGGCGTACATAGCTTTACGTTCTCCGCCCAATGCAGAGTTATTGTCCTGGGGAACGTCTTGTTTCTTCATGACTATTGTTCCGTAGCGGTTTTTTTGATGACTGTGCTTGCTATAATCGAACGCTGCTTGCAGCCGGAATTTATACCACCGTTAAAAGCATATATACCGTGGAAAAACGCCCGCTCTCCGGAACATAACACAGTATCTTTTCACCGCGACGCAGGCGACCGCTATAGAACAGCTCTTCCAGCATAATGTATATGGAGGCGGCGCCGGTATTGCCTTTGGTGGTCAAATTGGTGAACCATTTTTCTTCCGGGATAAAAAAGCCGATTTTTTCCAGCGTGTGGCGTAATCTAGGCCGAAAATATTCCGAAGATATATGCGGCAGGTAATAATCCACAGAGTCCGCTGTCAACCCGTGCTTTTTCTGGATTGTGGCCAACCCGGACTCCACCGTCAAAGGTCCTATGGTGCTGTCCAGCAGTTTCACATCTTGATGCACGGAAAACAGCGAGTTTTCCATCACTTCCTTGAGGGTGGCAAATTCACGCCAGCCTTTTAATGAACCGTTGGGTTGTTTTTCCGCGCCGCAATACATACAGGTCGGGGCCGCACTGGCATAAGAAATATTTTCCACCCATTCGATTTTTAAAGACATCGCGTTATCATTAGGCCGGTTCTCCATCAGCACGGCCCCGGCGCCATCGGACAGCATCCAGCGTAAAAATTCTTTTTCGAAAGCGATTTCCGGGCGTTTCTCCAGATCCCGCAATCGGGCTTCGGTTTCCTCGCTGAAGTTTTTCGCCAGCATGTAGGTAGAAGCCACTTCCGAACCGGTAGCAATGGCATTGTTGCTGTTGCCCGCCAGCACGGACAAATAGGCGTATTTCAGTGCGGTCATTCCCGAGGTGCAAATACCCGAGGTGGTAACCACTTCGCAGGGCGGTATGCCCAACTCGGCGTGCACCATCACGCCTTGACCTGGAACCAATTGATCGGGCGAACTGCTACCACAGGCTAAAAATTCCGTCTTGGAAAGATCAAAATCCGGACTGTTCAGTTTGCGAATGGTTTCGGCGGTGAGAGTGGTGTTATTGTGAGTAAACTCGCCACTGTGTTTATCGATCACATAGTGGCGCGACTTGATCCCATTGCGTTTCAGGACGATGGATCGGGCCCGCGACGGCCGGTTGTTGATTAAGCCTAATACGCCTTCCATTTCATCATTACTGACAGGGTCGTTAGGCAGGAGCGCGCTAATCGCGTTTATATACACATCATTAGTCATGCATAAACTCCTGCATGCGTTGGGATTGCGAACCGGAAGGTCGTTCGAAAAAGTCTTTTTGTCGCCGCAGCCGGTTTCTGGTCAGCGGGCTCAATACTGTTTTGATCAACATATTTAAGGGCACTACCGTCACAATCGCCACAATTAAAAAAATCATATAAAGAATCAGCACGGGTTTTCGCTTTGGATCCCCTGCCCGCCCGATTTTACGCAATAATTTTCCCCACATCGCAAAGCTGCGCTGACCAATTTTTTCGCTGGCGATTAAGTTTGTATTTACTTCAACCGCTTTGAGTCCTTTAAGCAAAGGCTGGCCTTGTTGTTCCAAATCCTGCTGCAGGGCCAGTTTAATGGCCCTGCCAAAGCGGGCGGCGCGCTTGATGTCCTCTTCAGCCACCCCGGCCGGGGGCAACATTCCCCCTGGTCCGCCTTTTTTGCCCGTTAACATCCACCGCGGCGTGGTAATAAATGTAGCGAGGCTGGGGCCGGCATCCACCAGAGCGATATTGTCCAGCAACCGCGCGCCGGCGCGGGCCAGCAAACCCTTGACTTTTTCCTGGGCCATTAACCACATGTTGCGGCAGGCAATCACCGTGATGACCGGCTTATTCGCCAGTAACTGTTTTCCCTCGGGCGATTTTAAAAACGCCGTGATGGGCAGCGAAGGCGATAAATACCATACGGTGTAACCAACAATAATTAAGTCAAATGACGCGTTGACATCCACTTGCAGGGGTTTTAACGGCGGCGGATCCAAATACACAGATTCGGGAAACACATCCAAAAATTCCAACGTCGGCCAGGGAAAAGGATAATCCGTCCGGGGACGCAATGCTTCGTGCGTCACCTGAATGGATTCCGATGCAATGGCCTGAGAGATGGATTTGACAACCGAAGTTAGCTGGCCCGTTTGCGAATAATAGACCACCAGGACCTTTTTAGGACGCATTTAATACCAATCCGCCGAATACCCCGAAATAAGGAAACCGTTATTTTGCCACGGCTTTTTTGCCACGGCTTTTTTGCCACGGCTTTTTTGCCACGGCTTTTTTGCCAGATCAAGATTTTATCATGGTTTTTACTTAAATTTGCGCCTATCTTACGCTATTTGATGTATTCACCAATGAACCTCCAACCCAACGCCACAAAATAGTAAACTAGCTCTTTAATTATTTGTCTCCATAGTCACTAGCCTAAAACGCTCATCACCAAAGCGGGTATGCGGCACGAACATTATCGAAGAAAATGAAAGGCAAATAATTCAACAGTCAAATCACACTATGGTCGACAAAGACGTACTTTTTGCCCCAAATATACACAGCGATGCGTAAACTAATAGAACTGGCGGCAGTTTTCCTGCTGGGATGGGCCTTAGCATGGTATTTTCTCGGCGACCGGCCCAGTGACGCCAATCATCAGCCAACGGTTGAGGCACAATCCGATTCCGATTCCAATACCACCATCCGTAAATCCCTTGCGCCATTACCACCGCCCCCCGCGCCGCGAAACAACGCTTCCAGGAGCCAAACCGCCTCCCTTGCCTCACAAAATGCCAATCAACCATTGGCGCAAGGCGATATCAATGGATTTATAGCGTCTCTACAAACCCAGCGCGACGCCGGCGACGATAACCAATGGCAACAGCTGCGCATGGCGTTTTTCCGCGCCTTGCAACCATTAAAATCAGACAAGCAATACCGTCGCGCCGTCGATTGGCTCACGGCTTATTTGCAAGTCGAATACGACGATGTCGCAGCGTTGCAAGCGTTGGCGGAATTTCATTATCTGCAGGCTAACTATCTGGCCGCCATCGACACATTGTATCTGGCCAAATCCTACGCCCACGACAGCGATAAAATTGCCGAAATCGTGACCACCCAACGCGCTATTACCGCTGAATACGCCGCTCATCTGCATAACAAAGACGATCATCTCGGCCTGCTGGACTTGTATCAACGCCTGGTCAGCGTGGAACCAGAGCACAGCGCCCACTACATTGGCCTGGCGGAAGCGTATTTGGATCTGGGAAACGAAACCGATGCCCGGCGAACACTGGATATCGTTGCCTACGATCCCGAAACCGACACCAAAGTCCAACAATTACTTAAGCGGATTGAGAAACAAAGCACTCAACCTGCCGAGAATCCCGAGGCGGTGGTGCTCACCCCACATGGCAGTCATTTGCTGGCCCGGGTATTATTCAATAGTCAGGCTTATGGGCAGTTGCTGCTGGACACGGGTGCTTCACTGACGGTAATCACGGCGGATATGTTGCAGGAATTGTCACTGGATCGCTTTACTCCCGTGCGCAAAGCCTGGTTCAATACGGCTAACGGTGTGGTCGAGGCGCCTATATATGTCATCAACCGCATAACCATCGGCGCTCAAAGTGTGGACAACCTGGAAGTGGCGGTAATGGATCTTAACAGCCCGCATATCAACGGCTTACTGGGCATGAATTTTTTACAGCACTTCCGGTTTTCCATAGACCAGCAGAGTAATGTGTTGTATTTATCGCCTCGGGGTTAATTCTTGGCAAGTGGATGTGCAGCATGGGAACCTTAAGCACATGTTTACCATTTTCGTAATGAGACGACTGACCTTCCATGGCTAAAATCTGCGTACTGGGTTGCGGCATGGTGGGCAGCGCAATTGTCAAAGACCTGGCGCTGCAGCACGAGGTCCTGGCAACCGACAGGCACCAACCTGCGCTTGAGGCATTGGCTGAGGCGAGCAATGTTCGCTTGCAAACATTGGATGTGACTGACGCCAAGGCACTGCACAGCGCAATTCAGCCGCAAGATCTGGTGATCAACGCCGTGCCGGGATTTCTGGGATTCTCAACCTTGCAACAAGTGATTACCGCCGGCAAGCATGTGGTAGACATTGCGTTTTATCCGCAAGACGCACTGACCCTGGATGCATTGGCCAGGGACCACAAAGTGACCGCAATCGTGGACATGGGGGTGGCGCCGGGTATGAGCAACCTGATATTGGGCTATCACGATGCGCGCATGCAGGTGGAGCAATTCAAATGTTATGTGGGCGGATTGCCTAAAGTCCGTACCTGGCCGTTTTCGTATAAAGCACCGTTTTCCCCGGTGGATGTGATCGAGGAATATACCCGCCCGGCGCGACTCATGGAATCTGGGCAGGTGGTGCAAAAACCGGCGTTGTCTGACCGGGAGTATATGGAGTTCGAGCGGATAGGCACCCTGGAAGCGTTTAACACCGATGGATTACGCTCGTTATTAACCACCATGGACCACATACCCAACATGCTGGAAAAAACCCTGCGTTATCCCGGCCATGTTGAATTGATCCAGGCTTTGATCCACAGCGGTTTTTTCTCACAAACCGAACTGGACATTAATGG
>JAJDNG010000141.1 GCA_022340845.1 Gammaproteobacteria bacterium | reverse complement strand
TGGCGCGACTTCGATTTATCCCATTTTATCTGAAGACTACCAAAACGGCAGCACTAGTGTACAGAATACTATTTTGTACGCTGATTCTTTGGCGTTTGATTATACCAGTAATCTAATTGTATTTGATGCCCTTAACTGTGTTTCCACCCCCACCAGTTTTTGCTCGCAAGGAGCAGGTTATCGATATTGGTCAGTTGGCGTTTTGAATTTGGTGACCGGTCAATTTTATTTCCCTATAGCCAACCAGACTCCAGAAATAGATCTTGCTTATCCCAGTTTTGCAGCGAATAACAATTACGTCATTGCACTGGATTTTCAAGACTATGGTAACTTTGATACTTTGGGTGAAATCGACTCGGAGCTAATCACAATTGATTTTGAAGCTCAATTAGTGAATTTTGGTGTGTATGACTACGGAGTGGGTAGTAATCCATTTTATAGCGTGCCGAGTTATTGGGGTGATGATGACTTTATCACCGTGCAAGCGCCGGCCATTGCCCCGCAAACCGGAAATATTTCCGCCAGTCGAGTGCAAATCAATACCGATTGGCAAGGCGTGTCCGGTCTGCAAGCGATTTCAAATTCCGCAGTGGCAATGCCTATTATGCATCGCGCTGGTGTTCGAGAGCTCACGGGGGCATTAACCCCGGATACTACGTTGCTCGATTTTGGTGAATCCCCCCAAGGTCAACCCAGTGAACTAGAGCTAACCTTAAGTAATTTTGGCAATAACGATGTAAATATATTTAACATTACTTCAACCAACAATAATTTCTTTCACAATGGCGTCAACACCCGAATTTCACAAAATCAATCCAGAACGATATTTGTCACTTATACTTCAAATGCACCGGGTACCCACACAGGAAATTTGGTGATTGAGTCCGATAGCCAGGAAGGTCCTTTGGTCGTATCGATGGTAGCAAGCACAACCGGTACACCCAGCAAGGGTGGCGGCGGTAGCGCTTATGAACTTTTGTTCATAGTTCTGATCGGATTTTTGTGGGCGGCCTACGGTTTATTCAGAAGACGTTATAAAACTGCAATATGATATGCGCCGTCGTTTACTTATAGAGCGATTCATCTGCTTGCCGTTTTTTAAGCCGGATTCATAACTGAGTGTAAATACACATCAGATTTTCACAGGCCTCACCAAGCTTGCGGCGAGTTTAGCACGCTCGCGGGCAGATTGAATATTTTCTTCATACGCCAACGCCACCCCCATACGCCGCCGCTCAAACGCTTCCGGTTTACCAAACAAGCGCAAATCGGTGTGCGGTACTTGCAGCGCTTTATCGACATCGTCAAAGGCAATACCAACGGCGTTCATGCCGCCGTATATCACCGCACTGGCACCGGCCACGCGGCTCATTGTCACGTCAACCGGTAATCCCAATATGGCCCGCGCATGCAGTTCGAATTCGTTCTGCTGCTGGCTGATCATGGTGACCATGCCGGTGTCGTGGGGGCGGGGGCTGACTTCACTGAACCAGACTTGGTCGCCTTTGATGAACAATTCGACGCCGAAAATACCGCGTCCACCTAAATTTCCGGTGATGGTTTCGGCGATGTGTTGCGCTTTTTGCAGCGCAGCGGGGCTCATGGGCTGGGGTTGCCAGCTTTCCACATAGTCGCCTTGTACTTGAACATGGCCTATGGGCTGGCAAAAGTGCGTCTCTACCTCGCCGTTTGCGCCGATGGCGCGCACGGTAAGCAGGGTAATTTCGAAATCGAAATCAATTTTTTCTTCCACTATAACCCGGGTGCCTTTCACCCGGCCGCCGCTCATGGCGTAGTCCCAGGCGGTTTGTACGTCTTCGGGTGTGTTGATGGTGGATTGACCTTTGCCCGAGGAAGACATGACCGGTTTTACAATGCAGGGGTAACCAACGCCGCTGTCGATGGCTCGGGACAGTTCGTCCAGGGTTTCCGCAAAGGCGAATTTCGATGTAGGCAGCCCCAATTCTTCCGCCGCCAGCCGGCGTATGCCTTCGCGGTTCATAGTGAGTTGTGCCGCGCGGGCGGTGGGAATCACCTCCGCCACGCCGGAGGCTTCGATTTGTGCCAATACATCGGTCGCGATGGCTTCGATTTCGGGAACGATGAGGGTTGGCTGTTCCTGTTCGATCAAGGCGCGCAGCGCTTGCGGATCCGCCATATTTATGACGTGTGCGCGATGCGCTACCTGGTGTCCAGGCGCATTGGCGTAGCGGTCCACAGCGATGACCTCCACCCCCAAACGTTGCAATGCAATAATTACTTCTTTACCCAGTTCACCACTGCCAAGCAGCATCACTTTAGTGGCGCTGGCGGAAAGAGGGGTGCCGATTTTCATTGTATTTCTCCCGAAGTCGAATGCACGATACAGTACGCGTATTATGTGGAATTGCGGTAGGCATTGTTGAACCAACTGAGTAAAATACCAACTTATCCTAATAATCGAAAGCCACTATGTCTGCTTATCTGACTTTTTCCGTCCACGGACAAGTTCAAAAACTGCTTTGCGGTCCGTTGTTTACCGTCGGCAGGGACTTTTCCAGCGACTTGGTATTGGATGACAAAGTGGTCTCACGCAACCATGCCATTATCCGTCAATTAGGCGGTGGTGATTATTTTGTCATCGACAGTGGTAGCTCCAACGGCACCTTCGTCAACAGTAGCCGCATCACCGTGCCGACTAAATTGCACGACGGCGATGTGTTGTCGTTTGGTTCCCTGGAAGTGAAATTCGTCAGCGGTGAAAATTCTGTGCTGACTCCCGACGAGGAGCAATTGGATGACACGGCGATCATGACCCGCCGGACGTCTATTGTGCCTATCACTATTCTCATTTCCGATATACGCGGGTTCACCTCGTTGTCCGAATCCATTCCTATTCAACAGCTTACCAAACTAATGAATGATTGGTTTCACGCTGTCAGCGATTGTGTGCACGCTAATCGAGGTATTGTGGATAAGTTTATCGGCGATTGCGTGTATGCCCGGTGGCAACACGACATTGGCACCGACCATTCGGTGATCCTCGCGTTACACACAGCGTATGGAATTAACCAGGTCACTCATTCGTTGTACGAAAAATATCCCATTCTGCCACACCCATTACGTGTCGGCGTGGGGATCAATAATGGCCAGGCGGCGGTCAATGTGGGACAGGAAAGCACCGCCATCGGTGACGCTGTCAATCTGGCGTTTCGACTCGAAAGTGCCACAAAAGAAATAAACAAAGATATAGTCATAAGCAAATCTGCTTATGAAACCCTCGCCCCACGCTTCTGGAGTGGTCGTGAACAAATAATCAGTGTCAAAGGGAAAAAAGAAGCCATCAACATTGTGGCTTATACTTTTGACGAGATTCGCTCCCTCTTATAAATCAACCTCGCACTGACAGAAACCCACGAAAAATCAACACTCTGTTGGTTTGCCTTGAATCTGTGCCATC
Organism: Gammaproteobacteria bacterium; assembly: GCA_022340845.1. GTDB lineage: Bacteria > Pseudomonadota > Gammaproteobacteria > SZUA-152 > SZUA-152 > JAJDNG01. The sequence continues at coordinate 3,839 of JAJDNG010000141.1, read as the reverse complement.
GACTACTTAGAACGACTTAAAAACCTCTAGATGGGCGGGTCACTGAGGAATGGGTGCTTGCGTGCAGCGTACTCAATGTATGTTATTGTGATAACGGGGTATGCTAAACTGCATTGCTTGGCTACCGAAGGCCAAGAAAATATCTGTAAGAACTGCAATAGGTTACACGCCCGGGCTAACAAGTTTGTAAGCATTTTCTTGCGTAGAATTCCCGCCGATCTGACTGTAGAAATGGTTAATATTTAAACATTTATAAGAAATGTGACTAATTTGGTATTATTGGCGCACGACAATGACTCGATCGATTAGTGTGTGCCACAAAATCCGGTAGGACTTGATGTACGAATCATTTTACAATTTTACCGAGCTGCCGTTTCGGTTAACACCGGATCCGCGCTTTTATTTTAGCAGCGCCACTCATAAGCGCGCATTGACTCACTTGCGCTTTGGGTTTCATCAACGGGAAGGGTTTATTGTTATTACCGGCAAGCCCGGCACGGGCAAAACTGAGCTCATGCTGCATCTGTTGGAAGGACTGCCTCGGGATAGAATCACTTACGGCAAAATCGTCACATCTAATCTGGACGCCAACGAAATTTTGCAGCAAGTAGCTGCGGCGTTTCGTATCCACGCTGATGGCCTTAAAAAAGGCATTTTGCTGAAAAGACTGGAAGATGTATTTCTGCATCATGTCAGGGAAAATAAGCGACTGATATTGATCGTTGACGAAGCGCACAAACTTTCGTTGAACTCATTGAACGAGTTGCAGATGCTCACGAATTTTCAGCTCAGCGGCAGAGCGGCTTTGCAATGTTTTTTATCGGGCCACGATAGTTTAAAAGTGCACCTGCAAAATCCTGAACTCCTGCATTTAAAACAACGGGTAATTACTTCCACCTTTTTAATGCCTCTGGAAAAACAAGAAACAGCGGAATACATAGAACACCGCCTGAGATGCGTGGGCTGGGATGGCGATCCGAAATTCAATCAAACCGCGTATGCCATGATACATGAGACGACCGAAGGCATACCGCGGCAGATTAACGCCTTGTGCAATCGAATCTTATTGCGCGCTTACGCCGAGCAAAGACACTATATTGATGATGGTATGGTTTCCAGGGCGATTGATGATGTGCAATCGGAGCCGTTGGCTTCAAATCTACCGTATCAGCAAGCGCTGGCGGAAACCACTGGTGACTTACCTCAGGAGCCGTTCGTGCAGCCCGCGGTTGTAAATCATATCAGCGGCAGCAAACCTACGGCTGCTTTTGAGGGGGTTAATGAGCCACCTGTCTACCCTAATAATGATCAAGACGAGACCTTGCCGCTGCCCTCTATTGTTCATCACAGCCAGCATCACGCAAACAGCGATTTGAAGGGGCGTGAAGTGTCGTGGGCATTCTCCGATTCCGACAGCCTATCGGTTGCCCGGGACAACCGGAATACCGCTTCGGCATATAGTGCAGCGCATAATGAGAAGAATAACGTCGGTACAGCCGGCATCACTGAAGATGAAATCATCGATGAGGCACGGAAAATGTCCGATGCTTTGTCGGATTTTCACAATAAAACCTCCGCTAGCCCATCGAATTTAAAAATCCCGACGCAAAACACCGGTCGGCAATTCAACATAGTCTCTGAGGCGAAAAATAGGCAGCAATCTTCGCGGGGTTATGTTGAAAAGCGCTCGGCCTATACGGACAGGCAAACCAAACGTGCGCGCTCATGGGGGGCGCCACTGGCATACGGGTCGATTGCGTTTTTATTGATTGCCGGGGGCGTATTCATGTGGGCGTACAAATTTTCTAATGATATTCTCAGTCCCATGCAGACCAAAGGATCCGCGGGCGAAACATTCGTGGCAGCAATCAAGCAACTGTTCCCTGACCAAAATGGTACCAGTACTGGAAACGCGGCGGGAATCGCAGATCCTGTTGTGGAAAATAAACAAGGTGATTCAAAAGTTAGCGATTCCACATCGGTGAATGACGGGAACACGAAGGCGAACGAATCACCTGCGCAACAAGCCATTCAAGCGTTACGAGACTCTTTTCAAAATTCGAATGAGCCGGCGCTAACCGATGCGGATTCTGTCGCCGCTAGCGGAGAAGTACAAAAAGCACAAGAAGAGCACTGGGACAGCGGTGCCTTGGGGGGACAGTTTTTAACCCAGCAAGATCAACAATCGAACCCAGCCGGTCAGGAGCAGCTGGCATCCGGCGGAATTGCAATAGCAGAAGTGGACCGGGAATTGGCAGCTTCCCTGCCGGAAAGACACCAACAAGTACCTCAGGCGCAAGCAAATCCTCAATCCTCAAAAACGCCAACCCCAAAAACATCAGTCCAAATAAAGGACTCAGTAAAAGATACCGAAAAAGCAAGTTCGAAAAACCAACTGGCTATTGCCAGCGTGGTAAGTACTCCAAAGGCCAATAAATCGACGGTACCCATCGAACCAGTTTCCAAAAGTGCAACCCCAGACAGAGCTAAAGCAAAAACTAAAAGCCCCGCTGCCAAACCGACGCCAAAATCAACGACGCCGTTAGCCGGGAAAAACTCACAACAAACCACGGCGTCAGTGAAACCGGCGGATAAAAAAGTCGCTGTTAAAGCGGAACCCACTGCCAAATCAAAAACGCAAAAATCACCGGCTCCAGAAATAACGGCGGACGCCGCTGCCAAGTCTCCACAACCATCTGCGAACAAAACCTCAGCTTCCGTCGCGCCCACGCCCCCGTTAAAAGTCGGTCCGGCATTATCATCGAAGAATGTGGTTGTTCTCAATTCTGGCGAGGTTTCCGCTGACACCGGTTCAGTTCCCGTTGGCGAGGCAAGCGATGATATCAACCAATTGCAGCTCAATGAGTTGCTGGCAAAGCTCACCACCGCTTATGAAAAGGGGAACCTTCAACAGTTACTGAGCGTGTTATCAAAAGATATCCGCAGTAATGACGGTTCCTCACGACGCGATTTGAAAGACGGTTATCGCAAATTGTTTAACATTACCGATATGCGAAAGATGACCATCAGCAGCGTTAACTGGTCAAAGAAAGACCGGGTCATCCATGGTGAAGGTGAGTTTGAATTGTACGTGCGGGAAAAAGGTGACGACAAAGTGACCTCATATGGAGGCATTATCAGCCTGGACGTAGACCATAGGGCGGAAGGGGCAGTGATAACGCGGTTGAACTATGACTACAAAAATTAGGCGGCCATAATTTTGGAAATCATATAATCATAGTTCTCTCATATTCCTGCTTCCAACAAGGGGGGGAAGGAATGCGTGGATTTGGTGTTGAAAACAAAAACTAATTAATATCCCGAGTAGATTGCATTGACTATGTAATAATGGCAGCGCGGAGATACTATTGGGATCAGTGGGGTCAATAAAGTGTGCAGTTACAATAAAAATCAAAAAGCAGGGCGGTCAAATAAACCTATCAGTCAAGCTATTTTTCTCCTGGTTGTACTAGCGCTTAGCATAGAACCTTTAGCGGCTGTGCCGTTGGGTCTGCCGGAAAGCACTGCAAAAATAGGCTATAGTGCCGGTTTTCTCTGGTTGTCTGTGGACGACCCAGACGGCGATACCGAATCCGCCACCGGCGGCCAACCCGTTGGGCTCATTTACACGGACTGGTTATTCGGAGATTTTCGTCACTGGACGGAACTGTATTATTATTCCGCCAGTCTGGACGCCTCATCCAAAAATATTGGTCAAGATGTGGAACGATATGGGGCGCGTTTCTCATTGCAGAAAAACTTCCGTATCGTACAAAAGTGGGCGCCGTGGGTAGGTCTTGGGCTGGACGTATCGCAAGCCAAATACACCTTGCGCCATA
>JAJDNG010000128.1 GCA_022340845.1 Gammaproteobacteria bacterium | reverse complement strand
GTCTCTGCCACGCCATGACCCAACATGCAGTCGATGCTGGCCAATATCATGGGTTCGGGACCGCACATCATCACAATGGTTTTTTTCGGATCGATGTCGATGCGGGTGCAGAATTGGGTAACCCGTCCCACCAGCCAGGGCCAGTTTTTACTGCCCACATCCGCCGCCATAATCACTTCGACATCTTTCAACGCCATCCACTCCTCATAGCGTTCCCGCCAGATCAAATCATCGGCGTGTTTGACGCCTTGCACGATAATCATGCGGCCGTATTGTTCGCGGCGGCGCAAGATGTAATTGATCACCGAAACCACCGGGGCGCATCCCAGGCCGCCGGTGATGATTAACACGTCTTTGCCGGCGGCATCGGGCAACGGCCAGCCGCGGCCAAATGGACCGCGAATGCCCACGTGATCTCCCACTGCCAGTGCCGACAAGCCGCGGGTTACCCGTCCCACCGCACGGATGGTGTGATCCAATATGGTGTCATCAATGGGATCGGAGACGATGGAAATCGGCACCTCACCCACTCCGTACAAATACACCATATTGAACTGCCCGGGTTGAAAATTATAGCGTTTGTGGTGTTCGGGTGTTTCCAGTTGCAAGCGCAACGTAAAAATCGTGTTGGATTCCTGGATACGCTCGACAATACGGGCCTGTTGAGGGACAAATGAATTATGCACTGACCACCCCCGAAGTGAGTGCCGCCAGTTCTTCGGTAACATCGATGCCTACCGGACACCAGGTGATACACCGCCCGCAGCCCACACAACCGCTACGCCCGTATTGCACATGCCAGGTGCCGAATTTATGTGTCAGCCACTGGCGATAGCGCGGCACCGTTTCTTCTCGAATGACGATGCCATGTATGTAACTGTGTCCTTTGCTGAAGCAGGAATCCCATTGGCGGTAATGATCGGTGCGGCTACCGTCCAATGCGGTTTCTTCCACCTGGTTATGGCAAAAACACGTGGGGCATACCGAGGTGCAATTACCGCAGGACAAGCAACGGCTGGCCACGTCACTCCAGCGCGGATGCTCCAGTTTGGCCATTAAATAGGTATGCAGATTGCGCAGCGGTACTTTCCGTTGCTGTTGGTCCGCGGCTTGTTCAAGCTCTGCGATAGCTTGATCCCATTGAGTACTCGCAGCTTCCTGCACCGGCAGCTGGTCAACTATTGCGCGTCCGGTATCACTGAGGGCTTTCACCAAGAAGCCGTTATCCAACTCGCTTAGCACGATATCCACACCTTTTCGCACCTGCGGCCCGTCACCCGTGGACACACAGAAACAAGTGGCCGCCGGGCGCGTGCAATTGACACCCACCAACAATAGATTTTTACGGCGTTGCTGATAGAGGGGATCGGGATTGTCCGGTTGGAGGTAATGTTTATCCAGCAAATCCAGGGCAGCCGCATCGCACGCCCGCACCCCCAGAACGGCAGTGGGTTTTGCCGACGCGGGCGCCGCTTCAAAGCCCAATGAGCCGTCGGCATTCTTGCTGGCAGACCAGATTTTTTCCCGAGGCAAGAACAACAACGGTTTTAGATTTTGCGGGCCATTGGCCCAGGCAAAATATCGCCCGGTATTTACGTTGTTGGTATTTACTCTGTTGTCGTATTCCTCCAGACGGTAACTGCCAGGCTGCTGCACATCATGAATACCAAATGGCAATTGAGCAACGTTGTCGACGTCTTCATACACAATAGCGCCGTCTTTGGTCACGGGACCGATACATCGATACCCCTGGTCTTTTAACGTATCAATGAGGTTTTGCAGATTGCCGTGCTCTAAGAATTCGCTGTATTCCCTGATATCAACCACCGAATACCCCCGCTGCCATTTTTACGCGATATGCGTTACAAGGTTTGAGTTGTACTATTACCTAATTGGTTGCGACTGTTGTTTACGACTGTAATTTACAACTGCAATTTACAACTATTGTTTACGACAAATCGTTGAGAAAAGGTAAATTAAAAACCACTAACAGCTTACTCCCTGGAACACCGTTGCATGATGATTTATATCATTATTTTTTGTTTTTGGTTTTAACCCCCGCATCATAAAATGGTAATGATCACAGAACGAACGTAAAAATTGACGGCGCCGGTTATTTTTCACCTTCATGGACTTCCGGTTTTGCGTATTCATGGCGAATGTCTGCAAATTCGGCAAGTTTGGCGGTAACTTTGTAGTTCACCGAACCGCTGGGGTATTTGTCTTGTTTGTTCAATTCGCCAGCTTTTAATCCGGTCAGCATTTCAATGGCTTGATCCACTGTCGCAATAGGATAAATATGAAACTGGCCCTCTTGCACCGCTTCAACCACGTCATGGCGGAGCATTAAGTGTTTAACATTGGATTGGGGAATTAATACCGCTTGATCACCCGTCAGTCCTTTGCTTTTACACACGTCGAAAAAGCCTTCGATTTTTTCATTCACGCCGCCGATAGCCTGGACCTGGCCGTGTTGGTTTACCGATCCGGTTAACGCCATAGTTTGCTTGATGGGAATATCGCCAATGGCGGATAGCAGCGCGCACAACTCGGCAACCGATGCGCTATCGCCGTCGATCATGGCGTAGGATTGCTCAAAGGTAATACTGGCGTTCATGGATAATGGTTTTTTGTGTGCATAACGAGCCGACAAAAATGCGCTCAGGATAAAAACGCCTTTGGAATGGAAAGGACCGCCCAGTTCCACTTCGCGTTCTATATCCACCACCCCGCCTTCACCCACATGCACCGAGGCGGTGACGCGGGAAGGTTGGCCAAAGGAAAAGTTACCCAAATCGAGAACCGACAAGGCGTTAACTTGCCCCACTTGTGCGCCTTTGGTTTCCACCATTAACGTGCCGCGTTCGATTTCTTCATAAATTTTGCTGCGTATACGGTCCACTCGGCGGATTTGGGCGTCTATGGCGCGCTGCACGTGTTTGCGTAAGACGAGAGCACTGCCCTCCTCATGGGCAAAATGATCGGCTTCGCTGAGCAAGTCGACAATACTGCGCATATGCGTGGAGAGTTTATTGGCGTCTTCCATTTTGCGCGATGCGAATTCCATGACTCGCGCAACCGCCGCTTTATCGAACGCTTGCAATTCTTGTTTTTTAATCAGAGATCCTATCAGCTGCGAATAAAGCCGGATATTGTCGGAAGTGCGATCGATACTGACGTCGAAATCAGCGGTCACCTTAAACAGCTCGCTAAACTCGGGATCGTAAGCCTGTAATAGATAATAAATGTAGCGATCACCAAACAATACGACTTTGACATCCAGGGGTATGGGTTCGGGCTCCAGCGATACCGTGCTGACAAAACTGTACAATTCGCCCAGGGATTGAATACGGATTTCTTTGGCTTTCAGCGCGCGTTTTAATCCCTCCCAGGCAAACGGTTCCAGTAAAACTTTTCTGGCATCCAGCACCAAAAAGCCACCATTGGCCTTGTGTAGCGCGCCGGCCTTGATCAACATAAAATCGGTGCTGAGGGTACCCATGTGAGCGATATGCTCCACCCGGCCGATGAGATTCTGGTAGACCGGGTTGTCTTCGTAGACAATGGGCAATGCTTTGGAATCGCCGTGATCGACCAGTAAGTTAACGTTATAGCGTCGGTAATTGGCCAGGTCTTCCGGATCGCGTTTGGCAACAATATTCCGATCATCCTGCTTGAGGAATTCATCGACATTATCGACCACGTCTTTTTGTACCGCGTCCAAATAATCACCGACTTCTGCGATATCATTGTATTTGGTTTGCAACTCCTCAATCAGATGCTCCACGGCCAGCGTCGCCACTTCGCGATTGAGTTTTTTAATCTCGCCGCGCAGTTCCCGCTGCCAGCGCGGTTCCTGGCGGATTAGATTGCTGAGTTTGTCCTGCAAGACCTCAACTTCTTTCTCGTAGTGCTTTTTGTCTTCTTTGTTGAGCGTGTCGTATTCTTCCGGTGAAATCACATGGCCTTCTTTGATGGGCGCAAGCGTGAAGCCACTGCGGGTGCGCAACAGCTTTATATCCCGGGCTTCGGCGTCTTTTTCAAATTCCGCAAAAGCTTTCTCGCGCTCTTTGGCGTAGCGTTCTTCCAGCTCCTGAATTTTTGCGTGGTATTCATCAGTTTCGAATACAGAGGGAATCACCGATCGCAACTCATCCACCAGGTTTGACATGTCGTCCTTGAACGCCTGACCCCGTCCTGGCGGCAGGATCATGGCATTGGGTTTGTGCGGCTGGTCAAACCGGTTTACATAACACCAGTCAGAAGGCGGCGAAGTATTCTCAACTTGTTTTTCCAGAAATTGGCGCACAATAGTTTCTTTGCCCAGGCCGGAAGGGCCGTGCACGAATAAATTGTAACCGTGCTTGCGCATGCGCACGCCGAAGTATAGTGCCTCCATGGCCCGTTCCTGGCCGACAATTTGAGCCAGGAATTGCAGTTCGTCCGTGGTGGAAAATTTCAGCGTGTCGGGATCGATGCGCGAATATAATTCTTCGGATGTTAGTTCTTTTATGCCAGCCATATTTTTCCTTATTGTTGGGCAAAAAATGAGTGTTTTTTAATCACAGTAAGTATAGGACAAAGTCGTAAGGCCGATTATTCAACACACCGGGTGAACGCTGTAATCCATATAATTTACAATAGGTTACAATCTTTTGGTAAGAAGTAAGCTTTGGCAGGCTGTAAACTGCAAAGCAAGCGAATTATTCTAACAAGAACAAATCGCAGAGGTCATGCCTTTTGTTGCTGTAACGGGGCATGGTGTGTGTCTGGTATCGCTTGAGCGCTAAGGCCAGAAATTGAGAATGTTATTGACAAAAGTCAGGAGGAAAACACCCGCCACGCGCTGACGGCGGGTGTATTGAGATTTAACAAAACTTGAATCAGTGGACCATGCGGCTGACGTTCGCTGGCGTGGTTTGCTCGGTCTCCTTGGATGATTTGGCCGTTCCGCTTTCACTTTCATGAACATGCAGGCTTTCGGGAGTGGATGGCGGCTGAACGGCTTCCACCGATTGCTGTTCCTCCGCCTGTTCCTCGGAGACAGTGGCTTTTTGCGCCGAAGGCATTGTTTCTGCTGATTGCTTGGCGTCGGGTGTTTTTACGGTGGATTTTTCAGAAGCGGCTACTGGTTGCGCTTGAGCCGTTTCCGACACGGATTGTGCTGGCTGTTTTTCAGTCTCTGGGGTTTCGGGGGCCTTCTGGGCCACAGGTTCCGCTGCATGCTTGCTTTCCGGAGCGTGGGCCGCTTGCGTGTCGCCGTCTTTCGCCGGGTGTTGTTGGCTCGCACGTTCAGCATTCACGGCGTTGTCCAGAAGTTTGGTGGCTGGCATTTCCAACTGCTCCACGATCACTTGCCGGTCACACAATTCAGTGGCTCCCGATGCCAAATGCTCATGCACCGCTTGGTAACTTTCGGTCATGGAGTTCACTAAAGACGCAGTTTTCAAAAAGTGCTCGGTAACCTGCGATTGATAGGTTTTTAGTTGTGATTCCGCCGCATCCAGTTTTTTCTGCAAGGCGTTTTTCTGCCGGTTGCTGAAATCATCCAAGCGCGCAAAGTACAAACCTGCAACGATGCCAATAATTAAACCAATACCTAAAAATAACACCCAAGTAACCATATGAGCCTCCAGTAAGCCGTTATTGTTTGCGCAACAGTCATTCGCCTCTGTTCGCCTCGGCTAGAATATCGTCCAGCTTACGCAAAAGTGTAGCAAGCATTGGCGAAATTACCATGAAAAGCAGGATTTATACCCAGAGCGAACTGAACTTAGGATTGGATGAGATTGGCTGTCGATGGTTCATTCTTTCTCCAAAACAATTGCGCGGCCGCATTTTGTTTTGGAGCCCATGATACGGCCCTTGCTTGCGGCAATTACTGGCGGGATTTCCCGCCGCTTATGGACACTTTAGGTAACAACTTTAGGTAACAACTTTGGGTAACAATTTTGGGTAACACTGCAGCGGTTCACAAGGTGCTGTCTCACTCACTGTTGGTCATTGCGAGATCGAAACCAAGTAAAGTAGTGGTGCATAGGGCAGCGTTCGCTTTGACAAGCGCTTTCCATTTTTGCTATCACCGACCGTTTGCATCCAGTATTGGTGTTTGTGATTAAGCCGTGTGACCGCTCGACAGTCAATAACCAGCCAACGAAACCATCATTGCGCGGTTAAGCTAGTGGCACCGATGATAAAGTTGCATATCTGATTTCTATGCAACAGTACGAGTATTTAGGAGATGAAAAGTATAATGAAACACCGTTATCTTTCTCAGTTATATGCACTCTTCACATAAAACCAAACCACGATTTAGACATTCACTTTTTGGTAAGCCATTGGGAGAAAAAAGCCCTGCTCCACGCAAAATGTGGGACTCCGTTCCCAAAAACACGCTATACCAAATTTGTGACATATTAACAGTTTATTTAACTTTACAAACGGCGTCATGATAATTCATACTTACTATCAGTTTATGGGGGAATGAATCGGCTTAACGTAAATCAGTATTGGATGAAGCGTTTGGGAAACAAATAAACCCGCCACTACGTTCTCCCAACAACCCATTTTGCTACTTATAACGATCACTAGCACATGTAGTCAAGTTTCTGTCTGTAGTAAGCCCAGCCCGAAGGATGTCTACTTCGGGCTTTTTTTTGCCCATAGACCTGCCAATCTTTACCCGCACAACTTCCATACCCGCTTTTGCAGGGAGTCACTAGCCATTTTGATATTGAGATCCTACCGCGGACCTTATACCTGCCGAGATCATCACTGCACAACCGCCAAGAAACTTTCCAGCTGATTGAAGGTCATTTGATGTGTACCTGCGCATGGAAACACAGAAAATTCACGGCCGAGACAAAATTGGCCATTTGTATGTCGTTTTAGCGACATTTTCTTTTGATAATGCTTAGCAGAAGGGTTGAATGAATGAAAAATAAGATCACAGCAGCATTTTTATTGTCTGCACTGATAACAATTATAGTGGTGCCATCGTCCGTTTCGGCGGGTATACCGATATCGTTGCTTTCTCAAGATGTGCCTTCATTGGCGCCCATGCTGGAAAAAACCATCCCCGGCGTAGTCAATATTTCAACCAAGACGAAAATTCGAGTCCAGGAAAATCCATTGTTTAATGATCCTTTTTTTCGGCGGTTTTTTGATGTACCGAAGATGCCCCGTGAGCGTGAGAGTCAAAGCCTGGGTTCCGGGGTGATCATCGACGCCGACAAAGGCTACATACTGACCAACAACCATGTCATTGACAAGGCCGACGAAATCACCGTAACACTGGGGGATAGACGCAGCTTTGCCGCCAAGGTCATTGGCGCCGACCCGGAGGTGGACATGGCGGTGATACAAATCGATGCGGATAATATTACTGCCGTGCCGATTGCCGATTCCGACGCATTGCGTGTAGGAGATTTCGTCGTCGCTATAGGAAATCCGTTTGGTTTGGGCCAAACAGTCACCTCCGGCATTGTCAGTGCGTTAGGGCGAAATAATTTAGGCATCGAAGGTTATGAAGATTTTATTCAAACCGATGCCTCCATCAATCCCGGCAATTCCGGTGGCGCACTGGTAAATCTAAAAGGTCAGTTAGTGGGCATTAACACAGCCATCTTGGGACCCAATGGCGGTAACGTCGGAATCGGTTTCGCCATTCCCATCAATATGAGCAATGACATTGCCGAACAACTCATTCGTTATGGCGAAGTGCGCCGGGGGCAACTGGGTATCACTATCCAAGAGCTGACTCCGGAATTGGCGAGTGCGTTTAATATAACCTCGGGCAAAGGCGTGGTTGTCAGCCAGGTGGCTAATAAATCTCCGGCGCAAAAAGCCGGTATTAAGCCCGGCGATATCGTCATTTCAGTCGATGGAAAACCGGTCACGAATGTGGCTGAATTACGCAACGTCATCGGACTGCAACGAGTCGGCGAAAAGGTGAAGCTCATTGTGATACGGGAAGGCAAAGAACTTACGCTGACCGCGTTAATCGAAGAACCCAAACGCGATAAAGTTGAAGGAAGCGATATCAACGAACGTCTAAGCGGCGCTCTGCTCAGTGCCATTGGCCCGGGACACCCGCTCGCGGGAAAAATCGCTGGCGTGGAAGTGTTGGATATCGTAGCTGGCAGTCCCGCATGGCACGCCGGGTTGCGCAAAGGTGACATAATCGTCTCGGCCAACCGCGTTCTTGTTCCCGATATCAAGAGTTTGGAACGCGCCATTGGCGATGGCCGCGGCGGTATTTTGTTTAACATTCGTCGAGGTGACGGAGCACTGTTTCTGGTTATAAGATAAATTCACCCTGTGAAGCACGGTCGTCAGGTACCGTGCTTCACATTAACAATTCCCACGATTTCCGCAGTCGTTGTCTCGTTTTATTCACCTGGGTTTTATTCACCTGGGTTTTATTCAACAGGGTGTTATTCACTTAGCTATTGATTTGTGGTTGCAGATTATTATAATCGTACAAACCGTTATTACGGTTTCGCTCCTGACACACCACCAAACATAACGGGTAACCCAAATAACAAGTCTTATGGCATCCTCTGTTACGGCAAAAATCCCTGCAACTACAAGCAATTGCGACGCCGAAAACCCCAAGCTTATCCGCGATACGTTTTCTATGCCCGATTCGGATTATCAGCTTATTGCCGAAATACTGGATCGCTCCCCGGCAATGGCGGCACGCTCGACCAAGAGTGAAATTATCCGCGCAGGACTTAAAGTCCTCCACCATATGGATGATGAACACTTGCGTGAGGTATTAAATCAAGTGCAGCGACTGAAAACCGGCCGGCCGGCCAAACAGCGTCCTCGAGCGCGTCAACCGGTAACCAAACGTTGAAGTTAATATTATGAACGCAGTTGACAATTCAGCGCCGGTGTCGTTTTTATCCAATGCGAAAAGTGTTACCACCCAGTGGGCGATATTCGGTGTCGGCTTATGCGCCATGATTGTTGCCGGCTGGTACCTCATAGAAGGTATGTTGCATTTCGCCGGCGACGAAAGCTCCAAAAGGGTTTTCATCGCGGCCGGAATCATTTTTCAAGTCACCGAGTCCATTTGTTTTATCGCAGCCACGGCGTTTGCCACCCGCAGTTGGATGTGGCGTGGTTCGTTATTCACCTTGGGCACGGTCTTGTTTATATTCAGCATTGCGGTCATGACATTGGCGCAAAAAGCCACCTTGCAAGCGGGAGACAGCCAAGCCAGTGCGCTGGACGCACAGGTACAATCCATAGAAGAACAGATTAACAGTTTGGATAACGTGATAGCCGGCTACCGGTTTAACGCGGAAACCCAAAGCAAATCGGTATTCGCCAATAGTCGGGAATTGGGTCAAGACTCGTTAAACAGAGCCACGGAACTCGAGGAGAAAAAACTGGCATTGGCCGATCGCCTGTTTGAATTGCAAAAAGCCCGCAAGCAAACCTCAGCGGATTTTTTCCAGCAACTGGAAAAAATCATCGGCCTTCCGGCACTGAAAACGGAGTTTTATTTTTTAATGATACGCTCCATATTGATGGAGTTGTGCGGCATAGTATTGATGGCGTTTGCCGCTCACCTTAGAGTGCCGGTAGCTCGCAATATTCCCACCGTCGAAAAATCGTTCAGACG
>JAJDNG010000127.1 GCA_022340845.1 Gammaproteobacteria bacterium | reverse complement strand
TCATTCAAATTGTTGAATTTTTGATCAATGCCTAATTTATAATTTATGGTGACTAAGTGCCAGTGAAAAAAATGTGAAATATTCACGTTTTTCTTTTTACCGCAGTCACTTTCCAACTCGCATTGAATCTACGCTTCGCTGTCCCGTTACCCAGATATATTTTAAGCCATTGAAAACAATAAATTATTAGTATTCTTAACACGCTGATAGCAAACACAGGCTGATTGAAAGAGTCTGTACAAATGTTATCAGGGCATTTTGGTCATTAATTACAGATAGAGTAGACTTTAGCGATACGCGCGAATCATTGACTTGACTCTCTTTCCCCAATGATAATCAAGCAGTTGATCAAAACTAAATTAAAAATTACCGCGAAAAAAAAACGCTAGATCGTATAAAATGCCCACACAAGGATTGATCCTCTTTGTTGTTGGGGTTCAAGCGATGGTATTTACAATAACAAACACCTATTTTAAACGGAGGTTAATTTCACCGTGCTAACCACACAAGCAATATTCCGGGCAATAATTGGCAGCTTACTCATTATTTCTTTGGCATCCTGTGGTGCTTTAGGGTTCGGCCCTAAACCGACACGTCTGGAAGTTTCGATTGAGGCTTCACCTAACTTAAACCCCAATTCAGAAGGCAGACCCTCACCCATCGTCATGCGCTTTTATGAACTGAGCTCTGCGGACGTATTTGAAACCTCGGATTTCTTTACTTTATACGACAGTGAAATGGCCACCCTGGGAAAGTTTATTTTGTTCAGAGACGAAATGAATATCAAACCGGGCCAACTCAAGACGTTTAAGCGCGAGGCAAAACCGGAAACGCAATATATCGGTGTCATTGCCGCTTATCGTGACTTGGATAACGCCCGCTGGCGTGGCATCTTAGAAGTCAAACCCAATGAGAAAAGCAAAATCATGATACACCTGGGTAGCCTCAGTGTGTCCGTCACCGAGGTGGGTAAAAAACGCTGACAGTGCAAACAACGTGACTCCTTCGGTCTATGATAAGAGTTGTGATTTCACTGATTTTATACTTCCAATTTAAAAAAAACGCTAAGGTTTAAAAATCCATGTCATGGAATAATAAAGTTATCTGGTCCGAAGGGCTGTTTTTAAGACCGCAGCACTTACAACAAAATGACCGCTACCTGGAAACTTACATCCAAGGTCGCTGCGGCGGACTGCGCAATTACGCCTGGGGCATCCGTGAACTGGCGATCGATGAAGGTGCACTGTCACTGGGCAAAATCGCCATCAACCGATTAAATGCTATATTGCCCGACGGCACCCCCATCAATATCCCCTACGATGATGATCCGCCCACAAGCATCGATATCAGCGAGGATGTCAGGAACAAAATCGTTTATCTCGTATTGCCCCACAAAAGAACCGATGCTACCGAGGCGGAAGGTTTACAAAATGCGGACAGTCTGGCCCGCATGCATCCTCAGGTCACTGAGATCCGCGACAGTAACGCCGGTATGACGGAACAAGTGGAAATTGAAGTCGGCAAATTACGGCTTAGATTAATGCTGGAGGGAGAAGGCTTGGGGCAATACACCACGATGGGTGTGGCGCGCATTATTGAATGCCGTTCTGACAATAAAGTGGTGCTGGACCAGGAATACATGCCCCCGGCGCTGAGCTGCCAGGCCGTTCCCCGGTTGTATGACTTTATTAAAGAATTGGTTGGCTTATTCCATCAACGGGGCGACGCATTAGCCGGACGCGTGTCAGAGTCGGGCCGTGGTGGCAGTGCCGAAATTGCGGACTTTATGTTGCTGCAAGCGGTTAACCGTTTTGAACCTTTAATGGCCCATTTAGCCAACAGCCAAGGGGTTCACCCAGAGACGTTTTACCAGTCAGCCGTTGCCATGGCGGGAGAGTTGGCGACGTTTAGCAGCAAAAGCCGGCGTACCTTGCAGTTCACAACCTATAACCACGATGATTTAGCCGCCACGTTCGCTCCGGTAATGACGGAGTTACGCCGTTCACTGAGCATGGTTATGGAACAAACCGCCGTTGCGCTCCAATTGCAAAAACACAAATACGGCATCTATGTGGCGACCATCGCCGACCGCACACTGGTGCAAAAAGCCTCCTTTATATTAGCGGTACACGCAAGCATCACCAACGAAGAACTGGCCAGCCGGTTTCCTGCCCAGGTGAAAGCCGGTCCTGCGGAAATTATCAGCGAACTGGTTAATTTGCAGTTACCGGGCATACGCATTCGGCAATTGCCGGTAGCTCCTCGGCAAATACCGTATCATTCGGGATTTTCTTATTTTGAACTGGATCGTGGCAGTGAATTGTGGGCAAAAATGGCCAATACTGGCGGCTTTGCTTTTCACATCGGCGCTGAATTTCCCGGCTTGGAACTCGAATTTTGGGCTATCAAAGAGTAATTAATTATGGACCCTAAAGATCCTTTTTATAATCCTGACGACTCTGACCGTACTATCGTCGTCAAACCCACTCCCGGAGGACAACGAGGCGCACAAACCCCACCTCCCGGATATGTTCCGCCAACGCCACCGCCTACGGCACCTCCTCCGCCCTACGCACCTTCGCCGTTCGAGCAACAACAACCCAGCTATGCTCAGCCGCAGATGCCTGCGTATGCCTTACCGGAAAATCCTACCGGCCCTAATGCGCTGACGGATTCCGCTGCCCGCTTGCTGGCGTTAATCGGTCGTTTAAAAACCATCCCTCATCATAATGATGTGGGAGGTCTGCACCGGCAAGTCACCCAGGAAATTCAAAGTTTCGATAATCTCGCCAGAGGACGCGGTTGCAGCCCGGAAGCGGTGCTTGCCGCCCGCTATGCGTTGTGCGCGGCGATCGACGAGGCCGTATTAAATACCCCTTGGGGAAGCAGCAGCCTCTGGAGCGGTCAAAGCATGCTGAGCACGTTTCATCAGGAGACAGGGGGTGGGGAGAAGTTTTTCCAAATCCTCGAACGCATCATGATGGAACCCGCCAAGAATATTGAATTACTGGAACTGTATTCCATTTGTCTGGCGCTGGGCTTTGAAGGGCGCTACCGCATCATGGAAATGGGCCGCTCGCAGCTGGACTCCCTCCGAGACGAGTTATATCGAACCATACGTACTTACCGGGGGGATTTTGAGCGAGAACTATCACCGCATTGGCGTGGCCTGCATACCAAAATGAGCCGCTTGCGCCAAATTCCTTTGTGGGTGGTCGCCGCCTTAGCCGGTGCGGTATTGTTGGGAATTTACGCTGGTTTTAACTTTATTCTGCATCAATCCAGTGCGCCAGTGCTGGATCAGCTCAAAGGCATTCATCCGGAAGCCGTTTATAACATCAAAGAGGAAGATTCATGATTCGCTGGATCGTCATTGCCATTGGCTTTATCGCGTTATCGCTGTTGATATGGTTTGGCGGCCCCATGGTATCGGTGAACGACTATGTTCCCCTGGGAACGGTCACAGCCCGATTACTTACCATAATCATAATAATTCTGGTATGGGCGATTTTTCAGTTATGGAAACAAGTCAAAGCTAAAAAAGACAATGAAGGCTTGATCGCAGGCTTGGAAACCTCCGTACAGCAAGCCGCGCCCGCCCCGGCAGGGGGCGGCGCCGCGCAGGAAGACTTTGGTCAGCTCCAGCAAAATTTTAACGAAGCCTTATCTGTATTACGAAAAACCAAACTCAAAGGTATCCAAGGCGAACAACAGCTGTATGAATTGCCCTGGTACATCATTATCGGTCCGCCCGGATCGGGTAAAACCACCGCCATCATCAATTCCGGATTACGCTTTCCATTGGGAGAGCGCTTTGGTAAACAAGCCCTGCGTGGTGTAGGCGGGACGCGGGACTGCGATTTCTGGTTTACCGATGAAGCGGTATTAGTGGATACCGCCGGGCGGTACACCACCCAGGACAGCCACGCCCAGGCGGATAAAGCCGGCTGGGACAGCTTTCTCGAATTGTTGAAAAAACACCGCCGCCGGCGGCCCATTAACGGCGTTATGATAGGTATCAGTCTTGCTGAATTGATGCAACAAAGCGAAGCCGAACGCATGCATCACGCTAATACCATCAAACACCGTATTCAAGAGCTGTATCAGAAACTAGGCATCCCCTTCCCCGTATACGTTTTGTTTACCAAAACCGACTTGATTGCGGGCTTTATGGAATTTTTCGATGATTTGGGGCGCGAAGAACGCGAGCAAGTGTGGGGATTCACCTTACCCATGGACTCGCCGTCCAATCCCGAAGGCGTAGTGCACTTGTTCGCGGATGAATTCGACGCGTTGATTGCCCGTTTAAACAGCCGCTTAAACCACCGCATGCATCAGGAACGCGACCTCAGCCGGCGGGCAATCATGCATGCCTTCCCGCATCAATTGGCGAGCTTGAAGCAAATGGCGGACGCTTTTTTGCAAGACATTTTCCGCCCCAGCCGCTATGAAAATCGATTTTTGTTGCGCGGTGTCTACTTTACCAGTGGCACCCAGGAAGGCACGCCCATTGACCGTATCATGGGTTCATTGGCGGGTATTTTCGGACTGGATCGCCAGGCTGCACCTCAGTTCAGCGGCCAGGGACGAAGTTATTTTCTGACCAATTTATTCAAATACGTCATTTTCCCCGAATCCGGAGTCGCCGGCACAGACCAGCGCCTGGAAAGACAACGCACTTGGCTACTGCGTGGAGCGTATGCGGCTTCGATAATTGTCACCCTGGGCGCGTCCCTGGTATGGGTCGGCAGTTACTCGGCCAATGCCAATCATATCGCGGTATTGGACCAGCATATCAACAACTACGAGCAACTCAAAAAGTCAGTCAAGCCGTCTGACGGAATTGCCGAAATTCTACCCGCTATTAACGCGTTGAACCAAGCGCGGAACGTATATGTTGACAGTGGCTTGTCGTGGCTGTCCGGCCTGGGATTGAGCAAACGAGGCACCATGGAACCGGCCGCGGACGCAGCCTATCGTCGGGCTTTGGTGGCTGAGTTTCTACCCCGTATCGGCGACCGGCTGGAATATCAGCTAAAAACCGGCACCAAAGATACTGAGTTCCTGCACAGTGCCTTGAAGGCTTATTTAATGCTGTACGATCTTAAACATCTGGATCCGGATTACATAAAATTGTGGATGGAACTGGATTGGCAAAACAATTTTGCCGGTGACAAAGAGCGCATCAATCAACTGACAAATCACTTGAATGCACTGTTCGAAAACAAGTTCGAACCCATCAAAGTCAACCCTACACTGGTGGCCAATTCGCGCAGGATACTGCAACAAGTTCCGGTAGCCCAGCGGGTGTATAACCGTTTAAAACAGGAAGCATCGGTTAATAAAGAATATGCCGTAAATCTGCCGTCCGTTCTGGGCTCTCTGGGCCAAACGGTATTGTCGTTCAAAAGAGAAACCAGTTCATTGACCAACATCCCCAGCATTTTTACATATCGGGGATTTCATCAGGTTTATCTCAAGGAAGGCATTGAATTTACGAACGAGACCACGGAGGAAACCTGGGTATTGGGCGATGTGCAGGCCAGCAAGGTGGATCCTGACAAGATAAACAAACAAGTCAGAGAGTTGTATATAAAAGACTACATAAATACCTGGAATAACGCCCTGGCCAATATTCAGTTGGTCCAATTCAAAAACCTCAGTCAAGCCATCGACTCCCTGGAAATATTGTCCGGACCACAGTCGCCGCTGAATTCGTTGCTCACCGTAGTGGACGAAAACACGGCACTAACCCGAGTACCTGACATGACAGAAGCCGAAGTGGCAGGAAACGTAGCAAAACAACTAAGCAGCACGGCGCGCCGGGTGAATTCAGCCATGAGAAGAGCCAAAGCCACAGGCGCTTCGAAACTACTTGAAGGCGGACCTGGCTCTAAAGTTGAAAAAGCGTTTGAACCCATCCAGGAAATTGTTCAAGGCGGTGAAAACACTCCTCCGCAAATGAATAGCCTGCTGACGCAACTGGCCGAAGTGTACAATTATGTCGCCGGCATCGGTGCAGGATCTTCGGGAACCGCGGCATTGCAAGCGGCCGCACAACGCATGTCAGGCGGCAGTTCCGATGCCATTGGCCGCTTACGCACCAAGGCCACCCGACTGTCTGAACCCGTAAAAGGCTGGTTAATGACAGCGGCGGATAACAGTTGGTCGGTGGTGTTGGGGCAGGCCCATGGCCATATCACCTCCATCTGGCAGTCAGACATCGTACCGAGCTTTGATAGAGCCTTGAAAAATCGCTATCCACTTCGCAGAACCAGCTCGGATGAAATCACCCTGACAGACTTTTCCAATTTTTTTGGTCCCGGCGGGGATCTTGATGTCTTTTACAACAATTATCTCAAACCATTTGTCGTGGTAAATCGTCGTGGATGGAGTCCGCGCAGCTTCGAAGGTCGCACCATAGGGATTTCCCGGGAGACTCTCAACGCGTTTGAAAATGCTGCGGCCATTAGAAACACTTTTTTCCCCGGCGGCGCAACCAGTCCAATAGTGACTTTTAGCCTAAAACCCCAATACCTGGACGCTAACATTACCAGCTTTCATTTGGAGATCGATGGGCAAAAACTCACCTATCGTCATGGCCCCATGCGATCCACCAACCTGCAATGGCCCGGCCCGGATGGTTCATCCAACGTACGCATGACCTTCGAGGCCAGTTCAGGCAGCCACATAAGCCGCACCAAAGAGGGACCGTGGGGATTTTTTCGATTATTGGACGAATCGGAAGTGGTCAAAACCAGTTTAAGTGACCGCTACAAAGTCATGTTTGAGATCTCAGGACACAAAGCCCAATACGAATTGCGGGCCGACAGTGTCGTCAATCCGTTTCGTTTAAGCGCGTTGGAACGATTTAATTGCCCCAAAAGGATTTAATCATGACAACGACTACAGCGCCTGGTTTTTTTGGAAAAATCCCCAATAAGGGGGATTTTATCAATCGCCGCGTGCCCCGCTCGTTTCTAGAGCCCTGGGATGACTGGTTGCAAAAAGCGGTAGCCCGTTCCCGGGAACAACTGGATAAGGATTGGCTGAATACTTACCTGACCAGCCCCATATGGCGATTTGTACTCAGCTCCGGAGTATGCAGCGATCAACCGTTTGCCGGAGTGTTAATGCCTTCCGTTGACAAAGTGGGACGGTATTTTCCATTGACGATCACCGTCCCCATCCCCAAGGGATTTAACATTCTGCAATTGCCCAAAGATGTCAATGAATGGTTTGACAACGCCGAACAACAAGCCCTCAGTGCCTTGGAGGAACCGTTCAATCTGGAGGAGTTTGACCGTGAGGTTGAACAACTGGATATCCCGGTGGCGGTTACAGCGAGCACTCAGTTGAGTCCTGGCGCCGGCGTAGTTTCCTCGCACACCAGCGGCCGATCCATGCACACAAAAATCCCTGCCAGCCATGACATGGTCGGACCTTATGTACGCTTACTGCACCACTATCTCACCGTTCTCAACAAAAACTACAGTATCTGGTGGACTTCCGGTTCGCATAAGGTGCAGCCCTGCATGTTAATCTGCGCGGGCTTGCCACCGGTAGACGGGTTTTCCGCTTTCCTGGACGGACGCTGGTCATTGTGGGGATGGCAACAAGAAGAAGAATCGCATATTGTTTATGAAAAACAACCCGACATTGAAGACACAGAAGGATCTGCACCGCGGATACCGGAGGATTGGGAATATCCGCTTTAACAATCTATTTTCCCAATTCAACAAATAACAATAAAAAACAATTACTATCACAAAATAAAAACCATGCGGATTCGACGCTTTCAGCTTGTGAAGAGCCTTCAGCTCGTCAAGAGCCTTCA
>JAJDNG010000125.1 GCA_022340845.1 Gammaproteobacteria bacterium | reverse complement strand
TTCCCCTAAATGAAACAAGCTATAGACCACCGGCACAAACAATAAACTCACCAGCACCGAAAAAGATAATCCGGAGACGATAGTGACCGCCAGAGGTTGCAGCATCTCGGCGCCTTCACCCCAGCCCAGAGCCAGGGGCAGCATCCCCACCACCGTGGTCAAGGTGGTCATCAATATGGGCCGCAGCCTTAATCGCGCCGCTTCCACGATAGCGGGTGTTTTCGCCATGCCTTTTTCCCTGAGAATTTCGATGTATTCCACCAGGACGATGGCATTGTTGACCACAATACCGGCCAGCATAATCATACCTAGCCATACCGGCATGGAGATGGGCATGTCCACGAGGTAAATCCCAATGGCTACACCGATGGCCGAAAACGGCACACTGAAAATGATGACCACTGGATTGCGCAGTGATTCGTATTGCACGGCCATTACCACAAACACCAAAAACAGGGCCAGCGCCAACAATACGTAGGTCATTTGCCGACCTTCCTGTAACGCCTCCTTGGCGCCGCCGTCGTACACATTGTAGCCTTGCGGCAAAGGCAAATCCGCCAGCACGGTATCGATTTGTTTTAACACCCCACCTAAGGTAGCATCTTCGGCCACGCTGGCGGTCACTTCGATGATGCGCATTTGCGCATCACGCATTATTGTGGCTGGTGCTTCCACGAGTTGCGCCCGGGCGACACTGCCTAAATACACCGGCGGTCTGTCCCCCACGGCGGGGAATAACACGATGGACTCCAAGTCCTGGGGATCGGATGCCTGATTGCGTGGTAAACGTAAGCGCACGTCGTAAGCCCGGTCGCCTTGAATAAAATCGGTCACCACAATCCCTTCCAGGGCGATTTGCATGGCCTGGCTGATGTCCTTGACATCCAGCCCCAGGTTCTTCGCCCGGTCCCGGTCGATTTGTATGGATATCTCGAAGTTCTCCTCCTCCGCGGAATGTGCAACGTTGTTCAAGCCTTTGACGGTTTGCAGGCGCAACACCAAGTCACCCGCAAGTTCCTCCAGTTTCTTTAAGTTAGGCCCCTGAATGCGTAAACTAATATCGTCGTCGCCGCGGCTGGTACGGATACCGCGTATACCTCTTTGATAAATTCGTACTTTCAAACCAGCCACCTGTTTGGCGGCGATTTGTTTCTGCATTTGTTTGATCCATTCGCCACTGCTGATGGCGCGCTGTGCCAGCGGTACCAGTTGCACGGAAATAGTGGTGCGATTGGGTATTTCCCTCTCGGTGCGGCCGAAAATGGAACCACCGGCCAGGGTGAATACACTTTCCACTTCCTGTTGCTGGAATAACATGTTTTCAATCATCTGCGTGGTGCGGTCCATTTCCTCCAAGGTGGTTCCTGGATCGGTGAGCAGGCGTATGGTGACCAGACCGTCGTCCATTTTGGGCAGAAAGATTTGTTTGCCGCTTAAAAACGTCGGCAGGGAAGCGATCAATGCCGCAGCAAATATCACTGGAACCGGCCAGGGGAAGCGTAATATGCGACCGACCACGGCGCTGTATTTATCCTGCAGCCACACCATCGCGTTATCCACTGCTTTGCGCATGGCGGATTGTTTCACGCTACGCACTTTAGCGGCCAACGCTGGCACCAGGGTCAAGGCAATCACCATGGACGCCAATATCGCCGCCGATATAGTGAATATCAATTCCCGAAACAACAAACCCGTTAAGCCGCCGATAAACAAAAACGGTAACACTGCCGACAAGTTGGTGCTGGTGGATGCCACAATGGCACTGTTGACTTCCGCCGCGGCGTGCACACCGGCATCGTCCGGTGACTCCCCTTCGCGTTGATGGCGATAGATGTTCTCCAGCATGACGATGGTATTATCCACCAGCATACCAACCCCCAATGCCAGCCCGCCCAGGGTCATTACATTCAATGTCAAACCGCCTATACCCATGAACACAAAGGTCACCATGATGGCGATAGGAATTGCGCTGCCTATGATAAGGGTGCGGCGTAAATTGCCGAGAAAAATATACACTACGGCCATTGCGAGCAGCGCGCCACTGAGTGCTGCCGTAGTGGAGTTTTTCAATGCCTGACGAATATAGATGGATTGATCCGCCACCGTCGTGACTTCAATGTCATCCGGCAGCAGGCCTTGTTGGCGCAACCATTCAATGCGCGTATTCACCACGTCCACCACCGACACCGTGTTTGCGGTAGGTTGTTTTTGGATGGACAGTTTAACGCCGGGAATACCGTTAGCCCGCACCCGCAAACGCTCGTCATTGTGCGTGTCTATGGTTTCTGCAACTTCATCCAGATAAATCACATTACCGTTGGGCAAGCGCAGCGGCAAGTGGCGAATCTGTTCCACGCTAGTAAACCGGCCACTGATTTTACCCGATAATTCCTGGCGGCTCATCTGCAAGCGCCCGGCGGGATCTTCCCGGTTGCCTCTTTGCAGAGCGTCGATCAAATCCTGCATGCTCAACCCCACGCCCGCCAAGCGACGCTGATCCGGTCGTATGTGTATTTCGCGTATCAAACCACCGCCCGTTTCGGCGGCGGCCACACCCGGCAGATTGAGAAACCACTTACGAAACACATCATCCACCCAGGTGCGCAATTCCACCGAGTCACGCACGTTGGAACTGACCACAAACTCCTGCACCGGTATTTGCGAAGGATCACGCTTATAGATAACCGGCGGATCGATGGTGTCGGGCAAGAACCGCTTGGCCCGGTCAAGGCGTGTGGACGCATCGCGTAAGGCAACATCGATATCCTTGCCGTAAGCAAACGATAAATCCACTGTGGCCAAACCTTGATTGGTGGTGGACTGCACCGCAATAGCATCCTCGGTTATCGCCAGTTGTTCTTCCAGTTGGCGGGTAACCCGATCTTCCATAACGGTCGCCGGTACACCGGGATCCAGGATTCGTACCCGAATATCGGGATAGATAATATGCGGGAGCAAGTCGATGCTTAAACGCCCCAACGAGAAGACGCCCAATACAATCACAGCCAATGCAATCATGGTAACGCCCACCGGATGGCGTATGGACCACGCCGCCAGGCCGCCGGTACGTACTGCCGGGGTGTTCGAATCCGAACTTGATGTGGGCTGCGACATTAGACGGTAGGTGTTGGCTGATCCACTGATACGGGTTTGGGCGTCACGGCGGAAGGCGAATCGGTTTGTGCTTGCGGAGCGACGATTTTCACCGGTTTGCCTTCGCTCAATCCCAGGAATCCTCGCACCACGACTTTCTGGTTTTCCTCAAGGCCTTGCAGTATTTCCACTTGCTCGCCTAAGCGCAATCCACTGCGTACCGGAGCGCGAACAACGACGGACTTGTCGCCCGCCTCTTTATTCGTTTCTTTATTATGTTGCTCACCGTTGCCGCCATCGATTTTGTCCACCGCCTTTTGCGGGGCCGTTTCTGTGGCCACAGATTCCTTCAACACATAAACATATTCGCCTTGCTCATCGCGGCGAATGGCGCGAAACGGGACCACCAATCGCTTGGCAACCCGGGTGGTGAACTCCACCCTGCACAACTGGCCGGGACGCGCCCCGTCGGGTACGGGTTTTAATTCCATTTCCACCATACCGCGGCGGGTCAGGGGATCCAGATTAGGGTGAATGCGTGTGATGCGCCCGTTGTGCACGGTCTGACCCAAGGCATCGATCGTGACTTTCACGGGATCTTCTAGACTCATCTGCGGAATCAACAATTCTGAAACACTGACTTCGGTGACTAAAGAAGAAGGATCGGACAGGGTGAGTAAATGATCGTGTTTTTCCACCACATTGCCCGGCTCAGTCAACCGGTTGCTGATCACGCCGCTAATGGGCGCTTTGATGATTGTGTAACTTAAGCGCGTTTTCAATAACTCCAGGTCGGCACTTGCCACTTCCAGTTCCGTCTCAGCGCGTGACAGTTCTTCATCGGTGGTCAGTTTCTTTTTATACAAATCCCGGATGCGCTTTAGATCCTGCTCGGCTTTGTGGCGGGTGGCTTCGGCCCGCGCCAGCTGGGAACGCAATAAGGCATCATCCAACCTGGCCAGTACCTGGCCTTTGTTGATTTTGTCGCCTTCGTAATAGGGCAACGCGGTGACTCGCCCTTCCTCTTGAGCGTAAATATTGATTTCCCGCCGGGCGCGCAACGTGCCTGTTCTTACTCGGGTAACGCCGGAATCCACTTGTGCGACAACGGCCACTTCCACCAAATGCGCCTTGTCGGGTTTGCGGGTTTCCGTTGCGGTATTCTGGGAACACCCTGGCAGGCCGGCAATAATCGCCAAACTCGGCAATAGAGTGAGAAAACATTTTTGAAAGACCAAGATACGGCTCATACACTGTCTAAGTCTGTGGTAATCGGGGCTTTATCATACAAACTATTATTGTAAAAAAATAGCGAAATGTGCATGTAGCAATACTCTTACTTTTAATAATACTGAAACGCTTTAAACCACAATAAAAGCTATATCGAAAACGACACCGTCGCTCGCCACGCGTCCCTGCCACACTGTATTTCTTAAAACAAAAATGGTTTAATGCCAGGCTCCGCGGATGGTCTGACGAATGGCAATAAGACTAAGCGCTTTATGACAGGCCTTAGAATAAGACCCATCCTCTTCTATTAGGTTTCAAGGATATTTTCAGGTTTTAGCATGGGCAGCAACCGCATAAAAAAAGACTGCATCACCGTCAAGGGCGCCAGTCAAAATAATCTTAAAAATCTCGATCTAAGCATTCCCCTAAACGAGTTGATCGTGGTCACCGGGGTCAGTGGCTCCGGCAAGTCGTCCTTGGCGTTCGATACTATCTACGCGGAAGGCCAGCGCCGCTATGTGGAAACCTTCAGCCCGTATGCCCGCCAGTTTTTAGATCGCATGGACAAACCCGCTGCCGAACGCATCGACGGTATCCCCCCGTCCATCGCCATAGATCAAACCAATCCGGTACGCACTTCCCGTTCCACCGTGGGCACTATGACCGAACTGAATGATCATTTGAAATTGTTGTTCGCCCGTGTCACCAAGTTGTTTTGCCGCGGTTGCGGCCATGAAGTCCGCCGGGACTCCGCCCAATCCATACTGGATGATGTGCTACGTAAATCCGGTAAGAAGGGTAGCCGGGCGTTGATCACCTTTACCATAGACATTCCGCACAATTTTACCGCCAGGGAAATCGAACAGTTTCTCGCCCAGCAAGGCTATGTGCGCATTCATAAAAAATCCAAAACTCAATTGGAAATTGTGCAAGACCGCATCCGCCTCACGCCGCAAAACCGCGAGCGGATTATCGAAGCGCTGGAGACGGGCTTAAAACAAGGCCATGGCCACATCAGTATCCATGAATTGAACGCGGCGGGTGACGTCACCCAAACCTGGAAATACTCTTCCCATTTGCATTGCGCAACCTGCGACATTCATTATCAGGAACCCACACCGAACACCTTTTCATTCAATTCACCACTGGGGGCCTGCGATACCTGCCGCGGTTTCGGCCGGGTCATCGGTGTTGATTATGATCTGGTGGTGCCGGATGTGAACAAAACACTGGCCGAAGGCGCGGTGCGGCCCTGGCAAACGCAAAGTTATATCGAATGCCAGGGGGATTTAATGAAGTTCGCCGATCTGCGCGCCATCCCCACCAATGTGCCGTGGCGTCAATTGAGCAAACAGCAACAACAATGGGTATTGCTCGGCGAAGGCGATTGGGAAGACGGCTTATGGTATGGCGCAAAGCGCTTTTTTGCCTGGCTGGAAACCAAAAGTTACAAAATGCATATCCGGGTATTGTTGTCGAAATACCGCTCGTATACGCCCTGCCCCGATTGCGGCGGCGCGCGCCTCAAAGCGGATGCATTATTGTGGCGATTGGGCAGCTCAGTTGAAGCGGCCAAGGTCATGGTGCCTGAGCAACACTTTCAACATCCCGGAATTACATTGAAGGCAGCCAAACATCGATCGCTGCCCGGCCTGAACATTCACGATGTGATGATGCTGCCCATCGAGCAATGCCGGTTGTTCTTCGACGAACTGCAATTACCGCAACCCCTGGATGAAGCCACAGACTTATTGCTCAATGAAATACGTTCCCGCTTGCGTTATGTCAACGAGGTGGGGCTGGGTTATCTTACCCTGGATCGTCAGTCCAGAACGTTAAGCGGCGGCGAGGTGCAACGAATTAACCTGACCACCGCCCTGGGCACATCCCTGGTCAACACCTTATTCGTGCTGGACGAACCCAGCATCGGCCTGCATCCGCGCGACATGAAAAACATCATCAAGGTGATGCACAAACTGCGCGATTCCGGCAACTCACTCATTGTGGTGGAACACGATCCGCAGATCATGTTTACCGCCGACCGTATCCTGGACATGGGCCCCGGTCCGGGAGAACACGGCGGCCAGGCGGTGTTTTTCGGCAGCCCAAAACAACTGCTAAGCAGTACACGCTCGGTAACCGGGCAGTATTTAACCGGAAAAAAATCCGTCACCGATGCATTACCGGATGCTGTAGACCGCCAAAACAACACATCCAAGCAGGCCATTTTGCACATCAAAGGCGCCGCCGAACACAACTTGAAAAACATCGATGTCAAAATCCCCTTACACAAAATGGTCTGCGTCACCGGCGTCAGCGGCTCCGGCAAATCCACCCTGATCCAGGATATCTGTTATCACGCGCTGCGCAAACTCAAAGGCAAACCAGTGGATATGCCCGGTGAACACCGAGGCATTAGCGGCCATGAATTGATTACCGAAGTCATCCTGGTAGACCAGTCCCCCATAGGCAAAACCACCCGCTCCAACCCCGCCAGCTACGTAGGGGCGCTGGACGGCATACGCAAGCTGTTCGCCGCTGAGCCGCTGGCTATGGAAAGAAACTACACAGCCGGTACTTTCAGTTTTAATTCCGGCAACGGCCGTTGCCCCACGTGCAGCGGGAACGGCTTCGAGCACGTGGAAATGCAGTTTTTGAGCGACGTGTATATTCGCTGCCCCGACTGTAACGGCAAACGCTACCGTCGCGAAGTCCTGGAGGTCAAACTGCTGCCAGCGCATTATCACGGTACCGCCAAATCCATGGCCGATGTTCTGGATTTAACCGTTACCGAAGCCATAGCATTTTTTCGGGAGCACTTTGCCATTTTAGCGGCTTTACAACCCTTGCAAGACGTGGGACTCGGTTATGTAAAACTGGGCCAACCAGTGCCTACGCTCAGCGGCGGCGAAGCCCAGCGCTTGAAACTGGCGGGCCAATTGGCCAAAAGCGGTTCCGAGAATGCAGCGCGCGGCAACTTGTTACTGTTCGATGAACCCACCACCGGCCTGCATTTTGAAGACATCGGCAAACTGTTGCGGGCTTTCCGGCAATTGATCGCCCTGGGCCACTCGCTGGTCATCATAGAACACAACCTGGATGTCATCTGGGCCAGCGACTGGATTATCGACTTGGGCCCCGAAGGCGGAGACCAGGGCGGAGAACTGGTGTGTGAAGGTACTCCCCAACAAGTCCGATCCCACAAACTCAGCCACACTGCCGCCGCCATGCGCGACTATAAAAAGGCCTTGCAACGCTTTGCCCGTAGTGTGCAGAAAAAAACCACCGCCAAGACCATCAAGAAACGGAAAGTCAAACCGGCGGTGGAAATTCATAAAGCCCGCGAACACAATCTGCAAAACGTGGACATCAATATTCCCAGGGAGAAATTCACCGTAGTAACTGGTGTCAGCGGCAGCGGGAAAAGCACGGTAGCGTTTGATATTCTGTTCGCCGAAGGCCAGCGACGTTATCTGGAATCGCTCAATGCTTATGCCCGTCAGTTCGTGCAGCCCTCCTCCCGCCCGGATGTGGATGCGGTGTTCGGCATCCCGCCCACCGTGGCCATAGAACAACGCACCAGCCGCGGCGGACGCAAAAGCACCGTGGCCACCATGACGGAGATTTATCATTTTCTGCGTTTGTTGTTTGTCAAACTGGGTACGCAATATTGCCCGGACTGCGACATCCCCATAGAACCGCAATCACCGCAGGCCATCCACGCCAGAATCCTGCGCACTTATCGCAACAAATCCATCACTTTACTGGCGCCGTTAGTGGTATCGCGTAAAGGTTATTACACAGACCTGGCCAAGTGGGCGGCCAAAAAAGGCTTCACCCAGCTCAGGGTGGACGGGCAATTGTTAGACACAGACCCATGGCCGCGCCTGGATCGTTTCAAAGAGCACACCATCGACCTGCCGGTGGCCGGCATCACGGTATCCCCCAAGAAGGAAGCGGAATTGTATACCGCCATCTTGCGGGCCTTGGACTATGGTAAAGGCGTGATTCACGTCATCCTGTCCAGTCGGCTGGAAAGCCCCACCGCCAAACGGGAAATCTATTCCAGCCAGCGGGCCTGTCCGGGGTGCGGTCGCAGTTTCGAGGAACTGGACCCGCGTTTGTTTTCTTATAATTCCAAACACGGCTGGTGCGAGAGCTGTTTAGGCACGGGAGTGGAACTGCAAGACTTCGATGAGACCCAAACCGGTGAAGAATGGTGGTGGCAGGAAAGCGACGAGCAAAAAGACAAGACATGTGCCGCGTGCGAAGGCCAGCGCTTGCGCCCTGAAGCATTGGCGGTGCGGTTTAAAAATCAGTCTATTGCTCAGCTCAACACCTTGGCGGTTGCCAAGGCGTTGAAGACTTTTGCTGCAATGAAATTAAATCCAAGGGAAACCGATATCGCTCATAGCGTCATCCAGGAAATTATCAGTCGGTTGCAGTTTTTACAGGAAGTGGGGTTGGCCTATTTATCCCTGGACCGGTCCGCACCCACCTTAAGCGGCGGCGAAGCCCAACGTATCCGCTTAGCCGCACAACTGGGTTCCAATCTGCGTGGCGTGTGTTACATCCTGGACGAACCCACCATTGGCTTACACCCGCGCGACAACACCATGTTATTGAATACCCTGGCCAAGCTGGAAGGCAAAGGCAACACTATCGTCGTTGTGGAACACGATGAAGACACCATCCGCCGCGCCGAACACATTATAGACCTGGGCCCCGGCGCCGGTGTCAACGGCGGCCGCTTGGTGGCCCAGGGCTCCATTAATACAATAATGCGTTGCAAACAATCGTTGACCGGGCAATTTCTGGCGAACCCGCTTCGCCATCCCTTACTGCAACGGCGCCACACCCAGTTAACCGGTAAACGCCGCTCGGCATTTGTCGAAATTCAAAAAGCCAGATTAAACAATTTAAAAATCATCAACGCCAAGATCCCCACCCAACGACTGGTGTGCGTCACCGGCGTCAGCGGCAGCGGTAAAAGCACATTGATACGGCAAGTGCTGCATGAAAATCTTAAAACCTTGCTGGCCACCAGCAAGCGCAAATCCGCCAAGACGAAACCATTACGGGGCTGTAGCGCTATTCTCGGTGCCGATACCATAGGCCGCTTGCTGGAAGTGGACCAAACGCCCATAGGCAAAACCCCACGTTCCTGCCCGGCGACTTATATCGGATTTTGGGACAACGTGCGGCGCATGTTTGCCGAAACGCCGGAAGCCCGCATGCGCGGTTACACCGCCAGTCGGTTTTCCTTCAACGTGGCCGGCGGGCGCTGCGATGCCTGCGAAGGCCAGGGTTATAAAAAAATCGAAATGAGTTTTCTGCCGGATGTTAAAGTGCCTTGCGATGTGTGTAACGGCGCCCGCTTCAATCAGGAAACGCTGTCCATCTTGTACAAAGGCAAAAACATCGGCGAAGTGCTCGCCATGAGCATAGAAGAAGCCACTGATTTTTTCGCCGCACTTCCCAACATCCATAAGGCGCTACAGCTGTTACAAGACGTGGGACTGGGATACCTCACCCTGGGACAACAAAGCCCCACCTTAAGCGGCGGCGAGGCGCAACGCATCAAACTTGTTACCGAACTGGCCAAAGCCGTCAGCCAAACCCCGCTGCCTGACATCCCCAGCAAAAAAACCAGGGCAGTACGCGCGCCCAAACACACCTTATACATCCTGGACGAACCCACCATAGGCTTGCACATGGCCGATGTGGAGAAACTCATTCGCGTCCTGCACCGCTTAGTGGACGCCGGTAACTCTGTGGTAGTCATCGAACACAATCTGGACGTTATCGCCGAGGCCGATTGGATTATCGATTTAGGCCCGGAGGGAGGCGATCAAGGCGGACGCATCGTTGCCCAGGGCACGCCGGAAACGATCGTGAAGCTGAAACGACGATCGCAAACGGCGAACAGCCTAGCGCAGTTTTTAAAAGAAAGATAAGGCGATACCACCCATCATTCATAAGTGGTCTTCATCTGCGACGCTAACCTATATTATCCAATGGAAAATCAACTGATCAGCCTATATTGCGAACGCACGCTTCCCGGTTTATGGGAAGAGCCACTTAATGCGATAACGAACCTGGCGTTCATCATAGCTAGTGCGTTCACGTTGCTACTGTATCGCCGGCAATCGACATTCTCTGTCGCGGCACATTGGGACTTTCTCTTATTGATCACGCTGATGTTCGCCATCGGCATTGGAAGTGGGTTGTGGCATTTTTACCCGACACGCTTTACCGTGCTGGCTGATGTAATACCCATTGCGCTGTTTATCAACGTTTATTTGTTGAGTTTTTTTCACCGTGTTTTTGGATTCACATGGCGAAGTTTGCTTTTAGTGTTTATGGCTTTTCAATTGTTGAACATGCTTGTTCTGATGTCATTTTCCCCTCGTTTTTTAAACGGCTCAATATTTTACGGCCCCGGCTGGATCATATTAATGTCAATTGGCGCGTATTTGTTTATTACTAAACATCGTTTGCACGGACGCTTGCTGGCAGCAGGCGGCATTTTTACCGCATCACTGATTTTTCGCACCATGGACAGGGAGGTATGCCAATGGGTTCCCTTGGGAACCCATTTTATCTGGCATGTGTTAAACGCGTGGTTGTTGTATTTGCTAACCAGCGCGTTGATCAGGCAGGAAGCTGTTAACCAAGAAGTTAAGCGGCGCCCTGTAAAGACTTGACGTGGTGGTCGTCTTTTTTGTTGGGTTTTAATAGCAAGGACTTGGCGCTCATGCTGTGAGGTATTTCCAGGCCCATCAGATTCAACACCGTTGGCGCAATGTTGGCCAGGCCGCCTTCACAAGACAGTTGCCAGCTTGTTTCATCGATCAGCAGGCAGGGCACAGGGTAAGCGGTGTGCTGAGTGTGGGGCGCCTCAGAAAGCGGGTCTACCAGCTCCTCACAGTTACCGTGGTCAGCCGTTAGAATGACGGAATAGTCATTGGCTTCACACGCTTCCAAAACCTTGCCTACTACATCATCCAGGGCTTCCACCGCCTTGATCACTGCCGGAGCGACCGCGGTATGCCCTACCATGTCACCATTGGCGAAATTCACCAATATGAAGGCGTATTGGTTGGAGTGAATGGCGCCAACCAGCACATCAGCCACTTCGTAAGCACTCATTTCCGGTTTTAAATCATACGTAGCCACTTTGGGTGATGGAATCAACGTTTGGGTTTCACCGCTGTAGGGTTCGGCGCGCCCACCGTTGAAAAAATAGGTAACATGCGCGTATTTTTCGGTTTCGGCACAGTGAAACTGTTTTAATCCCGCTTCACTAATGACCTGTCCCAGGGTAATGGCGGGCTTTTCCGGTTCAAATGCGTAGGGAAAAGGAAACGTTGCATCGTAACGCATCATGCAGGTGATTTCCGGCATGGGATTGTCGCCCCGGTCGAAGCCATTGAAATCTTCCAACCCCAGTGCAGACACCATCTGTTTAGGACGGTCTTTGCGGAAATTAAAAAAGATCACTTGATCGCCGGCCTGCATGGGACGGTGTGCGGATAACACCACCGGTTTGATGAACTCATCGTTTTCACCCATGGCGTAGGCCGATTCGATGGCGGCGTGCGCCGAACTGGCATTTCTGCCTTTGCCCAAAATATACGCCCGCCACGCCAGTTCTGTCCGTTCCCAACGTTTGTCCCGGTCCATGGCGTAATACCGCCCCATAACAGTGGCTACAGCACCTCCGGCTTCATTGAGCGCAGGTTCGACTTCCTCCAGATAGTGAATACCGGATTTTGGGGGCGTGTCTCGGCCATCTGTAATCATGTGCAATAATGGTTTAGCACCACGCGCTTTGCAAAGCTTGATTAAGGCGAGAATATGTTCGTTATGGCTGTGCACGCCGCCATCGGACACCAAACCCATCAAATGCACGGGTTTGTTGGTGGCTGCGGCAATATCAATGGCCCGATTCAAGATACGATTATTAAAAAATTCGCCACTTTCGATGGCATCGTTAATTTTTACTAAATCCTGACGGACGATGGAGCCACATCCCAAAGTCAGGTGACCCACTTCCGAGTTACCCATTTGGCCATCAGGCAACCCAACGGCGTGGCCGGATGCGCTTAATGTGGTGTGAGAATGGCGGGAAAAATACGCATCCAGGTTCGGCGTATTCGCTTGTAAAACAGCATTGTTGACGCGGCTGGGATTGATTCCAAAGCCATCCAGAATCATCAATACCACAGGGCGCCTTGGCGCTAAGTGTGGATTAGCCATGTAAAAAAATTTATCCTCTTTGCTAAGGTACGTTGTTAATGTACGTTGTTAATGTGAGTGCTTACTAGAGATCATGTTATTACGAGCAAGTTTCAAGCCTATGACAATAATTCTTGAATTTCGCATTGTGATGGCTAAAAATTCGCTGATCTTGTCACATTTGTCAGTTTTGACAGCCACGGGGCGCACTGCTTTGGTGAATTCTCGCCATGAATGCACTGATATGAAGGGCGGCTAACAATGCCGACAAAGCAAGTCATGCCAAGTGGGTGCCAAATCTCCGCCAGCGATGGATCCTTCTAATTTCCTAAACCGACTCACCCGTTACAGATCACGGCGAGTATAACATTTATCCGCGCGATATTC
>JAJDNG010000111.1 GCA_022340845.1 Gammaproteobacteria bacterium | reverse complement strand
CGATATTTGCTCTTACGGAAGGTTGTACCGACACCCCAACGGGTACGATCATAATCTTTGGTGAAGTCATCTGCTTTATCACCAGTACCGTTTTCATTAACAATGGTGCGTTTACCTGATTGTTCCCAAGCGTACAGTTTCCAGCCTTGTCGACGGCCGCCTTTGCCACCGAATACCCATTCGGATGACCAATACAGATACAAATCTTTATGCTCGTTGTTGTCACCGCGGGCTATGCCATTACCGTTACCAAACATGACCGCATAGGTGTGTTCCCAAGACGCTGTGTTAAAGGCATCAAAAACTTGGATGCCGGTATCGCGAAATGCGCCTACAGGCCCGTTTGGCGAGTTTGCTTCACCACTATCCTGCGCATTTCCAGGTACTTGAAATGTGCCACTTCCATCATAGTCAAAAAAGCGCTCAAGCAGCATTTGGTTGGTCACATTGGTAAAGTTAATGTAATCGAATACGTGGATAGCCTGCAGACCTTCTTCAGAGCCTGGATACTTAAATGTACCAAAACGCACTCGGGCGCCAGGGATATGATTCAAGGTAACACTGGCGTCGGTAATTTTCGCGCTACCACCGCCTTGGCGAGTGATGCCGTTGTTACCAAACTCCGCCAAAATAAAATAGTTGGTGTTACTGTCCAGCGGAAACCCTTGACCACGAACCCCGATACGGGCACGCAACACGTTAAAACTGTTGTTGGTGTTTAAATCCGGGCGAATCTGGTTGAACTGAGCGTTCTGGTCTGCTGAGGGTCCGGCTTGTAGTTTGGTATCTTCCGTATATTGAAATTCCGGCTGAATAAACCCCCAAACATTGGCTCTTTCGGCCGCTGAAGCAGGTTCCGTACCCTGCAACATCAACCAGTTGGCAGCCATAACGTTGGAGCTAACAGTCAGTGCTGATACGGAAACGGCGCAGGCACACGCCGATCCTAAAACATTTTTATACATTTTCTTCATTGTTATCCTCCCCATACAAATTCATTATTAGTTACTACGGCAAATTACAAAAAAATTGTTAGTTAATTCATTAATACTAACCAAATTATGGTTTAACCAACATATAACCTTCTTCTGTCACCAACTTGGCGATTCGTACAACGCCGGGTGAATCGGTGGTGGCAACCGGATTGATATTCGGTCGATGCCCCAGGACACTGGTCATTTTCGAGATGGTATTGGAACAAGCTGTGAATTTAACGCCTGTGGTATCCAGGCTTTTAATGCGGCCTTTATTCGCGTTGTCTGCAAACATTAAACGCACACCGGGACCGAAAGCCACGATCTCAATAGCCACTTTATCAGGGCCGTATTCTTTCAACAGATTGTTGGCAACATTCAACACCAGGGTTTGTTTGGATGCATCGTCATCGCTGATTTGCAGAATAATCTTTTTCTCCGCAAACGGTTTGTCATCAGCCGCTTGAGCAAAACCCATAACGAAACCAGTCAACATCAAGCCCATCAGTAAGTTTTTTACGTAACGCATTTGCTTCTCCTCCAGTTAAAGATATTACCGATTATTACACAATAAATATTGATTTAAGAACCTTAAGTTTAATAGTAACACTTTGTTGTGCTTTGTTACTTATTCGTGCTTAGGTGCTTATAGTGCCGAGTAAACCCACTCTGCCATGCACAATAGAACGTACCGCAGATGTGCAGCGCAAAATGGTGTGCCCCTAATTTGGATCTAAGATAAACAAGAGATGGAACTTCTATTGCCCTTACCGCTAATGTAATTAAGCATTTATTATCAGCATACATCCGGTGTTTCACTACTGTTAATGTCCCCCTCCTGGATCGCCCCCCTGGCGGAAATTCACACTTGCCTGTTGTGATTAAATTGAAACATATAGTATTTTTGAGTAACTGGCAACCATTTAACCATAAGATTATTTTGCTGCACATTAAAAATAACCACGCAAATTTACTATATTAGTATATTCTTAATTTTATTTTTAACACGCAACCTGGAAATCACAGGATTATTTAAGTCTAATGTAGCCGTGATTTTACGGCAAACTAGAGATACCCTGTGATCATCTGAAACCACTGTAAAACAGGTATTACTAAACCGCCTGTTATGTATATTCACTAGCCACTAATCATGAGTCACGAATCATGAATCACTAATCATTAGTACCAAAAAGGAAAGACAATGCGCCCAACCACACTCTACTTAACCACTGTTTCACTGATGTTGCTGTTACTCCCTGCTTGCGGTGACGATAAACCAACCAATGTTCCGCCATCGGCCCCGGCAACGAAGGCCAGTGAACCATCCACTGAGGCGCAATCAACATCGCAAGTTCAACAATCCGAAACCGCACCTATGCAACAACCGGAAACAATGCCCACCCCAACCACCACTCAAATACCGGCAAAAACAGAAACGGCGGCTGAATCACTAAGCAATGATCCCAATAGCGAAGGTCTGAATCTGGCGAAAAAAAGCGGCTGTCTGGCGTGCCACGCCATAAATAAAAAAGTTGTGGGACCGCCATGGAAAGATGTTGCCAAACGGTATGCCGACGACCCCGGCGCCAAAGCTAAGCTCATCGAAAAAATCTCCAAGGGCGGCCGAGGGAATTGGACGGACTTGATAGGCAATGTGGCAATGCCACCTTATTCGCCCAGGGTCAGTGCGGAAAATATCGAGAACCTTGTGGATTTTGTACTAGGTTTGCCTATCGACTGAAACGCAAAGGTCGGCTGAGTTTTCCCTTCGATTAGAGACGCCGATTTGAGACGATGACTATTGCTATGTAGTGAAATCGTTCACGCCTGCGCCTTGTCGGCTTAAATTAGAGTTAATTTCAAACCTATCTAGGTTTGAAATTAACTCTAATTTTATCCGTTGGCCAGACACCCTCTGGTTGACTGAATTATAAGAATATTCCCGTGCTGCCGGAAGGTATTTCACATTGGTGTAACTTTTAAATCACGCTCTAGCAGCAGTTTTTTTAACCGTGCAAATGCTTTACTTACTGCCGGTTCTTCCCCTTTTACACCCATTTCAATTTCGCGATTATTCCCAGGTAAAAACCTCGGAAGGCTGGAGAGTTTGATCTCCGGAAAAGCCGTTTGCAGTTCGTTCATTAATTCGATTAATTCGCTCTCGTGGGCATCGTGAACCGTGACCAGGTATTGAACAGTGACTTTGCCCTCGAGACCCTGATAATAGTGATCCATTACCCACTCCAACATCGGCCATGCCATTTCGGGGAACCCCGGCAAGCAATGGATATTCCCCAGCGAAAACCCGGGTATTCGGTTTATGGGATTGGGGATAAGCTCGGCACCCGCCGGTAAATCGGCCATCAATATTCGATTAGGATAGGCCGTATCACCAAACTGGGCTTGTATCGCTTGGACAGCGGCTTCATGTCGGACAATCGGCAAACCATGGGCGGTTGCGATGGCTTGCCGGGTCTTATCATCGGGAGTTGCCCCGATGCCGCCGAAACAAAAACAAAGATCGCCTTGGGCGCGAATTTCACGAACATTTTGCACAAGGTTACTATCATCGTCACCCACATAGCGAACCCACTCAAGTTCCAGGCCACGCGTCGCCATTACCTGGATGACATGAGCAAAATGTTTGTCCTGGCGGCGCCCGCTTAGTATTTCGTCGCCTATAATCAATATACCAATATGCATGTCAGGATCGTTTGAATCGGTGGGCGATTCTATTTCATGTTATTTCTGCTTAACGCGACTTTTACTTAACATTACTTTTACTTAACGTTACATTGGTTCACGAGCGATTAATAGGTTTCCAGAATTTGGGCTGCCTATGGCCGCCGACATTGTAAGGCTATAACCTGGTCACTATTATAAAGATTCACACTGGTATTTGCGACGTTGTTTACCTATGGCTGGACTATGACTGAACTATGGCTGAAATATGTTTGGCAATTAATCGTTGTCTGGTAAAACTCGTTGCAGAGATTTTCCCGATGCAATGCAGGATGCAAGCACTTGTGTGGCGCTATATCGTTCATTGATATTTGTAGTCCCGGTCTATTTGACTCGGCATCGTAGATAAGGAGATTAGAATGAATGTAGGCATACTCGGTTCAGGTGATGTGGCCAAGGCATTGGCAAGCGGTTTTCTCAAACACGGGCACAACGCAATGCTGGGGACTCGCGATGCGTCCAAACTGGCGACGTGGGCTGAACAACATCCAAACGCGCAGGTTGGCAGTTTTTCAGACAGCGCAAAATACGGGGAATTAGTGGTGTTGGCCGTCAAAGGCAGTGTGGCTATAGACGCTTTACGGCTCGCAAATGAGGA
The DNA here is from genome assembly GCA_022340845.1 of Gammaproteobacteria bacterium. Lineage (GTDB taxonomy): Bacteria > Pseudomonadota > Gammaproteobacteria > SZUA-152 > SZUA-152 > JAJDNG01. The sequence continues at coordinate 28,890 of JAJDNG010000111.1, read as the reverse complement.
TAATTTGGCAGGGAAAACGGTAATTGATACCACCAATCCCATTACCGACCAGCCGCCGGTCAACGGAGTGCTTAGATATTACACTTCGCTCAAAGACTCACAAATGGAGCAATTGCAACGAGAATTTCCCAGTGTCCATTTCGTCAAGGCATTTAACTCGGTGGGTAATGCACTCATGGTGAATCCGGAGTTTTCCGCGGGTAAACCGAGCATGTTTATTTGCGGCAACGACGCCGAAGCAAAGCAAACCGTGAGCAGCATTGTCGAGCAATTCGGTTGGGAAGTGGAAGATATGGGCAATATGGAAGCCGCACGGGCTATAGAACCGTTGTGCATACTTTGGTGTATACCGGGATTTTTGCACAATGACTGGGCGCACGCGTTTAAGGTTTTACGTTAACGCGTGACGCCTGGCGTCATTACCGCAGTGGTTGATAAAACTGTTACTATTGTTATTTATTTATGTTGCATCGGTAAAAGTCGCGTCCTTATTAAAGTAGGCAAAACACTTTTCCAATCGCTTTTTACCGTAGTCGTCCACGTTTTCAAATTTTACTCCGATGTAATGTCGCCCGGCTTCTTTTTCGTCAGGCCGATGCCAGGCCACGCGGCCTTGGACTTGCAAAGGTTCTTGGCTGGCGTATTGATCCAAGTCGTCGTGCGGTAAATAAACATCCATGGAGATGGATTCATCGCGCCCTATTGGTTCGCAAAGACGTACCTGGATTCCCGACAAACTAAAATCGCTACTGATGCCTTCCGTAGTATGACCATGATGATGAACCTTGACCAACAAGCTGTTTTCCGCCCGGGGGTGTTTGCGCTTTTCATTCTCAACTTTCTGATGCGGCGTATAATGATTAAATCTGAAACCACGCATCAGTGCATTAAGTTTTTCCGTTATCCGATACAAGTCATCACCGATGGTGGCGGTGGTTTCCACTTTCGAGGAACTTTCGTTCAACGTTTCGAATAATTGATCCAACGTCGAGCGCAGCAATTGAAACTGTTCCATTTGTTCCCGGCTGGCATCGAATATTTTGTGGTTGGCTGCCGCAGTCTCGGAAATGACGCCGCTCATATGGCCGAATATAATTTCGATATCACCGGCACGTTGCTGGTTTCCCTGTACTTCCTGCACCACACTGTTCATGCCCTCAGCGGCTAATTGCACCTTGTTGGTTAGGGTCGTTATTATTTGCGAGATTTCTTCCACCGAATCGGAAGTACCCCTGGCGAGATTTCTCACTTCATCGGCGACCACCGCAAAACCGCGGCCTTGTTCACCGGCACGCGCGGCTTCTATCGCTGCGTTCAAGGACAGCAAATTGGTCTGCTCCGCTACGGTGCTAATGGTGGTCACGATATTATTGATTTTCTCGGCCGCCTTTTTCAACTCGAATATTTCATTAGCGGCTTGTTGCACATCTTCAGCGGTTTTTTGCATGAGTTGAATATTGGCGCGTACTTTTTCAATCCCATCCTGGGCATGGCTTTCCGTTTGTCTGGCGCTTTCGGTGGCCTCATTGGCCAGTAATTGTACGGACTCGGATATATCATTTAATTGTTGCGTGGCATTGGTCACCGCTTGCGAACGTTGGTTTTCATTTTTACCCACTTCGGCAATCTCATGAGAAATCATGGCAATTTGATACGCCGACTGCCCCATTTGTTTTCCACTTTCATCGATGCGATGCATAATGCTGTTGAGTTTGGCCAACACACCATTGAAACTGCGCTGCAAAACACCGATTTCGTCATGCGAGGGACTTGCTATTTCATTGGTAAGATCACCCTCTTCTATGGCCTTGAGCGCCACACACAAGGCTTTAATCGGTTTGACGAACAGCGAAGCGACTATCCCGATAATGACAAACTGAATAGCGAATTCAATACCCGACTCCCAAAATGAATTGAAAATGTAGCCGTCGTATTTTTGTTGGAGTAGCACGACAACTTGAGGGTCAACACTGTGCTGTTTCGCGATATGTATGAATCCTCCCAGTTCCGACGCAGCCAGCCAGCGGTTATAAATAGTGGTGACCATCGTTACGGCAAAAAAACCGAACTGCAGTTTCCAGCGTATGCTTAAGGAAGAAAACCAGCTTATCATGGAAGAGTCCCTTCTTTGATGTTAAATTTTCCTTCAGACTACTTCGGCAGCCGCCAGGAAAACTTAAGCGATAAGAATGATTTTTTTAAGTCTTTTCCAATATGCACCAGTTTATCCCAACCTATTTCCGGGCAACCCTCTTCCCTTGCGCAGCCGTTTAGACTGGCTCCAAAATCGTTTTTTCATCGCGGAGTTTTAGACCTTCTGATTCGGCACGAATCCATCTATAGCAATAGATATGTATCAAAACCTGCAACTAACAAAATGTTTTAAGCAAAATTTAAGGTTTAACGATCATGCTATGGGATTTTTTCCGATCTATAATGCTACGTATTAATCTTGCCTACCTGTCAAATTGGACGAATGCTTTAATTAAATCGCTAAATTAACCCTTCTTTGCTTCATTGCGACACTTTGAAGTGGTAGTATTCGCCCTCCATACACTATAACAAGAGGGGCTACAATATGAGCAGTACCGCTGTAATTGATAGCGTTAGAATCGCTAGCATGAGAACTCGTTGTGCTAGAAAAACAGGGGCAACACTTTTTATTCTGATTCTAATAATGTTAGGCTTCATTGCCAACGCGCACGCTGAAATCCGCGTTCTGGCCGCCGGTGGCGATGCTACTACCGGTGCAACTGAGGAGATTTTTGCCAACGGCGATTTGGTAGGATCGATTGATCGGCCCAGTTGGAGCGTCTACCGGGAAATGACTACCGAAGACATTATCAACAACTACGATGTATTTTTAATTCCTTATAACACTTCGGCAAGCTTGTATGACTTCGACTGGAGCACACGGGTACTACCAATTCTAGCCAGTGGCGGCGGGGTAATCTGGGAAGCACCCATGACCACCGGTACCGCCGGCAGCCCGCTATTTGACCAGCGTGGCATTCGATATACGTGTCCTAATGGTACTATTTGTTACATTCCCAATAGCCCGTTGGATGTGTTGCAGGCTCCAGGCATTACCGATGGTATAACCGGCGATTTCACATTCACCACCGGTTACCTACTTAATTGGGACGCGCAACTGACACCGTTCCTGCAGGCCAATGCTACCGGCTTAGGTACTATTACGTACGGTTTATACGGTGAGGTCAACGCCGGGCGAATCATAGTCACACAAAACGCCCAGGATGATTCCGGTCTAAGCACCGGCACCGCCGCGCAAGTGAACGCTTACAACTTACTGGTAAACAAATTGCAATGGGTCTCTTCCAGCACCTTGCCGCCGGATCCAAACCTGCGCTTTGTACCAAATCTGGACGGCATGGCTGAGGCGCAAGCCGTGGCGACTCTGGAAGCATTGGGTTTTGTCGTCAGTGATATTCTTTACAGCACCACTGACATTGATTTTGCGGGCAACGTAATCTCTCAGGATCCGCAGCCCGGCTCCGGCGCGTTTGCCGGAGACTCTATACTATTAATTGTCTCCGACGGTCCCGGACCGGCAATTGTGGCGGTACCCGATGTGACCGGTCTGGCCCAGGCGCTGGCAGAATCAACCCTCGGCGATGCGGGTCTCAGCGCTACCGTGACAACGGCAGCGAGCGAAACGGTAACCGCAGGTAATGTCATCAGCCAGAATCCAGCCGCTACCACTGAAGTGGCGGCCGGCTCTGCCGTGGCAATTGTGGTGTCAACAGGCCCCGCGGCGACCGTAATCGTACCCGATGTGGTTGGAGCAACCCAGGCCACGGCTCAAACTGCCATCACCAACCTGGGTTTACTAGTGGGCGATGTCAGCAGCGCCTACAGCGATACTGTTGCCGAAGGCAGTATCATCAGCCAGACGCCATCAGCAGGAACCAGCGTAGCCTCAGGAAGCTCGATAGATTTAGTGGTATCCGCCGGCCCTGAGCCCGCGCTGACTATTGTCCCTGATGTGCGTCAGCTTTCCCAGGCGGATGCCGAGGCTGCGATTAGCGCACTATTGGTCGTGGGCACCGTTACTTTTGAGTACAGCCCGGCCTATCCAGTTGTGGACGCCGGTAATGTGATCAGTTCCAACCCTTCCGGCGGCGCTCTGGTGTACGTGGGCAGCACTGTGGATCTGGTAATTTCCTTGGGACCGGCCCCTATTACGACACCCTACGTAGTGGGCTTGTCGTTGGCGACTGCTGAAACAGATATCACGGCAGCAGGCCTGGTGCTCGGCGCCGTCACTTACTTCAACAGCGATACAGTACTGGCTGGCAACGTTATCAGTCAGACACCATTAGGTGGATACCCGGTCACTCCCGGAACTGAGGTGGATTTAACCGTGTCATCAGGCCCGGCGTTGGTCAGCACACCATCGGTTGTCGGCTTGAGCCAGTCCGCGGCCGAATCGGCTATTACCACTGCAGGCTTGATTGTAGGCAGCATTAGTTCTGTCAGCAGCAATTCCGTGCCGGCTGGCAACGTAATAAGCCAAACACCCAACGGGGGCACTCAAGTCTCAGCGGGCAGCAGTGTGGATTTGGTGATATCCACCGGTTCGGCCGCTGTGAGCGTACCGGATGTGGTTGGGCTGAACTATTCCACAGCGGTGAACCGCATCACTTCTGCCGGATTGGTGATGGGTAACGTGTCCACTGTAAGTACCCGGCGTTCCTGTGGCGTAGTGCGAAGCCAAACACCCACAGGTGGCACCAGTGTCTCTACGGGAAGCGAGGTTGATTTAGTGGTGACGCGGACTCGTTTCTGCAATCCGTTGTAACTTCCTTATCGTAACCAACTATTATAGTAGTATTTGAAAAAGCGCTCCTGGTGATCCAGGAGCGCTTTTTTATTTTGTTTGGTTGATTGGGGAACGAATCCGGTTGCGTATTAGCGCCAAGCTTCGACTAGATTGCTGTCGGTAGCTGCACCGGTCTCGTTAATTCCGGCCACAATACGCTTGCACAACGAATTCAACTCATCGACCAGTTGTTCAAGCTCCCAATAGTTTTTGTTATTCACCTGCAAGCTCACCTTGGCGGCTATATCGGTAAGCTGAGAAAAACCGTAACCACCCCCACTGCCGCGAAGTTTGTGGGCATGAAAAAGTACATTGTCCCATTGCTTCTGTTCTACTGCCTGGATAAGCTCATCCACCACTTCTGGCAGGCGATTTACATATTGGGCCACCAACTCTTTAAATGCTGCGTCTTCAATGGCCAGGGTCGAATGGATCGGTGTACAGCTGGCTTCACATGGGGTTACTTTCAGGTACCGAGCGGTGACTTGCAGCAAGTGCTCCCTGTCCACAGGCTTGCTGACAAAATCATCACATCCGGCTTCTAAACAACGCTGTTTGTCCGCTTGCATGGCGTTGGCTGTCAGCGCAACAATAGGTCGGTTATACCCTTGGTTGCGCAATAATGTCACCGCTTCCATCCCGTCCATGACCGGCATTTGCATATCCATGAATATCAAATCAAAATGCTGTCGTTGTGCCGCTTGGACTGCGAGTTGGCCGTTTTCCACAACGCTGACCTGGGCACCGGTTTTACGCAAATACAAAGACAATAGCGTTTGATTCTCTTCGGTATCTTCCGCCAGCAATATTTGCCCTTCTAAAGTCCGGTTACGGGAGTTTGCGGCGATAGGGGCGTCCTGTTGAATAACAATCTCACTGATGTCTTGAATCAAGGCCACATCATTCAGAGCGCCGGTGGCCACACTAAAATCAAAACGGCTGCCGATTCCCGGTTCACTGATCACGCTTAATGAGCCGCCCAACATCTGGGCCAAACGCTTGGATAACGACAATCCCAATCCGGTTCCACCGTATTTTCGCGTGGTCGACGAATCGGCCTGAGTAAAGGCATTGAATATCCGTTCTATTTGTTCTTTAGTCAGCCCGATACCGGAGTCAATCACGGTAAAGCTGAATAATTGTGCTTGCCAATCGCATCTGACGCGGATCATAACATGACCGCTTTGCGTGAATTTTATGGCGTTGCCACACAAGTTGATCAACACCTGCTTTAAACGAATGGCATCGCTGGCAATAAATTCGGGTAAGGGAAACTCGTATTCGATGTTGAAAACCAACCCTTTTTCCTTGGCTTGCATGCGAACCAGTGCATCCACTTCCGCCAACAACTGGAACGGAGACAAGGCAACCCGTTCCACTTCCAACTTATCCGCCTCCACCTTGGAGAGGTCTAAAATGTCATTAATAATTTGCAGCAAATGTTTGCCACTGCGCGCTATGGTGCGAAACGCATGTGACTTTTCTTCATTACTTTGATCACTATCCAAGGAAGCGTCCGCGAAACCGATAATAGCGGTTAGTGGGGTGCGAATTTCATGACTCATATTCGCCAGAAACACACTCTTGGCCTCATTGGCATGCTTGATTTGCGCAAGGTATTTTTCCCGTTCGCGCTGGGCTTGATTGGTGCGGCGTCCCACCACAACCGCGATTACGATCCCAATGACACCAGCGGCTGCGGACAACAACAACATCCATGTGCGCGCTTCTTTATTGGCAAGCTTGGCTTCGGCCGCTGCCTGATTAGCACGTTGTTGTTGGTATTCATACAATTGTGTCAAACGTTCTAAGACTTTATCTTGCAGCGGAATGGCTTGTTTCACCAGGATTTGCTTGGCTTGCTCGACTTCATCCCTGACCAGCAAATCCACCACTTGGTTTTGTAATGGGACGGCAATACCGGATAAATTGCCTTGTTGCTGGAGCAGGTCTCGTTCAATCGAAGATAAGGATCTGTTGAAAAGCGCAATCCGTGCCTGGGCGAAATAAGCCCCATGGGAATTGAAATGTAAAAATTCCGCGTCGCGTTCGAAAGGATCGTCCAACAAAATCATGCGTTCTAACAGTACCGTTCGGTCACGGGCCGCTGCGCGCATTTGAACCACTAGTTGCATTTTCGCCATGCGATCACTCACTATGGCTTCGGCACGATTTTGAATTTTATTCATACCCCACAAACCCACCGATGTGATAAACACCATCAACGCCAACATAGCGCCGAAACCGAAAAACAGACCTATTTTCTTAGCCAGATAAGGTTCGTGATTGTGGTATGTGAAGGATTCCATAGATAGGTGAACACCGGTAGGTATCAGTCATAGTTTATACGCGTGCTAAACGATTTAATCGGGTATTTAGCGATTTTCTTTAGTATTCGACTGTAGTGGCCCAAATTTGCCGGTTTTAGCAAATCAGCCTTTTTCCGTACTGCGTATAAAGAAAAGTATGTGAATATCCGATAATGAATTCATCAATAAGTCACTAAATCATATCCATTTAGTGATTTCCGGAAATAGCAAGTATTGGACACCCACCATGTTGCGCATAAAACCATTCGGATCCACCTTCGTATTGCTCAGTATTGCCTGTTTCGGCCTGTTCTTTTCGTATCCCAGCACCGCTGTCGAAAAAGTATATAAATTTGGTGTAGTTCCCCAATTTGATGCTCGCCGCATCAAAAACATTTGGCAGCCGATTCTTGATGCTGTGAGTAAGCAATCAGGGCTTCAATTTGAATTACTGGGATCGGCAAATATTCCGACATTTGAAAAACAATTTGCCGCTGGCGAATTTGACTTTGCCTATATGAATCCATACCACCTGATCAAAGCGCGAGAAGCCCAGAATTACCAACCCTTGTTGAGAGATATCGGTCGGCAATTATACGGTATCATTGTTGTGCGAAAGGACAGCTCTATACAGCAAGTTACAGATTTGCAAGGAAAAACCGTAGCATTTCCCGCACCCAATGCTTTGGGAGCTGCATTAATTCCCCGCACCGAATTCGGCGAAATCTATAAGATCAACGTCCAGCCTAAATACGTTCGCAGCCACGATTCGGTGTATTTAAACGTGTTATTAGGCCAAGCGGATGCCGGCGGTGGTGTGCAGAAAACGTTTAATAAACAACCCCAGAATGTTCGCGACGCCCTGAAAATTATTTATCAAACTCGCAAAGTCGCGCCCCACCCGCTCGCAGTTCATCCGCGCGTACCCGAGGCGGTAAAAAAGAAAATACTGGAATCGTTCCTAGCGCTGGGAAACAGCGCTCAAGGACGAGCCCTACTCAAGGAAATACCCATGAATCAAATCGGTACGGCAACGATGGAGGACTATGATGCGTTGATAAACCTTGGATTGGACAAATATTTTTTGGAATAGATCGCACTATCTATGAGTATACGTTTCAAATTATTATTGCCGTTCATCCTGGCTGTGGTTTTTCTGGGACTAATATTCCATCTGATTTGGCTTCCGGAATATCTCACGGAAAAAGAGGGTAACATCCACGACCAAGAAGCCGCTTATATAGAAGCTCTCGCGGCCAGCCTGATACCGCCGTTACTGGCAAGCGACCTGGCTCAGATTCACGCAACTCTGGATACAATCTCCGCACGCAGGCCGCATTGGAAAAGCGTTAGATTGTTCAACGCTAACCATGAACAATTATACCCCATTGACTCGACAAACAGCCCTGCACCGAATAACCTAATTGCAATATCCCAAGAAATTACGTATGGGCAGGAGGCCTTGGCCACTTTACAGGTGGCGCTCGATATATCGACTCTTTTGAACACGGAAGTAAAACGCATAGCTTCTCTGGAATTTGGCCTGTTGTTTTTTACTCTCGTAATTACCGTTTTCGCCGCTTTGCTATTGGATCGCTGGATTCGTAAGCCGCTTAAACTTATGGTCAATGCAACCAACAGAATCGTTGACGGAGATTTCAACCACAGCCTGCAGCAACACTCCAGTGATGAAGTGGGACAATTAACCAAAGCCATCGACCAAATGCAGTCCCAGCTTCAGTCGCGAGAAAAAGAGACCGCGTTTCAGCATCGCGTACTGGAGGTGATAACAAACGCTCAATCCCGATTTATTCGCGATGCCAATCCGAAACAAATTTTCGACAAGTTGTTGAATGACATATTATCGCTAACTAATAGTGAATATGGATTTATCGGAGAAGTGCTACACGAACACAACAAACCCTATTTGAAGACATTCGCCTTGACCAATATTGCTTGGAATGATCAAACCAGGGAGTTTTACGATGAAAACGCCCCAAATGGTTTGGAATTTCGAAATGTACACACACTGTTTGGATGCGCTATTTTGACTGGGGAAAACGTCGTCGCGAATTCTCCGGCGCACGACTCGCGCTCGGCGGGTTTGCCGGATGGTCATCCGCCGTTACACGCATTCCTTGGAGTTCCCTTCATGCGTGAGGACAAAGTGATAGGTATGTTTGGCGTGGCCAATCGGCCGCAAGGTTATGATGAGGCGTTAATCACATATTTAAAACCTATCATTAATACCTGCACGCAAATCGTGGAAGCGTACAAAGCGGAACAAAACCGTTTGAAATTCGAAATGCTTGTACGTGAACGCGAAGTCCGTATGCGTACCATCGTCAATAATATATCAGAGGGCATAGTATCAACAAATGAAGAAGGATTTATTGAAGGATTCAACCCGGCTGCGGAAAATCTTTTTGGCTATCTTGCGTCAGAGGTCATCGGTAAAAACATTTCCATACTGGTAGCCGGTGATCACGCAGCAAATCACAATGAATATATTGCTAATTACTTGCATCATGGTAAAAGTAATATTGTCGGACTCGGTAGAGAAGTGGAAGGAATCCGCAAAGACGGTTCGGTTTTTCCCCTGGAAGTGACCGTCTCGGAAATGTGGGTTGAAGGCCAACGATTGTTTTGCGGCGTGATGCGGGATATTACCGAACGGAAAAAACTCGACAAAATGAAACAAGAGTTTGTGTCCACTGTCAGTCATGAATTGCGCACTCCGCTCACATCCATCCGCGGCTCATTGGGTTTGCTTACCAGCGGAAAAATGGGTGATTTCCAAGAAAAGACAAAAAATCTGATATCCATTGCCGCCAATAACAGCGAACGATTGCTATTGTTGATCAACGATCTTTTGGATATGGAAAAACTGGCTTCCGGAAAAATGGAATTCAAATTTCAGGATTTGGAAGTAACGAAATTCCTGCATGATGCCGTTGAAGCCAATCAAGGCTATGGCCAACAACATAATGTCAAATTTGTCATTGCCGCCTCCGACACAAAGCTATTTGTGTATGCCGACCGTAATCGCATGATGCAAGTACTGAGCAACTTGTTGTCCAATGCGGCGAAATTTTCTCCCGATGGAGCCAGCGTAGAAACCGCCGTAAATATTCACAACGGCAGGATTCGGATCAGTGTCGCGGACAAAGGCCGCGGTATTCCGTCAGAATTTGAGTCCCGTATATTCGAGCGATTCACCCAGGTCGACTCATCCAGTACCAGAAAAGTAGGAGGAACGGGGTTAGGTTTAAACATAGCAAAAGCTATCGTAGAGAACCACAAAGGCAATATAGGGTTTATGGCCAATCCGGAAGGTGGAACTATATTTTATGTGGATCTGCCCCGCGTCGAGCCCAGCGCCTTACATCCGAAAGATCGATTGAAAAGCGCCATTTAAATTGATTGGAGCAGCCGCGGAAATCCTTTACGACTACATTTTCTCCAGCACCCGAATTCCAAGCAGATTTAATCCCAGTTTAATGGTGCGTGCAGTTAATTCACACAAAAGCAATCTCGTATCACGACTGACTTCCGATGGCGCTTTGAGCACCGGACAGGCTTCGTAGAAACTGCTGAACAATGTCGCCAACTCAAATAAATAGTTACACAAGCGATGCGGTTCCAGACGTTCGGCCACTTGACTAAGAACAGACTCCAACTGAAACAGTTTTAATGCCAGCTGTTTTTCCACCGGTTCATGGATTTCTATGTGCGCTGCGTGCAAGTGGGAAATATCCATTTTTTCATAGTGCTCCAACCCTTTGCGAAAAATTGATTGCACCCGTGTGTAGGCGTATTGCAAATACGGCGCGGTATTGCCTTCCATCGCCAGCATTCTGTCCCAGGCAAACACATAGTCTTTGACCCGATCACTGGACAAGTCGGCGTATTTTATAGCCCCCACTCCGACGGTTTCCGCCACTTGTTTTTGTTGTTCCGCAGTGAGATCGGGGTTTTTGCGGCTGACCACGGCCAGCGCCCTGCGCTCGGCTTCTTCAATAAGCTGGATCAAGCGCACAACTTCACCACTGCGGGTTTTAAACGGTTTGCCGTCTTCACCCAATACGGAACCAAACGGCACATGTTCCAATGTTACGTGATGATCCAGCCAACCGGCCAATTCTGCGGTTTTAAACACCATGGCAAAATGCTGGCTTTGTCGTGCATCGGTGACATAGATCACTCTATCGGCCCGCAGTTCCTTAATACGATAACGCAAACAAGCCAGGTCCGTGGTGGCATATAGATAACCGCCATCGGATTTTTGCACAATCAGTGGCAATGGTTTGTCATCACGGCCGACGAATTCCGGCAAATAAACTACCGTCGCGCCCTGATCTTTCTGGGTAAGCGTTTTTTGCGACAGTTCATCGATAGTCGCTTGCAGGCTGTCGTTGTAGGAACTCTCCCCTCTGGCATCACTGTCTTGCAGGGTCACGTCCAGGCGCGCATACACTTCGCTGAAATATTGCCGCGACGCTTGCACCAGTGCTTGCCATAACGCCCGTGTGTCGGCATCGCCGCCTTGCAAAGCCACGACACGCTGGCGCGCCCGTTCGGCGAAACTCGCATCGTCGTCAAAGCGTTTTTTGGCCTCCTGGTACAATACATTCAAATCACCGATACTTTGCCCCGCGTCCAACTTCCAGCCTGAGTCGATAAGGTGTTCGATAAGCATGCCGAACTGGGTACCCCAATCGCCCAGGTGATTTTGACGTATGACTTTATGCCCCAGAAATTCCAGTACTTTGGCAATCGCATCGCCGATAATGGTGCTGCGCAAATGTCCCACGTGCATTTCTTTGGCAACATTGGGGCCGGAATAGTCGACGACCACGGTTTGCGGCTGGTGATCTTTTTCGATCGCCAGGCGATCGTTAGCGGCCAGTGTTAACAGTTGTCGGGCAATGGCGCCGGGTAAGACCCGCAAGTTGATGAATCCCGGCCCGGCGATGTCCGGTGCATCACAGATATCTTTCAATTCGGCGTTGGCACATATTGTTTCTGCGATGTCACGCGGCTTGCGTTTTAATGCTTTGGCCAGGCTCATGGCCACGTTGGCTTGGAAATCACCGAACTTGGGATCCTGAGTAGCCCGTAACAAGGGATCGACGTTCTGATATTCATCACCAAAACTTCTGTGGATGGCTTGCTGCAATCTGGTTGTTAATTCCGTGTATAAGTCACTCATTTTGTTTAGATTCTTAATTCGTAGGTTATTTTGGGCGGCGGCCTATTATAACCACATGAGGACGGGAAAAGAAGAAAGGGCTGGTAATGGCACATGCAATGATGTTCTCAGAATACTTGGCAAGCAACTACCTCGTACTTCTATAGCGATACACTCATGAAAAAACCCGGGATACTTTGCGCTGAGATACTTAGCAAATTGTCCGCCGCGTATGCGCAATATCAAAACGGTGTTACTATAATCAACAGGATTCGCGGAAATTCGTGGCCCAATTTATTAGCCAAGATTTGATGAATAAACCTAATTATCAAGACGGCAGCATTGTGAATGTGATGAGCGCGGTTTGTCAGGCGTGTGATGCATCCATTTCTCCTTATGCCCCGCATCCCCATTTATCCATCGCCGAACTTCGCGAATCCAAAAACATTATCCTGATACTCATAGACGGCTTGGGATATCACTATATTAAACGCCATGGTGCGGACAGCGTTATTGCAAAACACCTCAAGACATCCATGACTTCGGTGTTCCCCACTACCACATCCTCTGCCATCACCACGTTTGCCACGGCAGTGGCTCCCATGCAACACGCCGTTACCGGCTGGTTTATGCACTTCAAAGAATTGGGTTGTGTGACGGCGGTGCTGCCGTTTACTCCCAGAGTCACCATGCAACCGTTCAACTCTGACAGAATCCAGATATCAAAGGTATTGCAGCTGAACCCAGTATTTACCCATTTAAAGCGTTTGTCTTACGTGATCAACCATAAACGCATTATCGATTCAAACTATAGTGTACTAACCACAATGGGAGCGGAGAGAGTTGAATATTACGGCTTGTCGGACTTTTTTGGGCAAATCATCAACCTGGCCAAAATGAATGATGCGAAAAAATACATCCATGCCTATTGGGCCGATTTCGACGCGCTATGCCATGTGCACGGTGTGGACAGTGATATCGTGCACCAGCACTTCAAAGATCTGGATGAGGAATTCTCGGAGTTATTAAGCTTTTTGCAAGGCACGGACAGCGTAGTCATTATGACGGCGGACCATGGACTGATCGACAGTGCGAGCGAAACAACCATTCACCTGGATCACCATCCCGAGTTGGCAGAGACATTGGCCTTACCCCTGTGCGGCGAACCCAGAGTAGCGTATTGTTATGTCAAGCCCAATAAATCCGGCGCCTTCGAGGCCTATATACAACGCCATCTCGCCTCACAATGTGAGCTGTATCGCAGCGAAGATCTGATCGAGGCCGGCTATTTTGGTTTAGGGGAACCCAGTGGCAAACTGGCGCAGCGAATCGGCGATTACACCCTTATTATGAATTCGAACCATGTTATAAAGGATTGTCTAATGGGTGAAAAGCCGTTTGCGCAGATCGGTGTGCACGGCGGCCTGGATGAACGGGAACTGATGGTTCCACTGATAGTGGCAAAATGTTAACGTCAAGCCGATAAACAACTTTACAAACTCAATAGGTGAATCGAAATGATAGTACGCGTGTTGACCGGAGCCGCACTGGTTTTACTGGGTTATTACATAGGTCGTGAAATCGGCCGCACCGAACCTATTCGCAAAGAATTGGAAGAAGCCCGTGAAAACGATAAAAAACAAGCCAACGCTAAAACGCCGGCAAAGGATAAATAACCTTTGTTGATGGCTATTTTGAGTTTGGCTGATTTGCCTGGTTTTCATCAGTTGAAGGTTTATGATGAAATTGACTGCCGACGATCCAGCCCACCAGCAAGCCAATAAATAACACAAACAAGATCATTAATGATCGCGACATGGATAATGTCCAAAACAAAAAGTGCAATTCCACCACCGCTGCGTTTTGAACGATAAAAACCACCAACAGCACGACCAGTATCAAACTAATAATCAATTTAACATTATTTTTCGTCGTCATCATGAATTGTCCTTATGCCGTTTTTACAAACGTGTTTTTCTTCAAAAAATGCTAACGCAACATTAACACAAATCATTACATCTTTGTTTTGCGTTTTTTATCCGCCGCGAATACATAATGCGATACGGCCGCAAATACCGCCAAACTGATTACCATATGTAACCAACGGTGGTAGGGTACCAAAAAGAATACGCTTCCTAGAACAACCATCGCCATGCTGTATAAGACCAGTGCCAGCAGGCAGCCTTTTCCGGTATCGAAAAATATGTATTGTTTTTCCAGCTCTGCCACTCCTCGTTGAGTTTATCGGTTGGATTTTATACTACTTCTCGTACACGCAAAATTCGTTGTATTCCTGCAAGGGAACACCAAGATGGCGCACAACGATGATTTAAACAAACGGATCGACAAGGTTATTACGCTCTGGAAGAAGACCGATCACAGAAAAATGTTTGGCGGTAAGTGTTATTTGCAGAACGACAATAGGGTTTGTGGGATTCAGGCGGATTCCCTCATTTTACGCATAGGAACAAACGCGGACGGAGTCGGCATTGCGACGTACCCACGTCAGCCCATTCAAGCCCACGGGCAAGCCCATGAAAGGCTGGGGACTGGCGGATACGCCAGGGTTTGAATCCGAGCCGGATTTTAAAAAGTGGCTGGCGCAAGCCGGAGATACCGCTAACGCCTAACCGAGCAAATAAAATAACATGTATGTCGACTAAAATTTTATTTATACGTTGAAACCATATAGTTGGTTATACATCGCATCGCTAGCCATATTCTGTTATCGTGAAACAAATCTTCTGTTGCACGTCAACATTGGCACAGCTTGTTTTAATAAAACCGTATATTAATACATATCATAGTTAACCACGTACGCATTGCCATGTCTGAACAATCCGACCACGAGCAACAAATAGACCTCACCAAAACCCTGCTCACTGTTTTTAATGACTGGAAACTGGACGCGCATGACCAAATTGCCTTATTAGGCCTGCCGCAAGACACCAAGCCACGCACGTTGAACCGCTATCGGGCCGGCATGGAAGTACCGGCGAATCCACAGTTTTTGCAGCGAGCGCATTTCATTTTGTCCATCAGCAATGCCATAGACAGTTTGTATCCCCACAACGCAACCGCAGCAAATTACTGGATCACCACGCATTCAGAGAGTTTTGGCAACAAATCGCCCTTGGATATCATGCTCATCCATGGTTTGGACGGCATGGAATATATCTTGAATCTTTTAAATGGCGAGGATAGCTGGGGTCACTAAAAACACCCCACCATCACTAAAGTTTCTCCGAATTCTGCCGTAACTTCCTTGAAATTACGTTATTTTTTCTTTGATTTTGGCCTGCGGTTACCAGTATTATTAACACTTTTATGGTCAAGGATATAACCACATTGCGGCTTTATTGCGGGCGAAGGAATCCGTCCACCAACACAATGATATCTCATTTCCCAAACCGACACCGGAGCAGTCTGTCCACGCCATGATGCCGCAAATATGAACAAAAATAACGTCATCAAAATCATCAGCGGCAGCAAAGGCCAATTCCCCATCAAATTGGGTATCGTTCCCAACCGACTGGCAGTCAGTATTTATTTGCATTACGTTCCCGTGGGTGGCAAAACCGTCCCTTGCTGGTCCTATGTGAGCGATGGTTTTTTGTCATTAAAACAAAAAGAAATCGTATTCACCCTCCAGTCGCAGGAAGGAGAAGACACCACTAAATTTCCCTCGCAGCCATTGCAGTTGTTTTTATTGCTGTACAAGTACGCCACACAAAAATCCATCCATGCCGGCGACGTTATTAAACTGGGGGAAAAAGGCTTGTTCGGCTTTCCCGCGCTTGCGTGCACCTTTCCCCTGGTGGAAATTCCCAATGCCCCGTTCACCCGGCCGACTCTGTCGGCGATATTGTTGACCAAGGATGAATTTCTCGCGGCGCATACCTACGGACTGACCCGGGTAATATCACGATTGGGATTCGAGCAAAAACGCTATCCCTGTCTAGCCGCGAACGCCCGGGGAAGAAAAAGTATCAATTGGCAACCGATTGTGCAAAAAAGCCAGCTTAAAAATATCCCGCGTACCCCGGTTAAGCAGGCCTCCGTCTATATGTTTGGCGGAGATCAAGTGGTGTTGAATTTACCCGTTGCGGCACGTACTGCGTTGGCAAACGGCTTAAAGAAACACCCTGCCAACAAATCCCTGTGTTTATTGCTTCAATTGCAGCCAACACATGAGGGCTGTTTGGTGTGGTTTGCCGAAAACAATGCCACGGAAATGCATATGAAGACCAATGCTGCCGGTGAGTCTATCGCGGGGAGTTTTATCCTCTTGGAACCCGGTCAGACCAATGACGGCGCTTCCATTTATGAAGACGGATATGTCATGGACTTCACCCCAACCCATTGGCAGCAGTTTGTCGACGCCGTCGCCGCGGGACAATTTTTACAAATCCACGGCAGTGATGGGGGTATGGATTTCATATTGACCTGGGGGGATCAACCTTTGTTCACTGGAGAGGAATCCGGCGACGAGCGTACATCCTCCGGTAATATATTTAAAAAACTGTTGAAAAAATTTAAAAAATAACGCGCTAAATCCGCGTTGGACGATTAGACCGCGTTAGCGCCTTTTCTTTCAACCGATGGAATAGCAACCAATGGGCTGCTGGCACCACGCAACATTAATACCGCCTTAGCGCCGGGCGCGCTCGCAAAATTATGTCAAGTTAATACTCCACACTGGCAACATACCGCTCCTGGATTTACACTATGCATTGATACTCCACCAATACTTAAGGGCGGATCAAAATGTATTCGATAACGATCAACGGTAAACAACACAACGTGGATGTGGAAGCGGACATGCCGTTATTGTGGGTGATCCGCGATATCATCGGGTTGACCGGCACTAAATACAGTTGCGGTATTTCGGTATGTGGTGCTTGCACAGTACACATGGATGGCAAAGCTATCCGATCCTGTGTCACCCCCATCGCCATTGCCGCCAACAAATCCATTACCACCATAGAAGGTCTTTCCACAGACAATAGCCATCCCGTGCAACGGGCCTGGATTGAAGAGCAAGTTCCACAGTGCGGGTATTGCCAATCGGGGCAAATCATGCAAGCGGTGGCATTGTTAAAAGAACGGCCCAATCCCACGGATCAAGACATAGACGAAGTCATGTCCGGCATATTGTGCCGTTGCGGCACTTATCAACGCATTCGTAAAGCCATCAAACGCGCAGCTCAAATAGAGGAACAAACCCCGCCAAGTTCATGAATAATCCCGTTAACCTTTCCCGACGTCAGTTTGTTGCCGGTACAGTATCCACCGGCGGTGGATTATTGTTAGGCATTGCCATCGGCGGTTGCGACCAGAGCAGTTCGGGAAAAGCGTTGCTGCGCAAAATAGCCGCAGAGAATCCAGCTTCTGCCGACATTGGTTTTCTACCAAGCGTATTTCTGCGAATAACGCCCGACGACAAAGTCACCATTATGTTGCCGTCATCGGAAATGGGACAAGGTGTCGCAACGGCACTGCCTATGTTGATTGCCGAGGAGTTGGCGGCACAATGGAACAAAATTGAAATCCAATTCGCGCCAGCGCATAAAGCGTTTGCCAATCCGAATCACAGCAGACAGCTCACCGGTGGCAGCCAATCCATCCGGGGATTTTGGCAACCCCTGCGGGAAGCGGGAGCCGCGGCGCGGGAAATGCTCATCCAAGCCGCCGCGTTAACCTGGCAGGTCGATCGACAGGAATGCTCCGCAAGACAAAGTACTGTGTGGCATAAAGCCACTGACCGCCATTTGCGATTCGGTGAACTGGTGGACAAAGCGGCCTCCTTAGACGTTCCCGATAAGGTCGTACTAAAATCACCGCAGCAATTCACTCTCATCGGCCAACCGCAACCGCGCCTGGATATACCGCATAAAGTCACGGGCGAAGCTGTTTTCGGCATTGACGTGCAAATACCCGATATGCTCATCGCCTGCGTGGCCAGAAGTCCCGTGCTGGGCGCCAAGCTCAAATCCTTTGATGCCGGCGCGGCGAAAACTATCGCGGGGGTGCGGGAAGTGATCGCCATTGACTCCGGCGTTGCCGTGGTCGCCAGCCATTTCTGGGCCGCCAAAAAAGGCTGCGAAGCCCTGCAAATACAGTGGCAAGCCAGCGAACACGCGTCACTCAGTTCGCAATCCATCAATAGTGATTTCAAGGCGCAAGTGGACAACGCTAAAACCGTGCGCACCATCGGTGACGTAGAAAAAGCGTTGGCCTCTGGTAGTAAACGCATAAACGCAATCTATGAAGCGCCATATCTGGCCCATGCCTGCATGGAACCCATGAATTGCACCGCCCACGTTCAGGACGATCGCTGTGACGTTTGGGTGCCTACCCAGGCACAAGGCGCCAGCCAGGCGGTCGCGGCGAAAATCACGGGATTGGCGACAGACCAAGTCTTCGTACACACCACGTATTTAGGTGGCGGCTTCGGTCGACGTGGGGAAACGGATTTTGTCGCCGACGCCGTGCAAATAGCCAAAACTGTTAACCAACCGGTCAAAGTCCTATGGACCCGCGAACAAGACACGCAACATGATTTTTATCGCCCGGCGTCTTATAACCAGTTACAAGCCGCAGTAAATGATGACGGCTGGCCGGTGGCCTGGAGTCATGCCATGGTTAGCCAGTCTATCCTCAAGCGCTTAGTTCCCTTGCCCGCAATCTTATTGCGTGGTGTGGACCCAACCTCTATCGAAGGCACCGCCCACCTCCCCTACACCTTGCCGAATTTCCAATTGCGCTATGCCATGGCGCCCTCGCCGGTACCGGTGGGGTTCTGGCGCTCGGTGGGTCATTCCCAAAATGGTTTTATTGTAGAATCATTTCTGGATGAAATCGCTGTATTAGGCGGTAAAGACCCTCTGGAACTGCGTCTGTATTTGCTCAAAGACCAACCGCGCTATTTGCAGGTCCTGCAATTGGCCGCTGATAAAGCTCGTTGGCATGAGCCGCCTCCCGAGGGCAGGCATCGCGGTATCGCTATCGTGCACAGCTTCGACAGCTATGTGGCGCAAGTAGCGGAAATCTCATTAACCGGCAAGCCGGGCGCGCAATCCGTGCGGGTACATAAAATGGTGTGTGCTGTGGACTGCGGTATCATCGTTAATCCCGATATCGTCACGGCCCAAGTGGAAAGCGCCGTTATTTATGGTCTCACCGCGGCATTATACGGAACCATCAGCTTTGCCGACGGCCGAGTACAACAAAGTAATTTTCACGACTATCCATTGTTACGTCAGCATGAAAGCCCTGTTATCGAGGTGCATTTGATGAATAACACCGAAGCACCCGGTGGCGTGGGTGAAATTGGTGTGCCCCCGGTTGCGCCGGCGGTGGCCAATGCCGTATTCGCAGCCACCGGCAAACCGGTCAGACGCCTGCCAATACAGTTATAGCAGACAGATTATATTGTTCACTCGCAATGAAATCCGCGTGGTTACAATCTAGTCATTTTAATAAAACCATAACAATTCCGGTTCCAATATGATTAATATTCAACGCTTATTCACACAGTTATCCACAGGAACCGTGGAAACTCATGAAACATTCACCAATGTTCCACGGACACCGAGGAGTTGGGGCCAAATAAAATAATCATAGAAATATCTGTAGGTTAAGATCATATTAAGAAATATTACATTAATATGACAGCCTAACTATCCACTTATCAGATCGCCTCTGATGGCCTGATAGGAAAGTTACCCACAAGTATCCGTATAAAACTCCGGGACTTACGGTTTGATATATTCTCGACAACGAATACAATACGCGCCTTTAATCCGTGTCGTAAAACCCGAACCGGAACAATAGTAACCGGAACAATAGTATTGAAAAAGCAGTGGCGTAAAAACCGTCTCGTAAAAACAATCTCGTAGACACAATTCCGTAAATAAAGTCATGAGCAATTTGTTAACCCCTTTTAGCGCTACGATCAAACTTTCCGCCGGGCAAACCATGCATTGGGGCCGCTTGTACGGCAGCAGTTGCGGATTAGTCATTAGCCAGGCCGCCAGGCAAGCAGACCGGCTGGTCGTGGTGATCACCCCCGATACGCCCACCGCCAATCAACTGGAATACGATATCCGCTTCTACGGCGGTGCCTCGGACGATCTACCCGTATTGCATTTTCCCGACTGGGAAACCTTACCCTATGATGCTTTTTCTCCACACCAGGACATTATTTCCGACCGCCTGGCGACGTTGTATCAACTGTCCAAGTTGAAAAAAGGCATTTTAGTGGTCCCTGCCGCGACGTTAATGGTTCGCCTGGCACCCCGGGAGTTCCTGGACGCCAATGTGTTCTTGCTGGACGTGGGAGACCGGGTCGAGATCGACGCCATGCGTGAACGCCTTGTCGAGAGTGGCTATCGATTGGTCTCGCAAGTGATGGAGCACGGCGAATTCGCCGTACGCGGCAGTATTATCGATTTGTTTCCCATGGGAGGCACCAAACCCTATCGTCTGGAACTCTTTGATGACGAACTCGAAAGCATCCGCACCTTTGATCCGGAAAACCAACGCTCCATCGATAAAGTCGATCATATTCGTTTGTTACCGGCCCGCGAGTTTCCTTTTAACGAACAATCCATCAGCCGCTTCCGACAAAATTACCGCGCCGCCATCGAAGGCGACCCGCAGGCCAGCAGCATTTACCGGGATGTGAGTAATAACATTACCCCTTCCGGTATAGAATATTACTTGACGCTGTTTTTCGATAAAACCGCCTCCCTATTTGATTACCTGCCCAATAACAGCGTGCTGGTAAAAATCAACGATGTCGATGAAGCGGCCAGGCGGTTTGGAGACGAAGTCAACCACCGTTATGAACAAGCCCGATATAATGTCGCAAGACCAATCTTGGAACCGCAGCAGGTGTTCCTACCACATAGCGAATTTATTCAGCGGCTAAAAGATTCACCCCAGGTCATCGTCCAGAATTTCAAGCTGGAAGAATCCAAACCGGGTTATTTCAATTTCACCACCGCCAAACCTCCACAGCTGACCATGGATGCACGGGCACCCAGGCCCACGGACAAACTGCTGCAATTCATCAAGGAGTTCGACGGCAGAATATTGTTCGCCGCCGAGTCCACCGGACGCAGGGAAACCTTACTGGAAATCCTCAAAGGCTGCGACTTGGTACCGGCCCAGGTGAGCAACTGGCAGGCATTCATTGAGTCCGACACCACCCTGGCCATCACCGTAGCACCGTTGCAAAACGGCTTATATCTGGAAGATCCAGCCATCGCGGTGATTGCTGAAACTCAGTTGTTCGGCGAACAAGTACTACAACAGCGCCGGCGCCGCGCTAAACAGCGCGATCCCGACCTCATTATCCGCAACTTAGTAGAGCTGGAAGAAGGCTCGCCAGTGGTGCATGAAGATCACGGCGTAGGCCGCTATTTGGGCCTGCAATCGCTCAACGTGGGCGGCATCGAACAGGAGTTTCTGACCCTGGAATACGCCGGAGGCGACAAACTGTATGTACCGGTTGCCTCCCTGCACTTGATCAGCCGCTACACGGGCGCCTCGCCCGATGTCGCGCCGCTGCACAAACTGGGCAGCAACCAATGGGAAAAAGCCAAACGCAAAGCGCGCGAGCAAGTGCGAGATGTGGCGGCAGAACTGTTGGATATCTACGCCCGCCGGGAAGCCCGCGTAGGCTATCAATATAAACTGGAAACCGATCAATACCATGCGTTTGCAGCGGCGTTTCCGTTTGAAGAAACCCCGGATCAGGAAGACGCCATCCACGGCGTGCTTAAAGACATGACGTCCGAAAAACCCATGGACCGGCTGGTGTGCGGCGATGTGGGCTTCGGTAAAACCGAAGTGGCCATGCGCGCGGCGTTTATTGCCGTACAAGACGGCAAACAAGTGGCCATGTTGGTGCCCACCACGCTATTAGCGCAACAACATTTTGAGAATTTCAAAGACCGGTTCGCGGATTGGCCGGTACGCATTGAATCGCTGTCGCGCTTCCGTTCCAAAAAAGAACAAGACAATGTCATCACCGGTTTGCAGGACGGCAACATCGATATCGTCATCGGCACCCACAAGCTTATTCAGGAAGGCATCAAATTCAAACGCCTGGGGCTGGTCATAATCGATGAAGAACACCGCTTTGGCGTGCGGCAAAAAGAACGCTTCAAGGCATTGCGCTCCGAAGTGGATGTGCTGACCCTCACCGCCACGCCCATCCCGAGGACTTTGAATATGTCTTTATCGGGCTTGCGCGACTTGTCCATTATCGCCACGGCGCCGGCGCGGCGCATGGCCATTAAAACGTTCGTCAACCATTGGAACGACCAGCTCATCCAGGAAGCCTGCTTGCGGGAAATCCGTCGTGGTGGCCAGGTGTTCTTTTTGCACAACGAAGTGGATACCATCGATAAGATGGCCAAACAAATCGAATCACTGATACCCGAAGCCAAAATCGCCATCGCCCACGGGCAGATGCGCGAACGCGAGTTGGAACGCGTCATGGCCGATTTTTATCATCAACGATTCAATATCCTGGTTTGCACCACCATCATTGAGACCGGTATCGACGTGCCCAACGCCAATACCATAATCATGAACCGCGCCGACCGCTTCGGTCTGGCGCAGTTGTATCAGTTGCGTGGCCGGGTCGGGCGATCCCATCATCAGGCGTATGCCTATCTTGTGGTCCCTACCCGCAAGGCGATGACGGCGGATGCTTTGAAGCGTCTGGAAGCCATAGAGTCCATTCAAGACCTGGGGGCGGGATTTACACTTGCCACTCACGACCTGGAAATTCGCGGCGCGGGTGAATTGCTAGGCGAGGAACAAAGCGGTCAAATGCAGGAAATCGGCTTTAGCATGTACATGGATTTGCTGGAGCGCGCCGTGGAGGCCCTACGCTCGGGCAAACAGCCGGAACTGGACAAACCATTGGAGCACGGCACGGAAGTGGACTTAGGGCTATCGGCCCTGATACCGGACGATTATTTGCCCGATGTTCACACCCGCCTGATCATGTACAAACGCATCGCCAACGCCAAGAGTTTTGATGAACTGCGTGAGCTGCAGGTGGAAATGATAGACCGATTCGGCTTACTGCCGGAGCAAACTAAAAACTTATTTCGCGTCACCGAATTGAAACTCAAAGCCACACCCTTGGGCATTAAAAAAATCGAATTCGGCACCGAATCCGGCCGCTTCATATTCAACAGTCAACCCAATATCGATCCCATGACTGTTATCACTCTCATTCAGACCAAGCCCAACTTATACAAAATGGACGGCCAGGATAAATTGCGCATCATCAGAAATATGCCCGATGCCAAGGTGCGGGCGGATGTTGTTGATAACTGTTTGGATTTATTGAGCGAGAAGAAAGCTGCGTAGTTGTAATCATCACCGGTGATGCAATCTCCGGATGTTTACAGATTTTGAAAATCATTATTCCCAACGAAGCACACTAAGATCACGAAGAAAGAAAAAGTTCGGAAACGAATCGCGCGAAACACCGCGACGCCGTCGACACAAGTACGACATTTACTTCGAGTTGTTCAAGTCCTTGTGCGAAAGATTTCTATAATTTTTCTTTGCGTGCTTCGTGCGCTTCGTGGTGAATTTAAAAACGGTAAAAGCAGTAATTTGTGACACCTTAGCGCGACCTCAATCAATTTCCACAATTCGCAATTCCACCCGCCGGTTCGCCGCCCGCCCTGCATTGGTCTCGTTGCTCGCCACCGGCACGCTATCGCCGTAGCCCTTGACGGTCAAGGTGCTGGCACTCACCCCCAAATCGATCAACTGACGTTTCGCGGTTTTGGCCCGGCTTACCGATAGGTTCTCATTTACATGTGCGGAACCGGTGTTGTCCGTATGCCCGGCGATCTCAATACGCATTCTTGGATTTTTCTTTAGAGTTTGCGCGATGGATCGTAGCATTTTTTTAGCGCTTTCATTAAGTTGATCAGAACCTGTCTTGAAATACACACCTTCTAAGGTAATGACTTCCACAACCAAACATCCCATTGACTCAACCGGGGGACCCGGCGGAGTACCGGCACACAAATCCTTGCTGTCCACCACGCCGTCATTATCGGAATCCCATTCGCAGCCATCGCCCCCAATGTTGACGTTCAATGGCGTTGCGGCACAGGCATCCCGGTGATTGGGTACGCCGTCGCCATCATCATCAAATCCACACCCTCGTTGATCGACTTTCACACCCGCGGGTGTCCCCCGGCACTCATCCATGTAATCGGCCACGGTGTCGCTGTCGGTATCCAGGGCACACCCTTTACTATTCACCGGCGCCCCCGGCGAGGTGTTTTTGCACTGGTCTACAACGTCTTCGATACCGTCCTGATCAGAATCATTGATCGCCGTGGTAACCGTTGGTGAAGAATCACCGCTTAACAAAGCATTTTGATTTTGTGTATCGGCTTCTCCTTGCCCTTTATTGGCAGAACTGTTCGTTGCGGATGTTGCGCACCCATACAGCAGCACCGCCAACAATAGTGACAGAAACTTGAGGCCAAACCTATTTACAGCATTCAATGTGGAATTGTTTATCACGATGCTTTCTCCCCGTTTGATTTATTGTTTTTTATAGTATTTATTTATTTTCGGTTGGATATCAAGCATTCCATGCAAACATGCGGATAGTCTTACATAGCATCCGGTGTCCTAAATTTTTTTCATATTGAATAACCCTCTATGAAATCGAATTCAACACTGAGCCAACTCGTCCAGCAGTATTCAGTTTAGCTCTGCGTTCTGCAATCACCTGGCGAGCAAAGGCATTGCACAAACACAATGCAATATAGTGTAGCGTGTTCCGCGGTAGTGCAAAACATTAAATACTCTTTCAATAGCAGCCTTACCACTACGCGCTTTAACTAGTTGATAATATGGAATTTTTCCTATTAATACATTGTTGGTATGTCTTTTGCGAAGCCCTTGTTGCAATCATTTATGGCGAGATAGCGCTTGTGCAATATAACCCAATCACTGATTTAACATGATAAATGCAAATGAAACCGAAAATCGTATTACTGGATCTCACTAAACAGCCTTGTGACATTTTTACAGACATTTTCACCCAATGCGGTTATCACGTACTTTCCTCCCAGAGCCTGGTTGATGTTTCCAGTTGGTTTACCAGCCACTCAATTTCGTATTTTGTCGTTAATGTAAATCTTCCACACCCCTCTCTGCTCAAACAAATCCATTCAGTTGCAATAAAACACTCGCTACCGGTGGTTATGTTTGCCAAGAGCAGCGACAAATCACTGACCGAACAGGCTATTCAAAGCGGGATTAACGCATTGGTGGTTGACGGCTTTGATGTAAACCGATTACGACATGTTATGGATATCGCAAAAGCGCGGTTTGATGAAACTCAGCGCCTGAACAACGAATTACAGAAACTTAAATTTCAATTGGCCGAGCGAAAAACCATGGACAAAGCCAAAGGCATATTAATGAAACAGCGGGCCATTGATGAAATTACCGCCACGGAACTGATTCGAAAAATGGCGTTGGATAGAAATCAAAACCTCACGGAAGTGGCAAGAAGCATTGTCGACGTGGATGAGCTATTGATCTAAAGTGCGCGGACAGTTTGTCAACGCCTCTACTTGTCAAAGTAGGGACACGTTATAAATTAATTCTTTCAAAAACGACCAACGAATATGGTGGGGCAAGGTTTCCGCTACCCAAGCAAAGAATAACCTAACCCTATTGCGGCACAGGCGCCGATCAGCGGCATAATGCCGACCTTAAATCGAAATAGCGCGATAAACGCCGCCGTCCCAATCAATGCCGCCAGCCATTCGAACTGGCCTGAAAATCCGTGCGGCCATAACACATGGTAGGCAAAGAATACCGCAAGATTCATAATCACCCCCACGACCGAAGCGGTAATACCCGTTAACGGAGCCGTAAACCTTATTTGGTGACGGGATGCTTCAACCGCCGGCGCACCCACTAGAATAAACAAAAACGATGGCAAGAAGGTAAAAAACGTCGCGACGCAGGCACCTGCAATGCCGGCCAATGGCAACCATTGCGGACCAAACAACTCTTTTGTCCACGCGCCCACGAAGCCTACGAACGACACCACCATAATCAACGGCCCGGGAGTGGTTTCGCCTAACGCAAGCCCATCGATCATCTGCGTGCCGCTCAACCAGCCGTAGGTATCCACTCCCCCTTGGTACACATAGGGTAATACCGCGTAGGCTCCGCCAAAGGTTACCAAGGCCGCTTTGGTGAAAAACCAGCCCATTTGAGTCAAGGCGTTTTGCCAGCCAAAACTGTAAACTAAAATCGTCATTGCACCCAGCCACGCTACGCAACCGATCAAAGCGATGATGATCACACGTGACCATTGGAACTCACTGGTTTTGTACAGGGGCGTATCATCGTCAATCAGGGCCGGTCCGTGCTGCTGGGTTGATTGGCTATGATGGCCACCGGTTTTAAATGTGTCAGGCGTGACGCGCGCGCCAATCAGCCCTAACACGGCGGCACTCAAAACAATAAAGGGAAATGGGACATTAAACGCAAAAATGGCAACAAACGCTGCCAGCGCCATCGCGCGCAAACCGTTATTCTTCAAGGTACGGGATCCGATTCGATACGCGGCGAATACCACAATGGCGGTCACCGCCGGTTTGATGCCGTAAAGCACACCCGCTACCACCGGCAAGTCGCCGTAGACCAGATACACCCAGGTCAGGCTGATCAGAATAATCAGTGAAGGAAACACAAACAACGTCCCGGCAACGATACCACCCCACACCCCGTGCATCAGCCAGCCAATATACGTAGCAAGTTGCTGGGCTTCCGGTCCCGGTAAAACCATGGTGAAATTCAACGCGTGTAAAAAACGGTGTTCCGAAATCCAGCGCCGGCGCTCCACCAGTTCCTGGTGCATCATGCTGATCTGACCGGCCGGTCCGCCAAAACTGATGAATCCCAATTTAAGCCAATACAGTAATGCTTCCCCGAATGACACCGGATCGGGTTTTATTGCGACGTGATCCACTGCGGTTGCCATCCTGCTCCCCGTTTTTGGCGGTTTAACGATTTATTTACCGCGCCAATTGAGATTGTAAAGATCGTGTCGCCGGTCGCGCAGGTTCTTAACGGTGCCGCTGTTGCGGGCCATCATCAAGGTGTCCGGCCGCAAATCGGCAATCGCCACCGTCTCCACATTGGGTGTGGTGTCCGCGGAAATTCCGTCGCGGGCAAACGGAAAGTCACACGGCGTTAAGATACAGCTTTGCGCGTACTGGATATCCATGTTGGCAACGTTAGGCAAATTTCCCACGTTGCCCGACATGACCACATAAATCTGGTTCTCCACCGCCCGCGCCTGACAACAATATCTAACCCGTAGATAACTTTGCCGCTCGTCGGTACAAAACGGCACAAACAGGATCTGAATGCCTTGATCGGTCAGATGCCTGGCCAATTCGGGGAACTCGGAATCGTAGCAGATCAACACGCCGATCGGTCCGCAATCGGTCTCGATGGCGTTTAAACTGCTGCCACCTTCAATATTCCACCAGTATTCTTCGTTGGGGGTTGGATGAATTTTAGGCTGTTCGTAAATGGTGCCGTTGCGTAAAAACACATACGAAATATTCTCCACCCGGCCGCTTTCCACGCGGGTAGGATGCGAACCACCAATGATGTTGATATTGTAACGCAGCGCTAAATCGCGCATGGCGTCTTTGAGTTTAGGCGTGTATTTGGTCAGTGCCTCTATGGATTCCACCGGCGAGAGCTCCTGACTTTCTATGGATAACAATTGTAAGGTGAACAATTCGGGAAAAACCACAAAATCGCCTTTATAGTCAGCCACCACGTCAACAAAATACGCTACAAAGCTGATGAATTCCTCAAAAGAATGTACCCGCCGCTGCATGTATTGCACCGTACCTACGCGAATCGTATCCGGCATGCGGGCGCCGTAGGCTTTGCGCCGCTCACCCTGGTTTTCGCCCGCTACTTTGGGATTTTTCCAAACCAGGTGAATGCCGTAGCCCATTGACTGATGATCGGCGCTTAAATAATCCTTGAGTATGCCGATGACTTCAAAACCGTTGTGTAACTGAAAAGAAAGCACAGGATCGCGTTGTTGTTTGGCCTTTACCTGCTCCACATAGTCTTCAATCGATCCGAACCGTTTTATACGTTTGTGTAAGGTGGGTAGTCTCCCCGCAAACACGATGCCTTTCAGCCCCAGGGACTGACACAGTTTTTTACGCTCGTTATACAGCCGTTGCCCCAGCCGGTAACCTCGATACGCGGGATCTACGCACACTTCCATACCGTATAGCCACTCCCCTTCCGGGTCATGCCGGGAAGCATAACCATTGCCCGTGATCTCAGCCCAGGTGTGAGGTTTTAACGCGATCTTTTCCGCGATGATGAATGTCGCGCAATACCCTACAACTTTGTCGTCCACCATGATGACAAATTGGCCGGCGGGAAAGTTATTAATCTGCCCGGTGAGCGCGCCTTCTGAATAG
>JAJDNG010000100.1 GCA_022340845.1 Gammaproteobacteria bacterium | reverse complement strand
TGTCGAACGCAATTTGCCCATGACGCTGCTTAAACTCGCTTTGGGGGAAGACATCGATCCGTTTCCCGAACCGAAAACCGGAGTATTGTTCATACGTCACGCCATCGAAAATATCGTCACCATGGCGGATTTCGAGTCTGTGGTTATGAAGGGCGGCCTGCAATATACGGAGCAGTAAAGTATATAGGGTTTTTAATAGCTCTGTTTTAATAGCTCTGTTTTATTAGTGCAGTATCCGGATTACGTTTAAATATAAAGAGAAACCTTATGCAGAACTCAGATTTACCCACTGATAAAAACCAAACCAACGCGACTGCCGGTGGTGAAAAAAAGCCTTGGACTAAACCCACAATCACCGTATTGCGCAGCGGGCTGCTGAATAAATTTGGTAAATCCCGCCAGGCAGCCTGGATAGACAACATCGACGATGTCCCCATCGATGATTTATTGAATCAATACGGCTCGCCTTTGTTTGTCGTTTCGGAAAAAAAACTCCGCCGCAATGCCCAGCGTATCAAACGCGCATTCACCGGACGCTACCCTAATGTGGTTTTTGGTTGGAGTTATAAAACTAACTATTTGGGCGCCGTGTGCAATGTGTTGCATCAAGAGGGTGCGCTGGCGGAAGTCGTCTCCGAGTTCGAATACGAAAAAGCCCGTGCTCTGGGCGTGCCGGGGCATTGCATCATCTTCAATGGACCGTATAAAAAACGTGGCATATTGGAAACCGCCATAGAGGAAGGCGCCCATATTCAAATTGACCACCTGGACGAGTTGTACGAACTGGAAAAAATCGCCACTGAAAAACAAAAGAAAGTCCCTGTCGCTATACGCTTGAATTTTGATACCGGCTACACCGAGCCCTGGAGCCGCTTCGGATTTAATGTGGAGTCCGGTCAGGCCATGGATGCCGCCTGGCGTATCACCAGTAGCCAGTATTTGGATCTGGTAGGCCTGCACAGCCACATTGGCACATTTATTACCGAGCCCAAAGCGTACAGCATCCAGGTTAGAACCATGTGCGGTTTCATGAGCGAAGTGGAAAAGCGCACTGGTTGTACCATCGACTATCTGGACATTGGCGGCGGATTTGCCTCGTTAAATTCCTTACAGGGAATTTACCTGCCACCGGAGCAAATCGTACCCAGCATTGAACAGTACGCCGAAGCGATTTGTGAAGTCGTGCTGGAGTGCACCCACGAACGCGAAGCCCGGGGCCACAAGCGCCCGACGCTGATATTGGAAACCGGCCGGGCGATGGTGGATGATACCGAAGTACTGGTCACCACAGCAGTGGCCAATAAGCGCCTGCCGGACGGCAAACGCGCGGTTATTGTAGACGCCGGAGTCAATTTATTGTTTACCGCGTTTTGGTATAACCACAATGTCACTCCCACCCGGCCGTTACCGGGAAAACCGGAAGAGACGGTCATTTATGGTCCGTTGTGCATGAACATCGACGTTATGCGCTACAGTATTATGCTACCGCCGTTGAATGTGGGAGACCACCTGGTGTTCGGGCCGGTTGGCGCGTATAACCATACGCAGTGGCTGCAGTTCATCGAATACAGGCCCAACGTGGTGATGATACACGAGGATAAATCCCTATCGGTCATTCGCACAGCGGAGAATCTGGATGTGGTAACGGCCCAGGAAAAAATTCCAGAGCATTTACAACAACCCTACCTGCACGGGGTACCGGCTGATATTATTGGCACAAAATAGACGTTATTAATAAACGGTTATGCTGTCCGAATACGTTAAAATCCTGACGCGCTCATACTCAGCCATATTGTTTGTAGATGGGCATATGACCGGCCTGTTTTTTTTTGGCGCCACTTTATTGTATCCCAACATTGGACTGTCGGGTTTATTGGCGGCACTGATTGCGCTGTTCATTGCAAAACTGTTTGAGTTTCCCCATTACGAAAAAGGCGTACATGTCTTCAATAGCTTGCTGGTAGGCTTATCGCTCGGTGCTTTCTATCAAATCAATCTGTATTTGATTGGGCTGATTGCCATCGGCGCCGTGTTGTGCGTATTCGTGACCGTCGCCTTGATCGACGCCTTCTGGCGCCGGGCGCAACTGCCGGTGCTCAGCCTGCCGTTTATTCTGGTGGCGGGGTTTGCCGCACTCGTGGCACAACACTACAGCTCCCTGAGCAACTTTTATATTTACAGTGAATTTCACATCGACTGGCTGCCCGCTACGCTCAATACCTTTTTGAGCACGTTGGGGGCTATCTTTTTCACTACCCATCCCGCGGCCGGGCTGATTCTGTTAATAGGGATTGCTTTGCACTCACGCTACCTGGCCATATTGGCCATCACTGGCTACGTAGTAGGATCCACTCTGTTTGCATTTTTAACCGAGTCCCCCCACCCCAACCTGTTGGCCTGGACCGGTTTCAACTTCATGCTAACGGCGATGGCCCTGGGTGGTATTTACACCATTCCCAGCGTGGTAAGCTTTATCTCTGCGCAATTGGGCGTTGCCTTGTCAGTGTTCTTGATTATTGCTATTCAGAACTTATTGTTCGTGTACGGACTGCCCGTGTTGGCACTACCGTTTGTCATCACCACGTTGGTATTCCTGGCGGCGTTGCGCACCCGCACGACTCTCGCGCAGCCCTGGCTGGCCCCTACCCCGGCATTGCCTGAGATCAATTACGAACGTGCAAGGCTTGCCAGAGTGCGCAATGGTGAGATCAACAGCGTGCCACTATTAATACCTTTTTACGGTCAATGGAATATTTACCAGGGCTTTGATGGTCCCCATACCCACAAAGCCCCCTGGCAACACGCCCTGGATTTCTATATCACCGAAGACGACGTCAGCTATACCAACGATGGTACTCAGTTGGAAGATTTTCATTGTTTCGGCCTGCCGGTGTTGTCGCCAGTGCATGGGCGTGTAATTCGTTTGTATGACAATCTGCTGGACAACCCGCCGGGCGAAGTCAATGTCAGCAACAATTGGGGAAATTTTATTTTAATCCGGCTGGAATCCGGCTTACATGTGTTATTGGCACACTTAAAAGAAAACAGCGTGAAGGTAAAAGAGGGCGATTACGTCACGCCAGGCACTGTAATCGCAGCCTGCGGTAACTCCGGCCGCTCCCCACAACCTCACTTACATCTTCAAGTCCAGCGCACCGCCGAATTGGGTAGTCCCACCCACCCGTTCCATCTTAGTAGTCTGATGCACCACAAAAGTGATGGGGTCAGTGAATACCGAGTTGTATCCAGGCCCAATGTAGGCGATCGCATCGAAGCCGCTGCGGTTGACAAACAACTTGCCGCGCAGTTACATCTGCCTGTCGGTCGGCAACTGACTTACGAAGTCGCTGGATTTGGGATAACCGGAACATTAACCCGTGAACTCCAGGTAGAGCTGACCTTGTTGGGCCAATTTCGTTTAGTGAGCGATAGCGGTGCCAGTGCGGCATTTCAAGAAGCCAACGGGGTACTGGCGTTCTATGACCGTCAAGGTCCGGATGACATATTACTGGATATGTGGATTTTGGCCAATGGCCTTACACCACTCACTGAAAGCGCCCATCATTGGCATGACTCGCCCCCCGCGCATCTGTTACCACTCAACCTGCAGCAAAAAATGTTGCTATGGCTAGTGCGACCGCTGGGATGCGGGCTTGATAGTCATTACCAACGCCATTGGGATGATTCTCATCATATTTGGAAACAACAAAGCCAGCATCAACTGAGTTTGGGTACAACGATTTGGCGCGTGGATACCGAGTCCGATATTGACTTGGAGATCGGCTGTAAACAAATCGTCATGATATTTAATACCAATAGTTGGCATGCCAATTTGGTGGAAGCGGGCCTGGCGAGTGATCAAGGAATCCCTGGTTGGAACCAGGCGACCTTCGACAAACCGCAACCTACGGAATCATAAACAAATTCGCACCGTTACAGCGCGCTGTTGCGCGATTTTATTTCTTGGGATTCACCTACAGGGCACAAATCGTTAGAAACACACCATGATCCCGGCGTAACACACAGGTATAATGTTTCTGTGCCACTAATCGTAAAAGACTGACTAAACAGATTGGCTTTCAATAAACTGCGGCAAAATGAATTATGTTTTAATAAAAAGGGCTGTGTAATGGCGTTTTCGAATCACAAAGAATTATATTGGGTTGTTACGTTTTTTATCGCTTTGATTTTGAGCACATCCAATTTCGCTTATGCTGCCAACAGTTGGTCCGTCGGGCTAACACCGCAGCTATTGATGTCACAATACAGTGGTTCCGAGGAACGAGACACATTGACTTCATACGGTGTAATGGCGAAAGCGGATTACCTCGACAATGGCGGCTTAACTCTGGGTTACAACTTTACTGCAGTTCGAGGTAAAGCACTAAATCCCGATATTGACGAAACCAGCTGGTATATCAGCGGCCGCGCGATTCGGTATTCCGATCTCATGGCGGGTAAGGTGGGACTGCGTTTGGATGGCTATGCCATTACCGACAAATCGACGATCAATCAACCAGCGGATAATTCGACCATGCGGCCCAACCGGCCCGGTTCAACCAGCAGTACATTTACCGACAACGTTTCAGTGATGTACGCCCAATTGGATTATAAGAACTACGGCGATAGGTTTTATGCGGATATCGCTTATGCGTATTCTGACTACGATTACGAAACAAATACCGCACCTTATCGAGACAACCAGGTACAGCAGTTTACAACCACCGCGGTAATGGCGTTTAACGACAGCTATGATCTATTGCAAACGCGATTTTATTTTATCCGGCTGGATCACGGCGACAACACCGGTGGAGTGGATCACAGCAATGCGTTGGAATTTAAATGGTTGCATTGGTTTCAGCCCAACGCGCCACTCAATGTTAACTCCTCTTTGGTAAAACTTTTAGCGGGAAAACGATTGTATCCCGTGGATCCGGATGCGGCGACAACCTACAGCATTTCGGATCTCCAAACAAGCTCAGTTGCCGCAGGCCTGGACTGGAAGCTAGGCGAACTGAGCAAGATATTCTTGCTAATCGGTTACGACCACTACGATAATCCCCAGATCAACGATACCTACAGCACCCGATATATTTTCGGCAGTCTTTTATTTAATTGGTAAAATTTCACATTATTAGCAAAAGGGCCACTCCATGAAATTCAAACTATCGTATTCAAAAACGTTTTCAAGAATGTTTTCAGGCTTGATTTTATGTTTTGTTACAAGCGCGAATAGTGCCAGCGTTGACGTATGGGCGGAAAGTTACCGCCTGGAATCCCTGACCCGCTACGAAGACGCCGCACAGGTATTAATGCCTGTAGTAAAAAAGGAGTCCAAGAATGAGTTCGTGTTCCTGCGCATGGGCTGGTTGAACTACTTGCGCGGAAATCACAATGACGCAATCGATTATTATAAAACCGCCTTAGACCTCAATAAAAACTCGCTGGATGCGCGCCTGGGATTAACGTTGCCACTTTTGGCACAACA
This sequence comes from Gammaproteobacteria bacterium, assembly GCA_022340845.1. GTDB lineage: Bacteria > Pseudomonadota > Gammaproteobacteria > SZUA-152 > SZUA-152 > JAJDNG01. The sequence goes on along the minus strand of JAJDNG010000100.1, from coordinate 5,774 downwards.
ACGCTGGAAAGAAGCCGCCAAATTCGCACAGGAAACCCTACAAACCGCTCCTTGGAATTATTACGCTCATGTTCGATTAATGATTGCCGAAGAAGGCATGCGTCAGTGGCAAACCCTGGCCAAGCATGCCAGTGAGGTTTATTTGCGGTATCCCAGCGATGCGACCGTGTTAGTCTACCAGGCCCGTGCTAACCGCTGGCTGAACAACACAACAGAGGCAAAACAAGCCTATCTAAAAGTATTGGAACGCATTCCGGGTCATATCGAAGCATTGCAGTATTTGGAAGAGCATAGATAGAACGTATTACCTCAGGAGCGCAGTACTCCCACAGAGATTGAATGTAACACTTCTCCACTATGCATATAAATGTTTTGTAGTGAATAGCATCGCAAAGCGCAATATACCAGTCAAACAACCGTAAACAATTTTATAATTGCAGCTTATTTCTCAGCGCCAGGTAATCATAGTTGCCGTTTGCTGCAATGGCGGGTAACTCAGACAATCGAAGGCTGTAGTAGCAGCAAAGAAACGCTGGTGAAATCTATGGCGTAACGGCTCTGGCATAGAAGCTCTGACTGGCATAAAAGTCGATTTGATTAACTAAACCCGGCGCCGACAACAAATCCACCCAATCAAGCATTTTCCCAGGCAAAAGCCCTGCATAGCGGTACCCGATACTTTCTTACAGTCATGGCCTGTTATGACATTAAAAAAATAATACTTGAGCATTTTGGTAATATACCAAATTTGTAAGTTATTATTTTTTATAGTAATTTCACTTGATTTTACATTAGTATTTGCTAATATTTTAATTAGGAAGACGGTAAATCTCACAAGGATGTTGGAAAATCCTTAACATCAACTACGTAAAATTGGAGGTGTATCATGGGCGGAGGAATGGGCGGTGGTGGTATGGGCGGCGGCACCATGGGTGGCGGCGGTGGCATGGGCGGCGGCGGCACCATGGGTGGCGGCGGCGGCATGGGCGGCGGCGGCGGCATGGGCGGCGGCGGCGGCATGGGCGGCGGCGGAGGTATGGGTGGTGGCGGCGGCATGTAAGTTGTCTCCCAATACCACGTAAACCGGGACGAACAGTCCAACCGTTACTAAAAGACAGTCGCGTATGTTGAGTCATTGCCGAAGCTAAGTTGTTTGGCCGGCCTGATCCATACCCACAAAGCAAATAGAGGGGCTATACCCGGCCCCTCTCGCGGTTTTCTAACATCTAATCCCTTCAAGTGCAGTCACTAATTGCCGTCACCCTGCTGCGGGACACCGTGGACTAATACAAATTAACCCGACTAATTCGCCACAGAAGCGCAGACGCCTCATGGATTTTCCGGTAAATGCAAATTCGGTATCCAGTCAGTCTTGCATGGCCTTTCCACAACAATAACTCTCTATGTCCTCGCAATACTTTTATCCAGCGTGCGCAAGCTATTCCGGACACACTATTCTTCTCTCCTTTTCCCTCTCTCCCCCAGAAGTTGCGCGACGGCAGAGTAAAAATACCCTACAATCTAGTCAACTCAAGTTTCGGAGTTCAGAGTGGCACCGGATAGAGCCGCCAGCATGTATTTCATAACGAAGCGCACAAGAAGAGCACGAAGGGAAAACACGCCTTTTTAAAACTCTTCGTGCGCTTCTTGGTGCATATATTATCTATGCCTCCAAGAATATAGCCTGTTCCTCTGAATATTCATGAACCCGAAATTTGAATATTCAAAATTGAAAATAATGCTTAACGCGTATATTCTTAGCCAACCACACTCATTAAAAATTTTTTCCCATCCAAAAACGCGAGTCTCTCTTATCCATGACAAATGTTTTCACGAACGACAATACGTGGCGGCGATCTATATATTTGCTGCTGTTATTGACATTATTCGTCTTTCCACCCGGGGTACATGCAAAATCCTTCTTTTGGAAGGTACAGTCTCCCAGCACAACAGTGTATCTATTGGGTTCGATTCACTTCGCCAAACCGGATATTTATCCTTTGGACCAAACCATCGAAGACGCATTTGAGGGGGCGTCGTATCTGGTTGTGGAACTGGATCAGAAGCAATTAGACAAAGATAATATGCGCAGGCATATTCTTAAACACGGCATGTACGAGAAACCCGATTCCGTTGAATCTCATATCAGCGAGTCCACGCTGAAGCTGTTAAAAGACTATCTCGAGCGATATAACATGCCACTGGAAGGCTACAACAGGATGAAACCTGGCTTTTTAGCCATGACGTTATCCATCGCGCACGTAATCCGCCTGGGTTATTTGCCGGATTACGGCGTCGATATGTACTTCCTGAAAAAAGCACAAGATAAAAAAATCGTGCAACTGGAAACTTATACCGACCAATTGGATCTGTTTTTCGACATGCCGGACGAAGAAATGTTTCTAAAACATACCTTGTCGCAGTTGGAAGACATCGAAAATCAAATTGAAGATACCGTCACAGCTTGGAAAAACGGCGACACCCAACAAATGGAGAAAAAGGTGTTAATCGAACCACAACTAGAGTTTCCCGACCTGCGCGAAGTGTATGCCAAAATTTATACGGACCGAAACGTGAAAATGACCAAGAAAATTTCCCGTTTTCTCCAACACAATGAAATTTATTTTGTCGTGGTTGGCGCCGGTCATTTGATCGGCGAACAAGGCATTGTTAACTTATTAAAAACCCGTGGCTATAAAGTGACGCAATTTTAGCTTATTACCTTTAACTTAGTGTACTGGTAGAACACATAGAAAACATGCGAAGCAATAACGAAATAAGAGATAGTAGTATCGATAGGAGATCGACATGAGCTGGTGGGGAAAAATTTTCGGTGGCGCATTTGGATTTGCCCTGGGCGGCCCATTAGGCGCATTGCTGGGCGCGGCTTTAGGCCATCGCTTTGATAAAGGCTATGACCGCTTTATGCTGGAAGGTGCGGATACCGAGGCGGATGTGGAGCGCATTCAATCGGCTTTTTTCACCGCAACGTTCAGTGTCATGGGCCACCTGGCAAAATCCGACGGCCGTGTGTCCGAAGCCGAAATACAATTGGCGCAGAGTCTGATGTCGCAAATGCAGTTGAATGCCGACCAGCGCCAGGCGGCCATGCATCTGTTCAACCAGGGTAAATCGCCGGATTTCCAATTGGACGACGTCCTGCAGCAATTCAAACAGGAATGTCACCGGCGCAGAAATCTCATTCAGATGTTTATGGAGATTCTCATCGCCACATGTTTGGCCGATGGCCTGGTCCATCAAGCCGAACGCAATAAGCTGCACTACATCGGCAAGCATCTGGGGTTTGCCCCTTTCATCATCGACCAATTGATCAAAATGGTACAAGCGCAGCAGGAATTCGCCTATGAGCAAGGCAGACCCGGAGCAGCGCCACCGCGGTCCACCCTAAAGTCCGCCTATCAAGTGCTGGGCGTGGAGGAAAATGCCAGCGATGCGGAAGTGAAAAAAGCGTACCGGCGCCTGATGAATCAACACCACCCGGATAAACTGGTGGCCAAGGGCCTGCCCGAGGAAATGATGAAACTGGCGACGGAAAAAACCCAGGAAATCAAAAAGGCGTACGAACAAATCAAAACCGCTCGCAACTTCTAATTGCCTTCCAACATCGATCCATCAGGAGGAAACGCGGAAGCATGGAATACGACATTCATGACATTACATTGGCCGATGAGGGCCTGGCGCGCATTCACTGGGCATTCAGAGAAATGCCGGTGCTGGGCCAGCTCATGGAACGTTTTACACAAAGTCAGCCGTTAAAAAACATCCGCGTCGCCGGCTGCCTGCACATCACCACGGAAACCGCAAACCTGGCTCTGGCGCTAAAAGCCGCCGGCGCTGAAGTGCGCCTGTGCGCCAGCAATCCCCTGAGCACCCAGGACGATGTCGCCGCCGCATTGGTGCAACATCATGGCATACCCGTGTTTGCCATTCGCGGTGAAGACAATGATACTTATTACCGACACATTAATTCCGTGCTGGACAGCAGGCCGCAGATCACTCTGGACGACGGCGGTGACCTGGTCAGCGAAATCCACCGCAACCGTGCCGACCTGCTCAAGGAGGTGATCGGCGGGTGTGAGGAAACTACCACCGGCGTTATCCGGTTGCGGGCCATGGCCAAGGAAGGTGCGCTGAAATACCCCATGATGGCGGTTAACGACGCCATGACCAAGCACTTGTTCGATAACCGTTATGGCACCGGACAAAGCGCGTTAGACGGTATCATTCGCGCCACCAATATTTTGCTGGCTGGCAAGGTTTTCACGGTAGTGGGTTATGGCTGGTGCGGTCGTGGAATTGCGATGCGCGCCAAAGGACTGGGCGCAAACGTGGTTGTGACAGAAGTAGAGCCTTTGCGTGCCTTGGAAGCGGCAATGGATGGCTATCGAGTGATGCCCTTGGTGGAGGCCGCCGCGATATCGGATTTTATCATTACCGCTACCGGAGACAAAAACGTTATAGATCAACCGCACCTGAATGTCATGAAAGACGGCTGCGTGCTTTCCAACTCCGGTCATTTTAATGTGGAGATCAACATCCCGGCGCTGGAGGCAATGGCCCGCGAAAAACACCGCCCCCGACCGCACATCGAAGAATACCGTCTCAAGGACGGCCGCACGCTGTGTTTATTGGCCGAGGGGCGACTGGTAAATCTTGCCGCCGCAGAAGGTCATCCTTCGTCGGTAATGGACATGAGTTTTTCCGGGCAGGCGCTGTGCGTGGTGCATCTTGTCGAAAACACACAAACCTTACACCCGGATTTGTATCCAGTGCCTGAAGTCATCGACCAGGAAATCGCTTCACTGAAACTGTCGGCCATGGGTATCAGCATCGATGCGTTAACCGGCGAACAACGACAGTATCTTACCTCCTGGCGGGAAGGGACATAGAGGATTAAATCGAAACACGTATCGGCTTCCATCCAGCGGGCATGGAAATAATACAATATTTTTTTGGCGGTATATATTATTTGCTGTGGCCCACCTTTAGAGAGTGAAAACGCCAACTGTGGCAAAGCCAGGGATCCATGGCAAAAATCCACGAAATCGGCATGTGGATATCTACCGGATTGATTATTATTTTATCGGCCGTAGTAATCGTTGTGCCACATAGACATTTTTAAAACCCTCACTCGCGAATGATTAAAACTATCGCTATCATCTCCGACACCCACGGATATCTCGATTCACAAATCGCCGCAAAAATCCGTAAATGCGATATCGCCATCCATGCCGGTGATGTGGGCAATGCCCAAGTCATGGAGTCCATACAACCAAAATCCGGTCAAGTGTATCTGGTCAGGGGCAACAATGACGTTGCCGCCAAATGGCCCAATGAGCAGAAGGACCGCTTGCACGAATTGCAGGAATCCCTCACCCTCGAGGTGCCCGGTGGTTCCATTGTGGTCATCCATGGTCATAAACAAAACCCGGTAGCGGCACGTCACGCCTTGTTGCGCAAACGCTACCCCTTTGCCCGAGCCATAGTGTACGGACACAGTCACAGGTTATGTATTGATCAGGAAGAACTCCCCTGGGTATTAAATCCGGGAGCCGCCGGTAAAGCGCGTACCTTTGGCGGCCCATCCTGCATCATTTTACACGTATCGCAGAATAGCTGGTATTTGGACAGCATCCGGATCACTTAGGTCGTAGATTGCATTGGATGCATGAACAACAACTTCCATTGTAGGCTTCGTGGTAATCACTATTTCCGGCTGGCATAACTCGTAATGCCAAATTTTCTGCCCCAAA
>JAJDNG010000097.1 GCA_022340845.1 Gammaproteobacteria bacterium | reverse complement strand
CTGACGGTGCTGCCGGAAACCCTGGACAACATCGCCAATGTCCACCTGGATGCCGTGGAACATGAGCACGGCATCGTCTTTATGCACGCGGTCAAGGAAGGGCCTGCCAATCAAAGTTATGGATTACAGGTTGCAGCGTTAGCGGGAGTACCGGATAATGTGATCGCCAAAGCCAAAGAGAAACTGCGCCAATTGGAAAACAACAGTTCGCGGGAATTTTCTACCGTAGCACATTCCGGCGAACCGGAACCCTCCGATAGGAAGAACCAATCAGAACAACCCGTGCAGCAGTATTCTTTGTTTCTTCCGGAAGCGGACAATCCAGCGGTGGAACAACTCAAAGCGCTGGATATTGACAATCTAACGCCCCGGCAGGCGCTGCAACAACTGTACGAGTTAAAAGAATTATTACAGTAACGGAGATCGCAATGACATTTGTTGTCGTAGAAAACTGCATTAAATGTAAGTATACGGATTGTGTGGAAGTGTGTCCGGTGGATTGCTTTCACGAAGGCCCTAACTTCCTGGTCATAGACCCGGAGGAATGCATCGATTGTTCTTTGTGCGAGCCGGAGTGCCCTGCCGAAGCCATATTTGACGAAGACGATGTACCCGCCGGTCAGGAACAGTTTATTGCCTTAAACGCCGAACTTGCCAAAGACTGGCCGGTTATCACCGAGCAAAAAGACCCACCGCCGGACGCCAAAGAATGGGACGGCAAACCGGATAAATTAAAACTACTGGAGCGTTAACCAACCTACTCATGAGCGGGGTTGACGGCGTCAGCAATAACATTACGGGCAAATCCAACCAATCGGCATCATCCCCGCCGCCAAGCAACGCCGCACAAATTCATAGCGTGCCATATGAGCAAAACCCACTGGCTTATCTGGCACGGCTTATTATTCAGCGCAATAAAAATAACCTTCCTGATTTAACCGACACGGTAGTATTGCTTTCTCAAGCGCGCGCCGCACCGTGGTTTCGCCGCGAATTACTGCACACGGCGGATCAATCCGGCCATGCGGCGTTGCTGGGCCCGCGCATTGAAACGCTCACCAGTTGGACAAAACAAGCCGTACTGCCGGGTATACGTACCGTATCCGATGAAACGCGGGAGTTGTTACTGGTCGAGGCTTTGCGGGAACATCCCGATCTCTACGGAGAAGGCAGCGCCTACAGCCTGGCTGCCAGTTTGATGGAATTGTTTGATGATTTGACCGGACACTATATCCAACTGCCGACTTCGTTAACACAATTCCAACAGCAACTGGAACAAGCCTATGGCATCGGCAAACGGCCATTGAGCGCATTGGGCAAGGAAGCCACTCTCGTTCACACTTTGTGGCAAGCCATGCACCAGCAATTACAAGCGCAACAAGCCTTGGATGCGCCTAGCGCCCACATCCAGAAGCTGGCGCACACGTTATCCGGGCTGCAATCGCAACAGCACATTTATATCGCCGGATTTCACGATTTTACCAAGGCGCAATGGCAATGGTTGCAACAACTGGCGGAGCGGGTATCTCTGGTTTTGGTTGCACAAGGCAACCCCTCAAACTATCCATTTGCCGACGCATCAGTAACAAACCATGATGCGTATTCAACAGCGGAGCGCTTTTTCGCGCAAATTGACACATACCTTAAATCGCCTTCATCAAGGCTTCCACCGGGCCAAATCGAATTAGACTTTAACGAGCCTGCTCAAGACCCGGGCTTAAGTAAAACCGCAGGCAGTATTGAAAACTCGGCCTTGACGCAATGCCTGGAGAGTATTTTCCCCGCCTGTGCAGACTCTCTTGATGCAGTGCCTCCCAAATCACTCCCCCTTAAAAAACGCGCCGCCGAATTCGCCGCCCGATTTCCCCACGATCCTCTGGTACAACAGTTGCGAATTTATGAAGCCAGCCACAGTGAAGCGGAAGCCAATGCCGTCGATGTGCAAATCCGGCGCTGGTTGTCGCAAGGCCTTAACCACATAGGCATTGTCACTGAAAACCGGCGCCTAGCCAGACGCGTTAGAGCGCTGTTGGAACGCGCCGGTATTACACTGCAAGACTCAGCCGGTTGGGCCTTATCCACCACCAGTGCGGCAACCATCATCGAACGCTGGCTGCAATGCATTGAAGCGGATTTTCACCATTTACCATTCCTGGATTTTCTAAAATCACCGTTTGTGTTCAAAGACCGGGAACGGCCGCAATACCTGCAGACGGTTTACCATCTGGAAAAAAGCGTCATTCATGACGAAAACGTCGCCGATGGCCTGCAACGGTACCGTTTGCATACCGGGTTGGTTCGCCAGCGACTCAGCGATACCATGGCAAAATATCTCGATGCGATACCGCCTTTGTTAGATGTGGTGGAACAGGCCGCGAGACCACTGACCGAATCCTTTCACCAAACCAGTCAACCCCCGGCAGCGTATTTGCGCGCGTTGCTGGAAAGTTTGCAGCCTTTGGGTGTTATTGAGGCTCTGCACCGGGATGCAGCCGGCAACCAGTTACTCAATGTATTGGATAAGTTGAGCAATGCCACCCAATCCATTTCCCTGGACATGCAATGGGTGGAATTTCGAAGTTGGCTGGGCAGTCACCTGGAACACGCGTTTTTTCAACCGACCGGTTCCCAAAGTCCGATACAGCTGATGAGCCTGGCACAAAGTGATTTGCAGCAATTCGATGCGCTAATCATAGCCGGCGCGGAACAACAGCATCTGCCCGGAACACCCACCTATTCACCGTTTTTCAACGACGCAGTGCGCCACGCCCTGGGCATTCCCACCGTACAGCAGAAACACGCCAATCAGTTTTTTTATTTTCGCCGGCTGTTACAAAGCACCCGCGCTTCAGATCAGCCCCGGATATTAATGACCAGGACGCTCGCGGAAAACGGCGAAGAACTCATCCCCTCACCATGGCTGGAAGCCATCCAGTCATTTCACGCTTTGGCATACCCCTCATCGCTGTGGGATTCCGAACTGCAATACCTGGTGGAACAAATCGACGCTCAGTGGTGTGATACGTCGGCGCCCCTGCCACACCCCATGGAACCACATCCGGTTGCCGAGCCTGCTCCGGAATTGTTGCCTAAAACCATGAGCGCAACCAGTTATCAGCAAGTCATGAATTGTCCTTACCAGTTTTTTGCGGCTCGTTGTTTGCGTTTGTCTCCACCGGATACCGTACGCGAAATGCTGCAAAAAGATGAATTCGGCAGTAAAGTACATGCTTGTCTGCAAGCCTTTCACAGCAAAGTAGCCGGCTTGCCCGGACCATTTGACAAACCATTTTCCGAAGCGAACAAACAAACTGCCATCGATTTACTAGAACTAATATCCCATCAGGTATTTGAAAAGGACATTGAAGACAATTTTATCCACAGGGGCTGGCTTAAACGTTGGCTGGAACTGATCCCCCGCTACCTGGACTGGCAAATAGAACAATCCAAACAATGGCAGGTTTATAAAGTGGAGAAAAACAGCGAGCGCATCGCATTATCCGGCGAGTGCCAAATCAAAGGTCAATTGGACCGCGTTGATCGGTCCGACAGGGGTTTTAAGATTATTGACTACAAAACCGGACGGGTGCCGTCCAATGACGACATCGCTTCGGGTGAAGCGGTGCAATTGCCTTTTTATGCGTTATTAATGCAATCCATTGAAGGTGAGACCGTCACAACCGAACGCGTGGAATATCTGAGTCTGGACGCCAACCGATTTGGTGCAAACGTATTTATTGAGGGAGATGCCCTTAATCAACTGCAAAGCGCCGTGGCGAATCGTTTGGTGGACATTATGCGAGCCATGCACCAGGGTCAGGGCTTGCCTGCGTGGGGGGACAGCCAAACGTGCAAAACCTGTGTGATGGCGGGTCTGTGCCGAAAAGGATCTTGGCGTGAAACCTAATGTTGAAAGTTTGTGGTTTTAGTGTGTTATCGCAACACCCGCGCTATCTTTTTCACTGCCTTAAGCTTCTTTGATTAATCCTTCTTTGATTAATCCTTCTTTGGTTAATCCTTCTTTGGTTAAACCAAAGCAGCCGGCGACGTTTACCCAGGTCCAAGCAAAACCCACTACAAGCACTTGAGTGGTATACACCTGTAAAATCGCAGCGCCATGCACGTACTGATTGATTTGAAACGCTACCGTTTACAAAAAAAGAAGGCGGCCTGTTGCCGCCTTCCGGTACCTCCATCCCGAACCTCCAATGTTCGGATCATTTCCTATGACCAATACTCCATACAAATTCCTCCTTGACGCCTTCTTCCTTGTGTCACACTAGTTAGAGACTACAGGCGCAACGATACCAAATCCGGATAAATTAACAACCCCGCAAAATACATTTAGATATGTCAGCCATCGGCTTACAAAATGCGATATTCCTCATCGAAACCCGATAGATAATTTTTAACAAAAACATACCGCGAAAAACTCACGCAATCAGCGGCCGTTTCATTCAGGAACCACTGAACTAAGACGTGGACGACATCCACGACTTATTTTGAGGTTCCTCAAAGAGAAAAGCGTGTCAACCGCCTTGCTTAGTCAGGGCGAAGCCACATTTCAGCCAAGGGGCATAGTATTGACTACTTTCGGTAAGGGACGCGAATCCACGAAAAAACTCTTCGCTGAAGAGACGTTATTTTATTTTTTGTACCGATATGGTGCAGTGAGGATGGCCGGAATGCATACACTCCGTTTCTTTGATGATAAACGATTCACCATAGTGCTCGCCCAGGCCTCTAATTATACCTTTTACTACCGGGCACAGCTTTCGTTGCGAATAATAATGTATGAGTAACTGATCATCAGCGGTTCGTGTTGCGTCTATATGCGGCGGTTTGCGGGTTTTATTATATTGGTTCAGGGCTTTGTGAATATTGGTGCCCGCGTTTTCGATAACGTCAAATGTTTTCCACTCTTGTTTGACATACATGTGATAAAAAGTCACAAGTTGTTTTGCGGTATACGCCCCAAAATCTTCCAGTACTGCCGCAAATGGCACTTTCAGTTTTTCAGATGCCGTTTTCGCCAACGCAATCACTTCGGAATCGGGATATTCCGTAATGGGATTGTAATTATCAATCTTGCGGCCGTTGGCGGCCAGCAACGCCCGCCAGGTATCCACACCGCCGTGCTTATCAATCACATAATTGCGCAAAAAATGAAAAATGACGCCATACATAAAATTTAATCCGTTTCCAGTTTATTAATATCGTTTGGTTTTCTAATGGCTCAGTCAACAACCTAATCGAAAACAGCTTTTATCATGTTGATCAGGATCAATGCTTGCAGAAACCAGTGTTCAATCGGCGCTTTTAATATCTTCGATAAAAACCTAAAAATCGTAGTGAAACCAAATACAGCTGAGAATGTCTTTGCCAGTATCCGCTTGATCGCGCATGCAATGATATCACAGTCTGACAAGCGATTCCCCGTAAGTAAAAACAGCCGGGACCATTCCCCGGAGTTGGGATATACTATAAATATGCCGTCACACCCGGTCAGCCCGCGGATCAACCCCTATGAAAATAGAAACACTCACTGACGATTTAACGTTATTGATCAGAACGCTTCCAGATAATCTGCAAATAGCCTTGGAAAAACTGCCCCGGGAAGAATTATTGGAAGTGATCATGGATTTAGGTCGCCCCCCTGAGGCGCGTTTGCCGGGAAGCTCAGTAAGCCTGTCAGCAACGCCCGTTGGCCGTGCCGATTTGGATCAGGTGATTTCCACCGTGGGCGAGTTTGGCGCCGATAATCGCGCCGGAATAGAAGGCACGCTACACAGGATTTCCGCTATTCGCAACCGCCATGGCGCCATTATCGGATTGACCCTACGGGTGGGACGCGCCATTTTCGGCACCATAGATCAAATACGCGATCTCATCGAAGCCGGCCGCAGTGTGTTGTTGCTAGGACGCCCGGGTGTGGGGAAAACCACAAAATTACGGGAGATTGCCCGGGTTTTAGCGGACGAATTTAACAAACGTGTGATTGTCATCGATACTTCCAACGAAATCGCCGGCGACGGCGACATTCCCCACCGGGCCATCGGCACAGCACGACGCATGCAGGTGGTTCATCCTGAGCAACAACACGCCGTGATGATCGAAGCGGTGGAAAACCATATGCCGGAAGTCATAATTGTGGATGAAATCGGCACCACGGCTGAAGCCCTGGCGGCAAGAACCATAGCCGAACGCGGTGTACAATTGATCAGCACGGCACACGGCAATACATTGGAAAATGTGTTGCGTAACCCAACCTTATCGGATCTCGTCGGCGGTGTACAAACCGTTACATTAGGCGACGAAGAGGCACGGCTGAGGGGCACTCAAAAAACCATTAGCGAGCGTAAAGCGCCGCCCACTTTTAATGCCGTGGTGGAGATTGTCAATCACAACGAAGTCATCGTGCACACGGACACCGCCAGCGCAGTAGATCAGTTGCTACGCAATCGCCCTGCCGGTGGTATCCGCCGCACCCCGGATGGCGAAGAACTGGTCGCCGAATCCGCACCACTGGTGGTCGAACCTCATCCTCCGGCCGGTTCAACGCAATTTTCCGCCGCGGATATTAAAGGCGTAGTACGCATTTATCCTTACGGGATCAGTCGTGACAGCATTGACCGGGTAATTCGTGATATGCGCCTGGAAGCCATAGTGACCAACAAACCGGATCGCGCCCATCTTATCGTGGCCCTACGCACCCGCGCCGAGGAACCGCGCTTGCGCCGCATGGTGCAAGCTACGGGGTTACCGGTCTTCCCGGTAAAGAAAAACACCACATCGCAGTTACGCAGATTGTTACGCGACGTATTCAATGTCGTCTATGGGATGGAAAACGAGGAAGTGGATGCCGTAGTACGTGAAACAGAACATGCGATTCAAAAAGCCATCGATGAAGGGATTGTGGTCGAGTTGTCACCACGGCCACCTTCGGTGCGCAAACTGCAACACCGCGTCGCCAGCCGCCACCGGGTCATCGCCGAAAGCGTCGGCAGCGAACCCAAACGCCACTTAGTCATCTATCCGCACGCTTTCGCCAACATTACTGAAGATCAGATCGTGTAACTGGGTAGGCGCTCCTGCGTGACGCTATCTTCAAGGTTAACTGTTTGGCTCAGCGCTATCTTGCAGACGCTACGTTATGTTTTCCGGCAGGCAAATATATGCACATTATAGCTATGGACCAGGCGATTGTGGATACGCAAATCCCAGGGATGTTCTTCTATCTCTCCGACCAAAGACAGATTCTTGACCGCATCAGGATTGTTCTGCGGAGAAAGTATTTTTCTTAGCAACGACTCTGGTGTTGCCTCTTGCGGATTGCTATGCAATCGCCCACCCACCCAGTGCTGCATGGGCGTCGGTGGCGTCCAATCATACGGGGTTGCAAGAACCGCACTGCCACCGGATACCAGCAAATCACGGATAGATACCAATAGCCTGCGGGGTACAGATACGGCATCGAAGATATTCATGGCATTCGCAAATGAAAAGGATTCGTCCTCAAACGGCAGCGCTAACGCATCACAAGCCCAAAAGTCCACATTCTTCCGATTTTCAAATGCCAAGTCATATTCATGCCGGTCGAACACCACGCCGGAACGTTTCAGAGGAAAAGCAACACGGTTTTCCCGCAATATGCGTTGAGCGATACGAAGCAGTGAAAAATTCAGGTCAATTCCCAATACTAACCCCGGATTGTGCTCAGCCCATTCGAAGCTGCAACGCCCCACCGCGCATCCCAAATCAATCATCGGCGCAGTCGGCTTGTGTTTCAGCAAATCAACGCCCGCGTTAAAACATTTTACCAGGCTGCCGGGCACGGTTTTCAAAGCCAGATGCGCGAATTCACCCTGGGGCGCCTTGTCACCATAGTGGTCCCAGCAATATACACTCATGTAATGGCGCATGCGGTTATATTCCGCGCCTGGGCCTGACACATCACTTAATAGGTCTTCCGCTGACGATGGCAAATCACTGCGTACCGTGATGTGATAGAAATTCTCGTTAATATATTGGTTACGATTATTAAATATAATCGGAATCCCATCGATTATGGGAAAGCGCATCCGGCAGCGAGAATCGGAACATTCCAGATCGCCGTCGATAATAATATCGTCTTGTTGCTGGACGACTTTGGCAATCTTCAATGCAGAATGAACCTGGCGTTCGATTTTACATCGTGGGCAAATCGGTTTTAATGTTTCAAAATGGCCAATACGCATAGTCAACTGCCTGATAAATGTTGTGGTCCAATAGATCCGGGCATTTGTGCTCCCCGTGCCTGAGAAAAGTTATAGCTGAAGCAACATAGTAGTTCGGCCCTGCAAACCTCGTCAACTGGCCAGAATGATTTTACTATTGCCGCAGTATGCAATTGGCGACATAATAACTCGCTTGCGAAAACTACATAAATCATAAAAACCTTGTCCATGAACGATTCCAGCGAACATCCATTGTGTCCTTGCGGTAGCGGCATATATTTTTCAGCTTGTTGCGCAGTACCGCAGCGCCGGGCCATAAGCGCCGACATCATGGCCCGCATTGCCCCGGACGGCACTATCGCGCAAGGTGGATTGACTCCGCACATTGAGCAGGCTCTGCAAGCAATCACCCGCTCCCCTGATCTTTTTCCGGTCAGGATTCAATTTAGCGAAGAAATAGCGTACTTTGTGAAGATGTCGCCGCAATGGTATCGCGAAAGTGTGTTTCTCGATCCGGCCAGAATAAAAGGCACTTACGTGATTGAGTCCAACCTGCAATGGGCGAAAACTATCGCGGATACCACCCCCTTACAACCTGCTTGTTTTATTTTTCATACCGCATTTTGCGGCTCAACATTGATGGCGCAGGCATTGAACTCGGTGTTTGACTGCCTACCATTACGCGAACCTGAAGTGCTCGGTAATCTGTTACATTACCTAAAATCCCAGAACCACAACGACCCACAATGGCTGGAACGGGTGGTAAGATTGCTTTCACGCAGTTATGATGCAGCACATGTTGCCGTCATCAAGGCCAATGACAACGCCAACCCCTTAATGATTGACATGCTCAAATGGCGCGCAGATTTGCCTGTATTGTTTATGTATACCCCTTTGAGTGAATTTCTGGCGGGTTGCTTGAAAGCGGACAATCGTCGTGAATGGATACGTCAGCGTTATAATGCTGTGAAGTCCATAGCAACAGAGGTCTTGAACAATCAGCAGCCCTTTTCTCTGGATGACACCGCATACGGTGAAATGGCTGCTGTCTATTGGTCTTACAACATCGCGCTATATCATCAAGCGCGGCAATGTTCTAGAACGCGATTACGCAGTTTGGATTTTAACCGCATGCTTGACCGACCACTGGATGCCATAGAAGCATGTGCTAAGTTGTTCGGCCTGCAAGCGCAAGCCGGCATTGATGCGCAAACGGAAATCGACAAACTGTTTGGCGTGTATTCGAAAAATAGTCAATTTAAATACAGCCCCCAACAACGTTACAATGATATCCAAACGATCATCAAAAACAATAGTGATCATCTGGAAGCCGCCAATGCACTGGCGAAAGCATTACTGAAAGAGAACTACCCGGAACAAGGACTGTCGGGCAGTTTGTTGGATTAGTAATTTCTTGGAATAGTAATTTCTTGAAATAGTAGTTTCTTAGATAAACTAATGTAATCTGTTGGCGGGGAAAACGGTGGGAGACTAGTATCCCAGTTTTATTTAACCATAATCGCCGGTTCGGGTGGCTTTGCGGCG
>JAJDNG010000089.1 GCA_022340845.1 Gammaproteobacteria bacterium | reverse complement strand
ACGACGTTTGGGTTTATGTGAGATGGCAACGGTAATTGCACCAGAATACCGTCGATTTCCGAATCATTGTTAATGTCGTGAACTAAGGCCAGAAGGGATTCTTCACTGGTGGATTCCGCTAAATCGTAAGAGACCGATTTAAATCCTACTTCTTCGCAGGCTTTGCGTTTACTGCCGACATAAACCTGCGATGCGGGATTCGAGCCGACCAAAACCACGGCCAGGCCTGGAGGCCTTTTCCCGCAGGCGATGCGTTCGGCTACGCGCTGCTTAATTTCTGAGCGGATTTGCCCGGCAATTTTCTTGCCATCAATAATGGATGCTGTCATTTTCAGTCAAGTTTGGCTGGTTCGAAAAAGTGAATTGTTATTAATATGGCAATATATTCGCACGCCAGATTCGATAAACCAAGCCAGAGCGCCCAAACTTGCCAAATCAGTTTAATCTCCGTAAACTTCACGCCTCTTGAGGTGGGTGGTTAAAACCACCGGCCACCGCGGGTATTATAAAGGGTTTTGGCAAGATTTTTTCGGCAAGGTATAATTACCGGCCTTCGGGGTATAGCGCAGTCTGGTAGCGCGCCTGCTTTGGGAGCAGGATGTCGGGAGTTCGAATCTCTCTACCCCGACCAATTTATTTGCCGGCAGGCGCCATCGCAGATGAAGTGCCTATGATTGGATTGCGGTGATGGAAGAAATGATCGGTTTGACTTGCGCCCGTAGCTCATCCGGATAGAGCATCGGCCTTCTAAGCCGAGGGTAGCAGGTTCGAGTCCTGCCGGGCGCGCCAGTTTCAGCTGTATTGTGTTTGAGCCCCTCGAGTGTTATTTTTCCGCAAATGCCACAAGCAGTACCGCAAATAGTACACTTATTAAGATCACTGCTGTATTATTTAGCGCTTATTTATCTATGGTGGACGTAGCTCAGTTGGTAGAGCCCCGGATTGTGATTCCGGTCGTCGTGGGTTCGAGTCCCATCGTCCACCCCATTTGTTCGATTGTTTATCGTTAGATTGTACATATATAAAGCCCTCCAGCAGGGCTTTATTAGTTTTAACAGAAACAGCTTCTATTTTTTAGCGATATCACTTGTGTGGCGATAGCAGTGGCTTGCAATGGTATAATGCTCGGCTGAATGCGAAAGTGGCGGAATTGGTAGACGCGCTGGATTTAGGTTCCAGTGGGGTAACCCGTGAGAGTTCGAGTCTCTCCTTTCGCACCAATTAAATCTTCCTGTTATATTTAACGTTAAGTTAAGAATAATTACGTAAGCGATCAACAACTTGTAAGTCAGCACGGAGACCCGAATAAAATGCAAGTTTCAGTAGAAACCACCAGCGGTTTAGAGCGCCGCATGACCGTAGAAGTCCCTAAGGAAAAAATCGAGCAAGAAGTGCAAACACGGCTTAAAAACCTGGCCCATAGAGCCAAGCTTGATGGTTTCCGCCCGGGTAAAGTGCCCATGAAAGTCATCGAAAAGCGCTATGGCAGTCAAGTTCAGCAGGAAGTGATGGGTGAGGTTATGCAATCGAGTTTTTATGAAGCATTATCTCAGGAAAAGCTCGTCCCGGCCGGCCAGCCGCACATTGAACCCAAAGCAATGGCGGAAGATGCATCAGGACTGGAATTTACTGCCACGTTTGAAGTGTATCCTGAAATTACCCTTTCCGACATGAACCAGCTCAGCATTGAAAAACCTGCTGTGGAAATCACCGACCAAGACATCGATGATATGGTGGAAACCATCCGTAAGCAGCAAACGGCCTACAAAGCGGTGGAAAGGAAATCCCAATCCGGCGACAGAGTGGTCATCAACTTTGAAGGTAAAATTGACGGTCAACCTTTTGAAGGCGGAAAAGCGGAAGAATATCCCGTGGAATTGGGTGCGAATCGCATGATACCCGGATTTGAAGAGCAACTTGTGGGCGTAGAAGCCGGGCAGGAAACCACATTGACGGTGAATTTTCCCGATGATTATCATGCGGCCAATTTAGCGGGCAAAGCCGCGACCTTCGACGTCACAGTGCATCGCGTCGAACAGCCGGAATTACCTGAACTTGATGACGAGTTTGCTACAAAAATGGGCGTTAAAGAAGGTGGCCTTCAGGCGTTCCGCGATCAGGTGAAGGAAAATATGCAGCGCGAACTGGATAACACCATAAAAAAGCAATTAAAACAAAAGGTTATGGATGCATTATTGAAAAATAACCAGATTGAAGTGCCGAAAGCACCGGTGGACAACGAAATTCACGCGTTAATAGAGCAGCGCAAACAGTCCATGGGGCAGCAACAAACGGATATTGACCCGGTTGTGTTCGAGGAGCAAGCTAGACAGCGAGTGGCATTGGGTTTGGTATTATCCGAGGTGATTAAGCAACACGATATCAAAGCATCGCCGGCGAAAATTCGAGAAATAGTAGAAGGTATTGCCGCGTCTTATGAAACCCCGGAGGAAGTGATTAAGTATTATTATGGTAATACTCAACGCATGAACGAGATCGAAAATTACGCCTTGGAAGAAGAGGTGGTGGATTGGGTGTTGAGTCAGGCCAATGTCACAGAAAAAAAAGCCACATTTGACGAAATAATGAATCCAAAACCCGCCTAACTTAAATAAATAGTCTATATTTAGAGCGATCCTGAATGATTTCTATTATAAATTTGCCATGGGTAAATCGATAATAGATGTTTCAAATATAAGTGAATGATAAATAGGTGAACACAAAGATGAGTAACGGTTATTCCAGCGAAATTACTGCATTAAACCTGGTTCCCATGGTAGTCGAGCAGTCTGCTCGCGGTGAAAGGGCATATGACATTTATTCCCGTTTATTAAAGGAACGGGTAGTCTTTTTAGTCGGTCCTGTTGATGATCACACAGCGAATATTATCGTTGCTCAACTGTTATTTTTAGAATCGGAAAATCCGGATAAAGATATCAGCTTTTACATAAACTCTCCCGGCGGGTCGGTTACCGCTGGCATGGCAATATACGATACCATGCAATTTGTAAATTGCGACGTCAGTACCATGGTGATTGGCCAGGCTGCCAGCATGGGAGCGTTATTACTTTGCGGTGGTTCTAAAGGCAAGCGCTTCAGTCTGCCACATTCCAGGGTTATGATTCACCAGCCGTTGGGCGGGGTACAGGGACAGGCTACGGATATCGAAATTCACGCCAAAGAAATTTTATACACCCGTGAACGCTTGAACCAAATCCTGGCGGATCATACCGGCCAACCTATTGAAAAGATTGCAGTGGATACGGATAGGGATAATTTTATGAGTGCTGATGCATCGGTGGAATATGGATTAATCGACAAAGTGCTGCACAGCAGATCGGCCATGAGCAATCAATAAATCATTTTAAGTTATTGATTAGTGGAAATATTGTAAAAGGTTGTTGCTATCTGAATATAATTAAAGTTAAAGTAGAGTTTGAAGCTAGACGATATCTATTTTAACATCGCAGGACATAAAATCAGTAAAACCCTGCAATTATTATGTACACGAGGTCGGGTATGCCAGATGATAAGCACAACAAGGGTGATGATAGCGGAAAACTGCTTTATTGCTCTTTTTGCGGCAAAAGTCAGCACGAAGTTCGAAAACTTATTGCTGGTCCTTCAGTTTTCGTTTGTGACGAATGTGTTGAGTTATGCAATGACATCATTCGAGAAGAGGTAGAAGATAAATCCGCCAGTCTGGGCGGAAGCAAACTCCCGACTCCTCACGAAATCAACAAAATTCTGGACGAATACGTCATAGGCCAACCACGGGCCAAGAAAATTCTGTCTGTTGCAGTCTACAACCACTATAAGCGGTTGGAAGCCGGACAGAAAAAAGACGACGTGGAATTAGCCAAAAGCAACATCCTTCTAATTGGGCCCACGGGTAGCGGCAAGACGTTATTGGCCGAAACGCTGGCGCGTTTGTTAAACGTACCGTTCACCATCGCGGACGCCACCACATTGACGGAAGCCGGCTATGTGGGTGAAGATGTTGAGAACATTATTCAAAAGCTGCTGCAAAAATGCGATTACGATGTGGAGAAAGCCCAAACCGGCATCGTCTATATCGATGAAATCGATAAAATTTCCCGCAAATCCGATAATCCTTCCATTACCCGTGATGTTTCCGGGGAAGGGGTTCAGCAAGCCTTATTGAAACTGATTGAAGGCACCATTGCATCGGTTCCGCCGCAAGGTGGTCGTAAGCACCCTCAGCAGGAATTTTTACAGGTCAATACCGGTAACATTCTGTTTATATGTGGTGGCGCTTTTGACGGATTGGAGAAAATCATCCGCGATCGCTCCGAAAAAAGCGGTATCGGTTTTGCGGCCCAGGTTCAGAGTAAGGAGCACAAGAAGACGATTGGCGAAGTGCTGGAAGCGGTAGCCCCGGAAGATTTGACCAAATACGGCTTGATACCTGAGTTTGTTGGCCGTTTGCCCGTCATTGCCACGTTGAAAGAATTGGACGAAGACGCACTGGTACGCATATTGACCGAGCCCAAAAACGCCATTACCAAACAGTATGGAAAGTTGTTCGAGATGGAAAACTGCGAATTGGAGTTTCGCCCGGAAGCTTTGTACTCTGTTGCCCGCAAGGCCATGGAACGCAAAACCGGAGCACGCGGTTTGAGGTCAATTCTGGAACATGTTCTATTGGATACCATGTACGACCTTCCGTCTATGGAAAATCTGAGTAAAGTCATCATTGATGAAGACGTCATTGATACCAAATCCAAACCGCTGTTGATGTTCGAAGGCGGTGAACAAAGCCGGGCGGCATCTGATTAATCCGATACCGTATTGGCAGGTCTAACCATTTGTTATTAGCTGGCTTTTCGAAGCCAGCTTGTTACAACCGAAGTTCGAAAGATAACCAAAGTTCGACCCATCGTATTCAGCGTCGCGGGCACGCTGACTATTTGACACCACTTCTGTGTCCCCTTGAAGTCCTGTGTAAGCGTCCGCACATTTTAATTTACACGTTCAGTCCGCCTACGAGTATTCAAGGCTAACCGTTTTTAGAGGGGCAATATCATGTCTGAGCAAGACAAAGTTTCCAACGTTATCAATGATCAATTGCAAGTTATGCCGGTATTGCCGCTGCGTGATGTTGTGGTGTATCCCTTTATGGTGATTCCTTTATTTGTCGGGCGGGAAAAATCCATCCAGGCGCTGGAAAAAGCGATGGATGAAAACAAACAAATCTTGTTGGTTGCCCAAAAAAATGCCTCTCAGGACGAACCAGAAATTGAAGATTTGTACCGCATTGGCACAATTGCAAACATTCTTCAACTGCTCAAATTACCCGATGGCACGATCAAAGTCCTGGTAGAAGGCAGTGAACGCGCCAAGATCATCAATTTCATCGGCACGGAAGAGTTTTTCAATGCCCAAATTGCCATGGTTGAAACAACTCTCGGGGGTGAAGAAGACCGGGAATCCGAAGTTTTGATGCGATCGGTCATGACGCAGTTTGATCAATACGTCAAGCTCAGCAAGAAAGTACCGCCGGAAATCCTTTCTTCTTTATCCAGCATTGATGAGCCTGGACGTTTAGCCGACACCATTGCCGCTCACATGTCTTTAAAAATCGACGAGAAACAAAAAATTCTCGAAATGATTGATTTGCATGAGCGCTTGGAGCATCTCATCGGGTTGATGGAAGCCGAAATTGATTTGCTGCAAGTGGAGAAGCGCATTCGTGGTCGCGTCAAACGCCAGATGGAAAAAAGCCAGCGCGAATACTATTTGAATGAGCAAATGAAAGCCATTCAAAAAGAGCTGGGCGACCTGGACGAAGGTCATAGTGAACTAGATGAACTTGCCAAAAAGATCGAAAAAGCAGGCATGTCTAAAGAAGCCCGCGAAAAGGCGGAAACTGAGCTGAATAAATTACGCATGATGTCGCCTATGTCGGCAGAAGCAACCGTGGTACGCAATTACATCGATTGGTTGGTCAATGTACCTTGGAAAAAGCGCTCCAAAGTGAGAAACCACTTAGGTGAGGCAGAGGAGGTATTGGAAACCGATCATTATGGATTGGAGAAAGTCAAAGAGCGAATCCTGGAGTATTTGGCGGTGCAACAGCGAGCCAAAAAAGTAAAAGGACCGATATTATGCCTGGTGGGCCCACCGGGGGTGGGTAAAACGTCGTTGGGTAAATCTATTGCCCGGGCGACCAACCGCAAATTTATGCGTATGGCGTTGGGTGGAGTGCGTGACGAAGCGGAAATTCGTGGTCATCGACGCACTTACATTGGCTCTATGCCAGGTAAAATTATTCAAAACCTGTCCAAAATCGGTTATAAAAATCCATTATTTTTGTTGGATGAAATCGACAAAATGGCCATGGACTTTCGCGGCGATCCGGCCTCGGCATTATTGGAAGTGCTTGATCCGGAGCAAAACCATACGTTCAACGATCACTATCTGGAAGTGGACTACGACTTATCCGATGTTATGTTTGTTGCCACGGCCAATACCATGAACATTCCTGCGCCTTTACTGGATCGTATGGAAGTGATTCGCCTTTCCGGGTATACCGAAGATGAGAAAGTAAACATCGCCCTGCGCTATTTACTGTCCAAGCAAATTAAAGCTAACGGTCTGTCTGAGGATGAAATCAGTATTTCCGAAGGGGCAATAAGAGACATTATCCGCTATTACACTCGCGAGGCCGGAGTGCGTAATTTGGAGCGGGAAATCTCTAAACTATGTCGCAAAGTAGTGAAGAACATTTTGTTGGAAGAAGCCAATGGTCAAATTCAAATTACTGAACAAAATTTAGGCGACTATTTGGGCGTGAAGCGCTACCGATTTGGTTTAGCGGAAGAAAGAGATCAGTTGGGACAAGTCACGGGTTTGGCTTGGACCGAAGTCGGCGGAGATTTATTGACAATAGAGGCGGTGTTGGTGCCTGGCAAAGGCAAAACCGTTATCACGGGCCAGCTCGGAGACGTGATGAAAGAATCGGTTCAAGCGGCCATGACAGTGGTGCGTAGCCGCGCCAAAGCGCTGGGTATCGACTCCCACGAGTTTTACGAAAAGAAAGACATCCATATCCATGTGCCGGAAGGAGCCGTGCCGAAAGACGGACCCAGTGCCGGTGTTGGAATGTGTACGGCCATTGTATCTATATTAACCGGAATACCGGTGCGTGCGGATGTGGCCATGACCGGTGAAATCACGTTAAGAGGTGAAGTGCTACCCATTGGTGGTTTGAAAGAAAAACTATTGGCCGCGCACCGAGGCGGTATAAAAACTGTTTTGATACCGGAAGAGAACAGCCGCGATTTGGCGGAAATTCCGGAGAATATCAAGGAAAAGCTGGATATCAGAACCGTGAAATGGATTGACCAGGTGTTGGCGGTTGCCTTGACCAAAATACCTGAACCATTGTCCGAGGAAGCGGTAAAAGAGCTGGAAAAAAAACCGGCATCTGACGAAAGCAATTCTATTCATACACATTAAAAGACAAGTTACAGCCGCTTGCTGAGACAGCAAGCGGCTGTTTTCGTTGTGAAAATCCGATGTCTTAGGATGACCGTCCAAGCCGTGATCGTTGGCTGGAGGGGAAACATTGTCCTTGACAGGTCTTCGCGCATATTGGTATAAAGCGCTGCTCAGCCCGCGAAACAGCTCATACTGAAACAATTTGTAAAGCTGAACGCGGATAACAATGAAATCAACTCTTGAGGGGAAGATAATTTGAATAAAGCGGAATTGGTGGAAGCGGTCGCAGAAAACACTGATTTAACAAAAGCGGCTGCAACGAGAGCGGTTGACAGTATGATCGCCGCAATTACGGACGCCCTTAGCAAGGGCGAGCAAGTTTCTCTAGTCGGGTTCGGGACTTTCCTGGTTCGCGAGCGTGCGGCGCGAACAGGCCGGGATCCACGTAGCGGAGCGCCCATCCAAATTAAGGCATCAAAAAATCCGGCATTTAAAGCTGGCAAAGCGTTAAAAGATGCCGTAAACTAGCGCGCTTTCCAGGGGTGCTTAGCTCAGTTGGGAGAGCATCGCCCTTACAAGGCGAGGGTCGTAGGTTCAAGTCCTACAGCACCCACCATTTTTCAAACCAGGAGTGGTAGTTCAGCTGGTTAGAATACCGGCCTGTCACGCCGGGGGTCGCGGGTTCGAGTCCCGTCCACTCCGCCAAATGACCAGGCGTTCCCTTTGCGTAGCGAAAGTATAGCGAAGCTGACCAAGTTAATTGACCGTTAACTCAGGCTGGTTTTTGTGCTACGTAAAGGGAACGCCTTTCTTGCTTATGATTCTAACGAAAACGATATAATATAAACCAGTTGGTAACCTAGAGCATGCTTCACTTTATTCGAGAAAAAATCCAAGGCTGGATTGCCTGGGCAATCGTTATTCTTCTCATCATCCCTTTCGCCTTGTGGGGTATCAATAAATATATGGACGGGGGCGGTCCTTTGGTTGCGGCCATGGTCAACGGTGAAGAAATCAGCCAGCGCGACTATCAACAAAACTATTACATGCAACGCAATCGCATGCGGGAAATGCTGGGTGCTCAATACGACCCTTCCGTCTTTGACGCACGCATCAAAGAGCAAGCCATGCAGGATCTTATCAATCAGGAGTTGTTGGCGCAGCATGCCAACGATGCCGGGTTTCGGGTGGCGGAGGCCAGCGTCAAACAGACGATATTAAGTATCGATGCCTTCAAGGCGGACGGTCAGTTTTCCAACCAATTGTATACTAGCGCCTTGAAAGCCCAAGGCGAAACGCCAGCCAGTTTTGAACATCGATTGCAACGCGCGATATTGACTCAACAGTTGCACTCTGGAGTGTCCACCAGCGCGATAGTGCCTCAAGCTGAGTTGGATCGTTTATTAAAACTTGAAAATCAGACTCGCGACGTTGATCATTTGCTGTTAAAAGCCGATCGGTTCAAAGACGAGGCGGATGCCAGTGAAGATGCGCTGCAACAGTATTACGAACAGCATCGTGATGAGTTTATGACACCTGAGCAAGTCAGTATCGAATATGTAGAACTAAAATCCACAGATTTAGGCAAAGATGTACAACCCACCGATGAAGAGTTGCAGCAGTTCTATAAAGAGCGTGCCAGTCAATTTCAAGTGCCCGAAGAACGTCGCAGCCGCCACATCTTGATTGCTGTCGATGCCGGGGCAGATGAAGAAACCATTACCAAAGCTCGTGAAAAAGCCAACGACATTTATAAAAAATTAACGGACGGTGCCGATTTCGCCAAACTGGCGGAAGAGTTTTCCGACGACCCGGGCTCCTCTAAGTTAGGCGGTGATATCGGATTTTTTGGCCGCGGTAATTTGGATCCACAATACGAGGATGCTTTGTTCTCCCTCAAGGAAGGTGAAATCAGCGAACCGGTATTGTCTTCCTTTGGTTTTCACATTATAAAGCTCGAGGAAATTCGTGCTGAAAAATCCAAGTCTTTTGATGAAGTTAAGGACGAGTTGCTGGCCGAATATCAACAAAATATCGCCGATCGCAAATTCTTCCAAGAAGCGGAAAAATTAACCACGCTGGCGTATGAAGTCCCTACCACATTGACGGATGCCGCCGGTGCGGTGGGATTGGAAATAAAGACTACGCCATTATTTGGCCGCCAGGGCGGGACGGGTGTAGCCGCAAATCCCAAGGTAGCGCAAGCGGCGTTCAGCAATGAAGTATTGGTGGAAGGTTACAACAGTGAGCCCCTGGAAATTGGAGAAAACCACGTAGTTGTCTTGCGGGTAAAAGATCACGTGGAGAAAAAGCCGCGTACTCTGGAGCAAGCCAAAGCGGAAATCAAAATCCGTTTGATGAACGAAAAAGCTCAGGAAAAAGCCAAATTACAGGGTGAAGAAATTATATCCCGTTTACGCGCTGGAGAAGAACCGTCAGCCATTGCTGAGGAAATGGGGCTTGAATGGACTAAATCCGGGGAACTCAAGCGCAGCGATCGCAAAATCGATTCGGCTATTGTCAAACAAGCGTTTAAACTCAGTCGCCCAAAAGAGGGGGATCGCAGTTACGGCGGCACCGTTCTGGCTGCTGGAGACTATGCGGTGGTTGCCGTTAACAGCGTTACTGACGGTAAAATTGGCGAAATCGAAGAGTCTAAGAAGGTAAATCTTAAGCAGACCCTCACCGGTATTCGTGGGGAAGCGGTGTTCAACGACTTGCTAGCGACCATGAAGGAAGAAGCAAAAATTGTCATTCAGCAAGAAAACGTGGAATAAGCAATAAATAAAACAAGCAATAACAAATATCTAAATCAAGGTTGAATCCGCTTAGAATTTAGCATTCGAATGTTCTGGGCGTCAGCCATCATTAACTACTCGTTCACAGAGCAATGCCAAAGTTAAAACTGCATTGGCAGATTATCATCGCACTCTTTGTCGCCGTCCTTGCCGGTTTGTTAGCCGGTAAAGACGCCACTATTTTCGGCGTAACTTTCTACAGTATTTTTGAATTCATAGGCACGTTATTCTTAAACGCGCTTAAGATGCTGATCGTGCCACTGGTGGCGTCTTCCATCATCATCGGCATCGCCGGGATCGGGCAGCAACATGGCCATCTTGGTCGACTGGGCGGCAAAACCATCTTGTACTACATGGCCACCAGTTTGATCGCAATTTTGATCGGCCTGATCGTCGTCAACATAGTCTCACCGGGAATCGTTGATGGTCAGCCGGCTAAGGATCTCATTGGCCTGAGCGGCGACCTGGAAGACATTAAAGGGAAAGTCGAAGGCAAAGGGGCCGGTGATATCGCTGAAGTGTTTTTACGCCTGGTACCCACCAACATCGTACAGGCTGCGGCTGCCGGTCAAATGCTGGGTTTGATTTTCTTTAGCTTGTTGTTCGGTTTTTTTATGACACGCTTAGAACATCCTAACGCTGAAACCATTTATCGGTTTTGGGACGCGGTGTACAACGTAATGATGTTGATTACCGATTTCGTAATGAAATTTGCCCCCATTGGTGTATTTGCTTTGGTGGCAAAAGTGGTTGCAGCCACAGGGTTCGATGCGTTTGCTCCGCTGGGCATGTTTTTTGGCAGCGTAGTAGCTGCGCTGGCTGTGCATTTTTTCGTCGTAATGCCGATATTGTTGCGCACTCTGGCAGGAGTGAATCCGTATTTACATTTTCGTGCCATGGCGCCGGCATTACTTACTGCTTTTTCTACTTCATCATCGTCGGCCACCTTGCCATTAACATTGGAATGCGTGGAGAAAAACGCCGGTGTATCCAATCGAACCTCCAGTTTTGTCTTACCCTTGGGCGCCACCATCAACATGGATGGCACAGCGTTATACGAATGTGTTGCCGCCATGTTTATCGCCCAGGCTTATGGCATTCACCTGGGCTTTGCGGAACAATTCACCATTGTGCTGGTGGCGTTGCTGACTTCGATAGGTGTTGCGGGAATTCCAGCGGCGAGTTTGGTGGCGATTTCCATTATCCTGGCCGCAATCGGCTTACCAGCCGAAGCTATAGGATTGATACTGGCCGTCGACCGAATCCTGGACATGTGTCGTACTAGTGTGAATGTATTCAGCGACTCCTGTGGCGCAGTCATCATCGCGCGCAGCGAAGGGGAAAAGGATTTTTACAAGCAATTGAAGTTTTGAGTAGTGAGTGGCGCGAGTTTTGTTGACTCATCACGAGCCACTCACCATGAACCACTCATCACGAACCACTATTTCTCCAGCTGCCCCATGCCCATGATGTTGTAGCCGCAGTCCACATAAGTGATCTCGCCGGTGATACCTGACGCTAGGTCGGAGCACAAAAATGCCGCCACGTTACCGACTTCATCTATGCTCACATTACGCCGCAGCGGTGTATTTTGCTCGTTGTAGTCGAGCATGGCACGGAAATTTTTAATGCCGGATGCGGCAAGGGTGCGGATTGGACCGGCGGAAACGGCGTTGACGCGGGTGCCTTCCGGGCCGAGATTGGCAGCCATATAACGCACGTTGGCTTCCAGGCTGGCTTTGGCCAGACCCATCACGTTATATCCGGGCAAAACTTTTTCAGCGCCCAAATAACTTAATGTCAACAACGCACCGTTGCGGCCATTCATCATGGTGCGGCCGGCTTTGGCCAATGCAGTAAAACTGTATGAGCTGATGTCGTGGGCAATTTGAAAGGCTTCACGTGACACATTGTCTAAATAACCACCTTCCAGGGCTTCACGCGGGGCAAACGCAACGGAATGTACGATAATATCCAAGCCGTCCCAGGCGCTTTGTAAACCGGCGAATACAGCTTCGATTTCTGCATCGCTGCTGACGTCGCATGGGAAGCTGAGGTTCGAGCCCCATTCTGCAGCCATTTTTTCCACACGAGGTTTTAATTTGTCGTTTTGATAGGTAAACGCCAGTTCTGCCCCCTCGCGCCGCATTGCCTCGGCGACTCCCCAGGCGATGGAACGGTTACTGGCCAAACCAACGATCAGTGCTTTTTTACCTTGTAAAAAACCCATAATGTAAACCCTTCTTATTTTAGGTATGTTTTACTTTGCGTATATTGTGAGGTGTGGTGCATTATACGCAATAGCCACGAAAAACCATAGACTGAAAATCGCCTTGTGGCTGCATAAAACATTGCGCGCCGATCCTAGCTGTGGCAGCTTATTGCGAAATTTTAACAACGCCAATATTGTTATGACTGAAATTCAAGCGATTCACTTTTTAAACAAGCTTACGCTGCTCCTGTCCCCGGCTTTGTGGGACCTCTTCCATCCCTGGTGGCGTGGTGGCCTTGCGAAACTGGCTAAGTTATCCGTTTTTCGCTTCGAGTCTCGCATTGACGGTTTTTTTCGCAGCTTGTTAGTGACACACAACGGATTGTCCATGATTTATTCAGCGATTCCTAAGCTATAATGAGCCCTATGAAATTTGCAGTGATAGCAATTCAGATCAAATCGACCATCGCTCAGATTCCAGTCGTTTTCAGCTTATTTTTGGTCATTCTTACCGCCACTGTCACTATTTCGGGGTGCAGTGGTGAGCCTTGGAACAACCCTTATCCCAAATCACAATCCCAACAGAACATTTATTATTCAACGTTTACCGAGCGGCCCAAACATCTCGATCCGGCGCAATCTTACAGTTCCAACGAAATTGTTTTCACCGGCCAGATCTATGAACCTCCCTTGCAGTACCACTTTTTAGACCGGCCCTATGAGCTGATTCCCCTTACCGCGATCGCGGTGCCAACGCCTGTTTTTGTCGATGCCGATAACAATGAATTACCGGACAACGTGTCTGTTGATCAAATCGCATTCAGTGTATATACCATCGAAATACAACCGGGAATCATGTACCAACCGCATCCGGCTTTTGCAAAAGATGAAAACGGGCAACCGCTGTACCTGGATTTGTCGCCACAACAAGTGGAAGACACATTTTCCTTGAACGATTTCGCACACAGCGGTACACGGGAGTTGGTCGCAGATGATTATGTGCATGAAATTAAACGCCTGGCGAATCCGCGCATACACTCCCCCATATTTGGACTTATGAGTGAGTATATAGTCGGCCTTAGTGAGTACGGAAAACACCTGCAGAAAGTGAACAAACAACTGGTTGAGGAACAAGGTGAACATGCTTATTTGGATTTAAGCCAGCACCCGCTTGAGGGTGTAAAAGTTCTGGGACGGTATAAGTATCAAATAAAAATCTACGGTAAATATCCGCAATTTCTCTATTGGCTGGCCATGCCGTTTTTCGCGCCCATACCGCCCGAGGTGGATCAGTTCTATTCCCAACCCGGATTGGACAAAAAAAATGTCACTTTGGATTGGTATCCCGTGGGTACCGGGCCTTACCTGTTGTCCGAGAACAATCCCAATATGCGAATGGTGATGGTGAAAAACCCTAACTTCCATGGTGAGTTGTATCCAAATAGCGGTGAGCCGGGTGATGCGGCCGCTGGATTCCTGGCCGATGCGAACAAGCCCCTGCCGTTCATCGACAAAGCGGTTTACAGTCTGGAGAAAGAAAGCATTCCCGCGTGGAATAAGTTTTTGCAAGGATATTACGATATTTCCGGAATTAGTTCCGACAGCTTTGATCAGGCAATCAGCTTTAACACTCAGGGAGAGGTTGGACTCAGCGGACAGATGCGTGACAAAGGAATTGAATTGGTCACTGGCGTGGGAACTTCAACCTACTATATGGGATTTAATATGCTCGATCCTGTCGTGGGTGGATTATCCGAAGACAAGCGCAAGTTGCGCCAAGCCATCTCCATTGCCATTGATTACGAAGAATTCATTTCAATTTTTGTAAACGGCCGTGGCATACCCGCACAAGGTCCGATACCGCCGGGGATATTCGGATATCAAGAAGGCGCGCAAGGAATCAATCCTTACGTCTATGACTGGGTCAACGGTCACCCGCAACGAAAATCCATAGGCTATGCCAAACAGTTATTGGCCGAAGCCGGTTATCCCGACGGCCGGGAAGAGAAAACCGGAAAACCGTTGACCATCTTTTTTGATACTACGGCTACCGGACCGGACGATAAAGCTCGTATGGATTGGTTTCGCAAACAGTTTCAGAAATTGAACATTCAATTGGTGGTACGCGGTACGGACTACAATCGCTTTCAAGATAAAATGCTCAAAGGCACGGCACAGTTCTTCCAGTGGGGATGGAATGCCGACTACCCTGACCCGGAGAATTTCCTGTTTTTGCTGTATGGGCCCAACATGAAAAAGGACAAAAACGGAGAAAATGCCGCAAACTATCATAATACTGAATTTGATCGTTTGTTTGAGAAGGTCAAAAACATGAACAACGGCCCCCAGCGTCAACAGATTATCAATGACATGATGGAGATTGTGCGCAAAGACAGTCCCTGGGTGTGGGGCTTACATCCGAAGCAGTTTACCTTGTACCATTCGTGGTATCACAACGTAAAACCCAATTTAATGGCCAACAATACGCTGAAATATAAAAGAATCGATCCACAAAAGCGTGCAAAATTGCGCCGCCAATGGAACCAACCGGTCACTTGGCCCATTATATTGACCATCGTGATCCTGGTGATTGCCGTTATTCCCGCGGTGAATTCCTATCGAGCGAAAATTCACGCCAGAGGAGTGCATTAATGCTGGCGTACCTGGTACGGCGAATCTTATACGCGCTACCAATATTGATCGGGGTGAACTTACTCACCTTTGCGTTGTTTTTCGTGGTGAACAAACCCGATGATATGGCGCGCATGCACTTGGGCGTTAAACACGTCACTCCGGCGGCAATCGAGCGCTGGAAACAAGAACACGGTTATGACAAACCACTGTTTTACAATCCTGCCTCAGAAACAGGAAACGCCTTTACCGATACAATATTTTTTACCAAGTCCGTGCGACTTTTTATATTTGATTTCGGCAACGCCGATGATGGGCGTAACATCACTTATGACATTACCCAGCGCATGTGGCCAAGTCTGGCAATCGCCATACCGACATTGCTGGTGGGATTGCTGGTGTATATTACCTTCGCCATGACCCTGGCGTTTTTTCGCGCCACGTACATCGATTATGCAGGGGTAATACTGGCTGTCGTGCTGATGTCCATATCGGGATTGTTCTATATCATCGGGGGGCAATATTTAGTCAGCAAGCTTTTACATCTTGTGCCTATTTCAGGGTATGCCACGGGATTGACTGCCATCAAGTTTTTAATACTGCCGGTGTTGATTGGAGTAATCGGCAGTATCGGTTCCAATTCTCGTTGGTATCGAACTATTTTTCTTGAAGAAATCAACAAGGATTATGTACGCACAGCACGTGCAAAAGGGTTGTCCGAGCGAGTAGTGCTTTTTAAGCATGTGTTGAAAAATGCGTTGATTCCGATTTTGACCGGTATAGTGGTGATTTTGCCCATGTTGTTTATGGGTAATTTAATATTGGAGTCTTTTTTTGGTGTACCTGGACTGGGCAGTTATACCATTGATGCCATTCGGCAACAGGATTTTGCCATAGTGCGTGCGATGGTGTTTCTCGGCTCGGTGCTGTATATCATTGGGCTTATCCTTACGGATATTTCCTATACCATTGTGGATCCCAGAATTCGCTTAGGGGGCTCTTAATGAAAGCGTTTGGCCCCTACATAAAATTAATTCTGGCACTCATCCTGATTGTTTTCAGCGCCGTAGGCATTGCCCAGCATACGGATGTTCAATTGAAGGTTCTGTGGACCGATGCCTTGGTTTATCTGCTTGTCATTGCCTTGCTGCTATTTGCGATCCAAGCCAAAAGCAAAGAGCATCTGCGAGGGCCATGGCGCCACATCGCCCGGCGACGTATCGCCATGTCCGCCATGGTAGTGCTGATGTTTTATGTGGCTGTGGGATTGTTGGATTCGGTACATTTTCGCAAGGCGTTGGAACGCCAGGCGGGTCAAACGCAAGTACACTACTCAGGAGAGGTGTTAAGTCTGTTGGATGTTGTCGCCACCGCATTACGAGAGCGCCAGGAAACCACATATTCAGCGCCGTTTGCCACACATGCGTACACAAAAGAAATGCTTGAAGTCGATGGCCGGCAGGTTCGGGACTTTCCGCGCTTGAACTATGGCGGGGCGCACCTTAACAACCCCGAGGAAGATAAATTGTCAGATATTGTTGCCAACAGCAGTATTGCTCTGTTGGAGGCGTTACTGACATCAGCGTTTTTCTTTTATATTCTGAGTGTCGTACTCGCTCGAAATCGCAAAACCAGCGTTCGGGAGCAGGCTATCCAAATCCTGCGTTTTCGCACTGAATTACCATGGATGATCATGTTTTTGACGTTCATGGTGTTGTTGCTGTGCGTATTTTTAATCATCAATTTGTCCACCAAGTACCATGTGTTCGGCACCGACAAAGTCGGACAGGATGTATTGTATTTGGCTTTAAAAAGTATCCGCACGGGATTGGTGATCGGCACGTTGACCACGTTGATTATGTTGCCTTTCGCCGTCATGCTGGGAATTATGGCAGGATATTTTCGCGGCTGGGTGGACGATGTCATTCAATACATCTATACCACATTGAATTCCATCCCGGGTGTTTTGTTGATCGCCGCGGCGGTATTGTCATTACAGGTGTACATGGAAAATCATCCTGAGATGTTTGAAACCCTGATTGACCGCACGGACATGCGTTTGTTGTTCCTGTGCATCATTCTGGGTATTACCAGTTGGACGGGGTTATGCCGTTTGTTGCGGGGCGAAACACTTAAGGTGTCGCAGGTGGATTATGTGGAAGCGGCCACGGCTTTTGGGGTACGCCATTTTAATATCATGACACGCCATATATTACCCAATGTCATGCATATTGTGTTAATCGCCGTAGTG
The DNA here is from genome assembly GCA_022340845.1 of Gammaproteobacteria bacterium. Classification (GTDB taxonomy): domain Bacteria; phylum Pseudomonadota; class Gammaproteobacteria; order SZUA-152; family SZUA-152; genus JAJDNG01. The sequence continues at coordinate 11,983 of JAJDNG010000089.1, read as the reverse complement.
ATTGATTTCAGCGGACTGGTTCTGGCCGAAGCGGTATTGTCATACATTGGCATAGGCGTGGATCCGGCCATGATCAGTTGGGGTAATATGATCAATAGCGCCCGTTTGGAAATGGCGCGTGATCCTATTGTCTGGTGGTCCCTGGCAGCGGCTTTTGTGTTTATGTTTGTGCTGGTTTTGGCGGCGAATTTGTTTTCCGATGCGGTGCGCGATGCGTTTGACCCGCGCGTTTCGCGCTCCCAGTAGCATCAATGAACGAAGAAAAATGAACCACCAAGCAATCACAACCAACCAATCACCAACCGATCACTATCAACATGTAAGCTATGGCAGAGCAAACGCAAATACTGAAAGTTGAAAATCTGCACACCTGGTTTCGAGGCGATGGCCGTATTGCGCGCGCGGTCGACGGGGTCAGTTTTACCATAAATAAGGGGGAAACTTTCGCTTTATTGGGTGAGTCCGGATGCGGTAAATCCGTCACTTCGCTTTCCATTATGCGGTTGGTACCGGAGCCGGGCGGAAAAATCGTACAAGGTCGGGTGAATTTGCACGGCCAGGACTTGCTGCAATTACCGGAAACGCAAATGCGCGACGTGCGTGGCAGCCGCATTGCCATGATTTTTCAGGAGCCGATGACCAGTTTGAATCCGGTATTAAAAATCGGTGAGCAAATCGAAGAGACTGCGGTGCGGCATAAGACATTAAAAGAAGGCCAAACGGCCAGGCAAAAAGCCATTGAGTTGTTAAACGCAGTTGGTCTTCCCGATGCCCAGCGTCGCTACAGTGAATATCCGCATCAGCTATCCGGGGGAATGAAGCAAAGAGTGATGATTGCCATTGCGCTGGCGGGTGACCCCGAGCTTTTAATCGCGGACGAGCCGACCACGGCGCTGGATGTCACCATTCAATCGCAGGTGTTGCAGTTACTTCGGGAACTCCAGGGTGAAACCCACATGGCGGTGATGCTCATTACCCACGATTTGGGTGTCGTGGCGGAGATGGCTGACCGGGTGGCCGTGATGTATGCGGGGCAGATTGTCGAGCAAGCCGACCGGGAGACGTTTTTTAAAGCCCCCAAGCATCCGTATTCGATCAAACTGTTTGAATCATTGCCCAACCGCACCAAGCGCAATCAACGTCTGGCCGTGATTCAGGGATCGGTGCCTTCTTTAGCCACTGAGTTTAAAGGATGCCGTTTCGAACCCCGTTGTCAGTTCGCCATTGAGGACTGCAAAAACAACGTGCCCGTGTGGCAATCGTTTGATGAGCTTGGGGAAGAGACCGGCGTGTTGTGCCATCGTTTCGATCCGCGGTTTGAATCTCAATTCAGCGAACCCGTGCAAAAAATATTCGATGCTGTTGCCCAAAGTGATGACCCAGTGACAACCCGTGGTTTTAAAGAGTTGTTGAAAGTCAATGAGCTTAAAGTGCATTTTCCCATCCAGAAAGGCTTGTTTAAACGCACAGTGGGTCATGTGCGCGCGGTGGATGGGGTGTCCATCGATATTCCCCAGGGCAAGACTCTGGCGTTGGTGGGCGAGTCCGGCTGTGGCAAAACCACTGTGGGTAAGGGCATTTTACAATTGATCAGTCCCACGGCAGGTAGTGTGAACCTGGATAATGAGGAACTCACCAACCTGGCTAAACACCAAATGCGCCAGCGTCGCAAAGACATTCAAATCATATTTCAAGATCCGTTTTCTTCCATGAACCCGCGTATGATGGTGGCTGACATTATTGAAGAAGGTATGGTTGCACAACGTGTGGGAGGGGATAAACAAAAGCGGCAAACCAGAATCGATGAGTTGTTGAACCAGGTGGGATTGTCACCAGAGGTAAAATACCGCTATCCTCATGAGTTTTCCGGCGGCCAACGTCAGCGAATCTGCATCGCCCGGGCCCTTGCCGTAGAACCCAAATTGATCATTTGTGACGAACCTACCAGCGCTTTGGACGTGTCTGTGCAAGCGCAAATCTTGAATTTGTTAAAAGAATTACAGGACAAGTTTGGTCTTGCCTATTTATTTATCACGCACAATTTATCGGTTGTGGAATACCTGGCCCATAACGTCGCAGTGATGTATTTAGGCCGTATTGTGGAAACCGGTACTGTCGAAGAAGTGTTGGAGAATCCTTTGCATCCGTATACCAAGGCATTGCTCTCTGCAGTGCCCCAAGTGGATATCGATTCGGAAAGGAAAGTCATTCGTTTGCGCGGTGAGTTGCCCTCACCAGCCAATCCGCCGGTGGGTTGTCATTTCAATCCTCGTTGTGCCAAGGCATGGCAGGAATGCCGCAACGGTTACCCGTCGGCGCGCTCGGTCAGTCCGACTCATTCGGTACGCTGTTATCTGTATCAGGAAAATTAGATCTTGCCCGAAAACCGGGTTACATCCACATACAGTTTTAAATGTTGCCCGGGGCGCAAGTCGTTTTCTTCTTCCAGGGCATTCCATTGGATGACATCATCCACGTCAACTCGGAATTTTTTTGATATGAGGGACAGGGATTCTCCATTGCGCACCCGATAGGTGATTTTTCGGGTGGTGGAGCGTTTTGGCGGGGCGGTGAATCGAGTTTTGACCAGTCTCTGATCTAGTTTGTCAGAAGGTGAGATGGTGTTTTGCCAGATGACCAAGGTTTGTCCGGGGATTAAATAATCCTCCGGAGTCATGGAATTCCATTCCGCAATGTGTTTGATGGAGACATCGTATTGTTTCGCTAAATTCCAGAAGGTATCTCCTTGTTCCACAGTGTGTTCCACTTTACTGCTCTGGCTATTGCTCGCATTGGCGGATGCAACTGGAATAATCAGACTCTCGCCACTGATAATGGTCGCGTCGCTGATTTTATTGATCTTTTGAATGGCGCTGATGGTGGTGTTATAGCGCGCGGCGATTGTGCCCAGAGTTTCACCAGCCTCGATTTTATGCTGGGTCCAGTGTATGGCTTCCTGGAGATCGATTTTTGCCAGGTTTTGTTTAAAGGCGGGCGCTTTGTCCACTGGAATGAGCAAATAGTGCGGCCCGTCCGGCGCGGTTGCCCAACGATTAAATGCCGGGTTCAGGGAATACAGTTCTTCCACGGCCATATCCGCCATCACGGCCGCCAGAGACAGATCAATTTGGGCGCCGATGTCCACTTTTTCGAAATAAGGCCTGTCGGGAAGTATGCTAAGCCGTATACCGAATGCGCGAGGATCATCGATCAGCACGGATATGGCCAGCAATTTGGGCACATAGTCGCGAGTTTCTTTGGGCAATTGCAGCGACCAAAAATCGGTTTTTTTGCCCGCTCGCTGGTTGGCCCGAATTGCCCGGTCTACGGTGCCCTGACCTGAGTTATAAGCCGCTAATGCCAGCAACCAATCATTGTTAAAATGTTCATGCAGGTCGAGCAAAAAATCCAACGCCGCATGGGTGGATTGATAGACATCGCGGCGGCCATCGTACCACCAGTTCATTTCCAATCCGTAGCGCTGTCCGGTGGCGGCGATGAATTGCCACATGCCCGCAGCCTGTCCGGGTGAATAGGCATAGGGTTGAAATGCGCTTTCCACGATGGGTAATAAGGCAATCTCAGCCGGCATATGGCGTTTTTCGACTTCTGCCAATATGTAATACAAAAATGGCATTGCCCGAGTGGTAATGCGATCGATATAACCCTGATGACGGGAAAACCACTTAAGTTCAGCATCAACGCGGCGATGCTCATAACCGTTCAACGCAAAACCTTTGCGCACTCGATGCCAGATGTTGCCGGAAACCACCCGGCTGCGGCCCGCACGCTGCGATACGGTGCGAGTTAACAAGTCATCGTATTGATCGTCAGTGGTGGCGCTGTCGCGGTTACTGAATTTCACCCAAGGGGCCAGGGAAGCTTTGTCGGTGACGTCTTGTTGATCGGATGCAGAATATTTTGCGCCGATGGCGTTATTATGAATGCCACCGATGGCGTAAATAGTAACAGGAAGGATAATTAAAACGAGTACCAAGGCGAATCGTCGACTTAGACTTTTGTATGGTTTTCCCGGCCTAAGGCTTTGATAAATCGATGGTTTTAGGCGAGGGGTTGGTCGTTGCTTAGGCATAAAACTCACTGGTTTAACCGAATTATCAAAATATCACTAGTAGCATAGCGATGCCCAACGGGTTGCGACACAAAATCGACTGGAAAACATGATACCATTTTTACTCAACAGCCAGCCTTCATTGAGACTTTTTCTGGCAAATTGTTTTTTTAGCCTTAATTTTAAGCCCCAACTTAAATTGTTATAGCAAACTCAACGGTTAACCAACAAATGCTGAATTTATCCATTCAATCCGCTGTAGCTATTATTTGCCACATGATATTGGTCACGTGACTTGAAATTAATTAATACACATTTTACCCACGTGAACCGGTTGAACACAAATAATCCAACCGTTATTTGTTCATCGGGCTTGTTATCTTGTGGGTTTCAAGCAAAATTCGTCCCAATTCCGTGCACGAGCGCAGTGATATGAATTTATTTAAAAAACCCGACTTCAATCATCAAGAGATGGGTTGGAACCGCTGCGGCTCGTTGGCCGAGACCCAACGGCAATTGCGTGCTTGGTATGCAAAATATCCGGGGATCTGGTTGCAGGAACAAGAGCAATCGTTGTTAGAGGGCGCTTTGACCGATTTATTTGGTTATCACATTTTGCAAATTGGGTTGAATAATGAGCGCAACTGCCTGAATGTCAGCAGAATACCCCATCGCATGGTGATGGACGTGGAATTTCCCCATACTGGCCAACGGCTTGGCGCGGATCAAACTAACGAACAAATCGCTGACTTTGTCAACGCCGAACCCGAATACATTCCCATCAGCGCGGATAGTTTGGATGTACTGGTGCTCTCCCATACACTGGAGTTTTGCGCGAATCCCCATCAAGTCCTGCGCGAAGCTGACCGGATCTTAATTCCCGAAGGTAATGTTGTTATCCTGGGGTTTAATCCGTGGGGCTTATGGATGCTATGGCGGGTATTGTTTGGCTGGCGTAAGAAGGCGCCTTGGTGCGGCCGGTTTGTCAGTGTGGCCCGCTTAAAGGATTGGCTGCAATTGCTGGGATTTGATATTACCGAATCGCAACGATTTTTTTTCCGTCCGCCAATATCCCATCCCGGAATTATGGCGCGATTACAGTTTATGGATTCCATCGGCAAGCGTTTCTGGCCTATACTGGGCGGCGCTTATTTCTTAGTGGCAAAGAAACGCGTTGCGACTTTGACGCCTATAAAACCGCGCTGGCGACCCCGCCGCAGCCGGCTGGTGACTTCAGGTCTCGCAGGGAATTCTCCCTCAGTATCCAATCGAGAAAATGACAAAGAAAATGGTTGAAGCATTTACAGATGGCGCATGCCGAGGCAATCCCGGGCCGGGTGGCTGGGGCGTTATACTGCGACACGAAAACAAGGAAAAAGAGTTGTACGGCAGTGAAGCACACACGACCAATAACCGTATGGAATTGACGGCGGCCATTGAAGCCTTGTCCGCGCTGAAACAGCCGTGCGAGGTGACTATTACCACCGATTCACAATACGTTAAAAATGGTATCAATCAGTGGATCAATAACTGGAAAAAACGCGGCTGGAAAACCGCCAATAACAAGCCCGTAAAAAACATCGACTTGTGGCAACGCCTGGATGAATTGGTTTCTGGCCACAAAGTCACCTGGCACTGGGTGAAAGGGCATAGCGGACATGCGGAAAACGAACGGGCGGACTCACTGGCCAATCGTGGCATTGATGAGTTACTGCACAGATAACTTTGAAACCACCACGGACGCTAAGAATTTGTTGAATGTAAAATCACCGAGATTCAGTCGAATACATCCCCATGGGTACATTGTGTAAAAGTAACAAGTTGTTTTAAATCACTTGGTATCTTGTCGGGTTAAACAAACAAGAGGACAACATGCGGCAAATTGTACTGGATACAGAAACCACCGGTTTGGAACCGGCGCAAGGTCATCGGATCATTGAGATCGGTTGTGTGGAAATGATCAACCGCCGGTTGACCGGCAACCACTACCATCAGTATATACAGCCCGATCGGGATATTGATGAAGGCGCTATCGAAGTCCATGGCATCAGCAACGAATTTCTGGCGGATAAACCTCGTTTTGAAGACATCGTCGAGGATTTTTTACGGTTTATCGAAGGTGCGGAGTTGATTATCCACAATGCGCCGTTCGATGTTGGATTCATCAATCACGAGCTACTGCGTTATAAAAAATCCCATCCAACCATCGATACTATTTGCGCTGTAATCGACACGTTAGCCCTTGCCAGAGAGTTACACCCTGGTCAGAAAAACAATTTGGATGCCTTGTGCAGGCGCTACGATGTGGATAATTCACAGCGTGATCTACACGGCGCTTTGTTGGATGCGGAAATACTGGCCGAAGTGTATTTGCGCATGACCGGTGGCCAGGAGGCCTTGTTTGTCGAATCTCAGCAACAATCGATGGAAGTGAAAAATGTGGAAATCACGCGCATTTCGCCGGACCGCCCGGCTTTGAAAATAGTCCCTGCTAGCCAAACGGAAATCGAAGCCCACGAAAAACGTTTACAGGATATTCAAGAGGCCAGCGGTGGGCAATGTGTATGGTTAAAGCAGTGAATATTCAATGATAACTACTAAGGCATGACGAACACGAAGAAATTCTAAGTTTATGACTGTTATAGGCTTGGGAGCCAAATATTTTTTTAGCTACGGGGATCATAGTGGCTGGTTTTGTTTGTTCTACGTCTTGTTCGTACCTTCGTAGTAATTTCTTTTTATTGCTCAAACTACTTTCATACGGGCATTGATGCCCCAGCGAGACTGATGTAACCAGGTTCTGATTTGATCGGCTTCCTGCGGTTTGCAGAAAAAATAACCTTGAGCGACGTCGCATCCCAAATTGATCAACATGTCCAGGACTTCCTGGTTTTCCACGCCTTCGGCGATGACGCTCAGTCCCATGTTGTGGGCCAGGTCGATTGTGGAGTGCACGATTACGGCATCGTTATTGTCGCGATTCATGTCAATGACGAACGATTTGTCGATTTTGATATCAGAGACGGGCAATTTTTTCAGATAGGCCAGAGAGGAATAGCCGGTTCCAAAATCGTCCACCGAGATTTTTACCCCCATGCGGTGCAATTTGGTGAGCATTTCCATCGCTTGACTGGGATTGGCCATCACCGCGCTCTCGGTCAGTTCCAGAGATAACCATTGCGGATCTACACCACAATGGTTGAGCGCCTCGGACACGTTATTAACCAATTGCGAATCTTCGAGACTCCTGGCAGATAGATTCACCGCCACATTGATCGCAATTCGTTCCTTGTGCCAGAGTGCGCATTGACTCAATGCTGCGTTTAACACCCAATGCGTCAATTGATGAATCAAGCCGGTTTGTTCCGCCAGGGGAATGAAAAGGTCGGGCGTCAGGAATCCACGGTTGGGATGATTCCAGCGCACCAATGCTTCCACGCCGCAGATACGTCCGTTTTTGATGTCAATTTTGGGTTGATAAAACAGCTTCAATTGTTTTTTACGAATGGCGGAGCGCAAGTCGTTTTCCAGGTTGAGCTGGATAATGCTGTGCTGGTCCAGATTGCTCTCGTAAAAGGTATAGCCCTGACGATTATTTTTTGCGTGATACATTGCCATGTCGGCGCGCTGCATCAGCTGATGGTTGTCAGTACCGTCCTGCGGCGAACGCACAATCCCAATACTGGCCCCCACGGTGAGATTATGATTATCGATGATCACCGGTTCGTTGATCAGATTAATAATTTTCTTAGCGATGAGTTCTGCCGATTCCACACTGTGTACGCCGGATAATATCGCCGCAAATTCGTCCCCCCCCAGACGGGCGATGGTGTCTGATTTGCGCATGGTGGTTTGTAGCCGCTTGCCAATTTGCTGCAAAAGTTCATCACCTATGTGATGGCCCAGTGTGTCATTGACATATTTGAAGCGGTCCAGATCCAGCATAAACAAAATGAATTCCGCTTCGTTGCGTTTGGCCAGGTAGGTGGCCTGCTCAAGACGGTCATAAAATAAGGCTCGATTGGGTAGTCCCGTCAGGGAATCGGTGAACGCCATGCTCTGTAAGGTTTGATACAGTACGTGCAACTCACTCGTCATATCATTAAAGTCTTCCGCAAGGCCGGCAATTTCCACATTGCCGGTCACCTTTACCCGTTCGCCTAAATGGGTTTTATCCTGGCGGACCAAATGCAATTGATGCGTCAATGCGCCTAGAGGATTGAGCGCGGTTTTTTGCAGCAGAATTATTGATAACAAAGCGGTGAATAAAGTCGCCACTAATGCTGTGCCCAATATGATGGCGCGGGTGTTTTCCAGTTTGTTGTATAACGCTTCCACATCGAAAGCAAATGCAAAATTATAAACCGGGCCCGAGTTGGGCGCGTTCAGCGTGTAGTTGGACACGATGATTTTTTGATTGGCTTGCACATCAGGCCAATCGTCGGATTGATACACCACTTTTTCATTGGGAATGGTGAGTGTCAGCGGCATTCCTAACGCATTTTCCGCGTCGCCGAAGTTGATGCTTGGGTCGGCTACGGCTAACAAATACCCTTTAAACCACACCCCGCCGATCGGCACCATTACCGTGAGAAAGGGTTTGTGGTTATTGATGCACAGTTCAGACAAAGTTTTTAAACGCTCAGCACCTTTGCGTTGTTTGGCAGCAGTGATTAAATGGGGGCAGGGGATGTTTTCCGGCCCGATAGATTGCGAACCTTCGCTGGAGTGGCCGATCAGATTAAAGTCAGGATCGAAGGTAAATAATTTCTCTAATTTGATAATGGACAAGGTGACAAAATAGCGGTGGAATTGTTCATCCAAGTGAGTTTGCACATAGACACTATCTCGTTTGACTACAGCTTGTCGGAATTTGTCATTGGCTTGTATGGATTGGCCCAGCTCAGAGGTGTGTTTTATCGTGGTAGCGAGAATATCGTCAACTTTCAGTTTGATTAAATTCGAAAAAGCTTCCCGCTGGTTGTCAAACGCCAGATTGCGGTAAATTTCCCCCGTGACGACTGCTAGCAGCATACCCAATAGGCCCATTACCAGGATTGTTAATCCCAAACTGGTACGCATTGACGGTCGGAAGTTTAGCATGTAACACGCATAGATTGATTATTTGGTTATTCCTGAAGATACGGGTATCCTTTGGCCAGCCACTCCTCAAATCCCCCTCGGAACCAGTAAATATTGCTATATCCACAACTTAACGCGATTTTTACAGCTTTGGCGCTACGGCCGCATTTAACACCATTGCAATAAAACAAGGTGGGTGACTCTTTTTTGGGAATTACTTTGGCCAGACTCTCGCAGGTGGTATCCACATCCGGCAAACTGATGGAGCCTTCAACGTAACCTTGTTTTCGGTCCCCGGGTATGCGCGAATCGATGACCAATAATTCCGGAATTTTGCCAACAAGCTCAATAAATTCTTCGGCGTTGACTAATGTGCTGCCCTCGATTTTCTCAGGAGAGGTTTCAGCAATCGCAGGCGTGGTACAGATGATAGTGGCGAGTAGAAACCAAATGCAAGTGATCACTGGGATTTTCGAGATTTTCTTTGAATATTCCATGGTTTTTGCCTCCGAAATTAGCCGGTGGCCGGCCATGATTAGTGTACTGTATCGTATTAAATGGTGATAACAGAGCCCCGCACATCGGCCAAGCCACCTAAAGTAGGCACATTAAGCGAGGCGCAGTCCTCAGGGAATGGCGAGACGAGAAGCGGCTAGCTGCGCGAGCGCAGGACTAGCCGCTTCTCGTCTCGCTGATATCACCATTTAATACGATACAGTACACCTGGTCGGCGCGTTGGACTTTCGTGAATCGATATGTTGGTATCGACCATTGCACCGCGATCTTGAATTGAATGATATCTTAATTCCTTGATTTATCCCATTTTTTCTAAGACGTAGAAGGAGAATGTCAATAATTTAATCCATTCACGTGGCAACTGGCTATATCATGCTAAAAGGCGCACCGGCTCTTCGATTATATCGCTAACCTGTGCTACGGTCAGTAAACAGCCAAAAAGTAATATCAAAACAACCAGTACTGAGAATTGGCGGCTACTGGCGCAAAGTTCAGTTTGGATGTTATTGAAATTCAAATCCTTTTCGTCTGTTGATATAATGCTGATCAATTCATAGCAAAACAATAAATCACAGTACTTTAAACCACGGTACTTTAAACCACGGTACTTTGTATGAAGCACATCATCAGTCTCGGGATTTTACTGTTTGGCTTATGGGTCGGGCTTTCAGGTCATATTGAACCACTATTGTTGTCCCTGGGGCTTGCCTCCGTAGTATTAACCCTTTACCTCGCTCACCGTATGGATGTGGTGGATCACCAAAGTCATCCCATTCATCTTACCTTTCGTTTGTTGCGTTTTACGGCATTCCTGATTCGCAAAATTGTCGTCGCCAATTGGGATGTGGTTAAGCGGATTATCACGCCGGGAAAAACCATAAGTCCGCGAATGGTTGAATTACCTTTACCGCAGCATACCGACCTTGGCCGGGTGATTTATGCCAATTCCATCACCTTGACGCCAGGGACGGTCAGTGTGCGCCTGGCCCACGATACAATCATGGTGCATGCGCTGGCAAAACAAACCGCAGAGGTGTTGAGAAGCGGGCAGCTGGCCAGCGTCATTCCCGAAGATCGCGCCAGCGGCAACAAAAAGGAGTAGTGTGGATGGATTATGCTGTGGTGGCTGTATCCGCGCTGGCTGTGCTGGTGACCATGGGGCTTGCATTGACCCGCGCATTGCTGGGTCCGACACTTTACGACCGCATACTGGCGGTGAATATGTTTGGCACCAAGACGGTTCTTCTCATCGCTGTATTCGCGTTTCTTTCGGGGCGTACTAATATCCTGGACATTGCCCTTATTTACGCGCTGATAAATTTTATTGGCGTGGTGGCGGTCCTCAAACTGGTGGAACGGGGTAATTTGTACAGCTCAGGGGAATAAGACCCGGCAGATCAACCGAGTGGGGGAATACATACCAAGATGATTGTGGATTTTGCCAGTTGGAGCTGCATTATCGCGGGGGCTTTGTTGAGCGTGATCGGTGGCGTCGGTATGCATCGGTTTCCGGATTTTTATTCCCGCATGCACGCCGCCGGCACCACGGACACCTTGTGCGCCGCACTGATACTACTGGGCTTAGGCCTGCAAGCAGGCCTGAGCCTGGTCAGCTTTAAATTGCTGTTGATCTTTGCGTTTTTGCTTTTCACCAGTCCGACAGCGACTCACGCTCTGGCCAATGCCGCCTTGCAGGGTAATCTTAAACCCAAGCTGGATGGCGACCAACCCGAGGTTAAACCGTGATTGATACGCTAATTGATATCACGTTGTTGGCCTTTCTTGCGATTACCGCCATCGCCATTATTCGTATCCGCAATCTGTTTGCCGTCATCATGTTATTCAGTATATACAGTTTTCTGTCGGCGGGATTATTCGTGGTATTGGATGCGCCCGATGTGGCGTTCACCGAAGCTGCGGTGGGTGCGGGTATTTCCACGGTGCTGATGTTGGCTACTCTGGCGTTGACTAAAAACCAGGAAGAAAAACGCCCGGTGCATCGCCCTTGGTTGCCTCTGGTGGTTGTGCTGGTTACGGGGGCGGCGTTGGTTTATGGCACCTTGGATATACCTTCCTTTGGGGATGTAGATGCTCCGGCACATCAACATGTCGCTCCGCGCTATATCGAGCAAAGCGCCAATGAGACTGGAGTGCTGAACATGGTCACTGCGGTGCTGGCCAGTTACCGGGGCTTCGACACGCTGGGCGAAGTTACCGTAATCTTTACCGCCGGTATTGGTGTCATGCTTTTGCTGGGCGTCGGTTTGCCGGTAACGCCGAAGCAGGGTACAGCTCAGAGTACGAATCAGAGTA
>JAJDNG010000085.1 GCA_022340845.1 Gammaproteobacteria bacterium | reverse complement strand
CGTCCGCAGGTCAAAGACTTGCGCACCATGTTGAAAGAGTGGCTGCAGTATCGCACCGAAACGGTAACGCGGCGCCTGCAATACCGCTTGGATAAAGTACTGGCGCGGCTGCACATACTCGAAGGTTTGCTCATCGCTTATCTCAATATCGATGAAGTGATCGCGATTATCCGCAGTGAGGACGAACCCAAGCCCGTGCTGATGAAGCGGTTCAAATTAAGCGATCAACAAGCTGAGGCAATCCTGGAGTTAAAATTACGCCACTTAGCCAAACTGGAAGAAATGAAAATCCGTGGCGAGCAGGACGAGTTGGCCGAAGAGCGGGATAACCTGGAAAAAATCCTGGGTTCCAAGCAAAGATTAAAGACACTAATCCGCAACGAATTAATTGCGGATGCGGAAAAATTCGGTGATGAGCGCCGCTCTCCCATTGTGGAACGCCAAGCGGCGCAAGCCATGGATGAAACCAGCTTGATCAGCGCCGAGCCCATTACCGTGGTGATGTCGCAAAAAGGCTGGGTACGCGCGGCCAAAGGCCACGATATAGACCCCAGCGCATTGAGTTATAAGTCCGGTGACGGATTCAAGGCCGCGGCAAAAGGCCGCAGCAACCAGTTGGCGGTGTTCCTGGATTCCACCGGTCGGGCGTATTCTCTGCAAGGTCATACCTTGCCTTCCGCCCGTGGCCAGGGCGAACCCATCAGCGGTCGGGTTAATCCTCCCCCCGGCGCCATTTTTACCGGCGTAATGATGGGTGCACCGGACAGTTTGTATGTGTTCGCCAGCGATGCCGGCTATGGATTCATCGGAAAATTGGAAGACATTATTACCCGCAATAAAAACGGTAAAGCCGTGCTGAGCGTGCCTAAGGGCTCTTTTGCCTTGTCGCCAAGCGCGGTGAGTAATATGGAAACCGACCAGATCGTCGCAGCTACCAACTTAGGGAGGATGCTAGTGATTTCTGCCGCTGAGTTGCCTGCTTTGGCAAAAGGAAAAGGCATCAAAATTATCGGTATTCCCGGGGCAAAAGTCACCAGTCGCGAAGAATACGTTGCCGGTGTAGTGTGTGTTCCGGAAGGAAGAAATATTTCTGTCACCGCGGGCAAACGCACCATGACGCTGAAAGCGGCTGATCTTGAACACTATAAAGGGGAGCGCGGCAGGCGTGGTCTCAAATTGCCACGGGGACTGCAAAAAGTCGACGCCATAGAACTGGCGGATGAATAAGCGGACTGCTGATGCGATGATATTAATGCCTTCGATACTTTCAACGCCTTCCATGCCTTCAAAGCCCAGTATTGCTTGGTGCTTTGCTGGTATTCCAATTTCTCAGAGCGTTACTGGTTAGGCTTTGCTGGGTTTATTCAGTAAAAAATCCGGATTACATGCTGTCACCGAAGAGGCATTAGAGTTTAATTTTGAATTACCGGTTTATCGCCAGCCGGAAAATAAACTCCCCGACGTGACGCCGTTATGGAGCCAACTGGACGCACTCGCGGCGGAGCCGGTGCATTTGCTGGTGGAGTTGAATCATTTTCTGCATGAACTGAATCGCACCTATCTTCAAAGCGACAGACGTTATGACATCACGGCGCGGTGTTTGGAATATGCCGCTCCGGCCTTTCGTTATGTATATTTCGAACACCAGAAAGGCAAAGCGCTGCCCGAGATTTCCTCCAAGCGCGAAGCGTTAATCGCTGCCGTAACTTGTGTCAAGGAACTCGCCAATAGTTTCAAAAGAATCATTAAAAACGAATATAAACCTGGCGGTAAAAAAATCAAATCACCCAACCGCCGGGTTAGACAATGCATGCTCGCGGTCTTGGAAATGGTTTATGCCGAACAACGCTTGAAAGCCTTGCGCTATCAGAAGCTCAACAGCCTTGCCTGGCGTGACTGCAATAATCTCTTCGTTATCCTCCAAAGCACCGGCGACGTGCGCAAAGCGTTCAAGCCCACAGGATTGATTACGAGCCGTTCCTCACCCAGTGAGAGCATGGCAAAAGCCATGAAGACCAATGCGGAAGAACTCTATGCAGCCATACAATTGCTTGGTTTGATCGATCCCAATACTTTGTCGTTACAACAAATTGTGATTGTAGAAAGCTATTTAAAACAGTACCTCCCTGAACTGCATTTCCATGCCTTGAATGAAGAAAAACTGCCGGTGAATTGCATCATCACATCTTACGGCCACGACGGCCCACCGCTTTTGCAAGAGGCGGCTGAGTACTCTCCCCATGCGTTGTCGATGGATATCCAATCTTTGCTCAGCGGAATAAAACAAGACTATCAGCCCTTATTGGCCCAAGTGAATGGCAGCGCAAAAAATTTTGGACCGGAGCCGGCGGGGGAAATTGCCGCAAAAGCGTCTACGGTCAATAGCCTGGAGGATGTCGAACGCCTATTGGCCTTGCGTGCCATGTTGAAAAAACTACGTGAAACCGAGCGTACCGACACGCGTAAGTACGCGGAAGAAGCCCAGGACTGGTATGTATACAACGGATTTACTGCCGGGTTTAGAATGTTAAACGGTAGCCGGGGGCAAACCGATGGAGTTAATCGACTGCAGAATCAATTAAACATCAGCTTGGCGCAACGCTCGGCGTCGTTGGCCGACTCGGGCGCGGACGAGAATGTTACCCAGTGGGAAATTGTCAACGAAAGTGCCGGCGGTGTTTTGTTGCGTACCAAAGAGACCCAGTTTATTAATAACCTGTTTATCGGTCAGCTCATTGTTTTTGCCCGATCAAAAAGCGATCTGAACCAGCCTTCTTGCGGTTGGGTGGTGCGTATACGTCGTGCCCATGATAACCAGGTCGAATTATCGCTCAAATTGTTGGCGTCACATATTGAAAGTGTTGTGGTTCAGACGGAAATTTTAAAAAAAAACACCATGGGTATGCCCGGTATCATGATTCTGGACGCCGGTGAAGACTTGCAGTTATTAATGCATCAAAGTCATCGATTAATGCAAGGCAGTTCGGTGTCCATCCAGCGCGGCGGGAAAAGTTATACCTCCATTGTGGGCGAGATTCTGTTTTTCCAACGGGAGTTTGTTTTGTATCGCCTGACTTAAAATGCAGGCCACGCCGGCCGGCCTGATTACCCGCATGTGCCTGTGTGAAAATGTGGGTTTATGAATGCTCGCCACTGAAATCGTAATTCAGTTTTTCCTCGGGCTCTTGCAAATAATATCCCTGGATAAAGTTGATACCGTGCTGCCATAGTACTGCCAGGCAGGTTGGGTCTTGCACGTGTTCGGCAATGGTTTGAATATTTTTAGTACGGCTTAATTCGGCAATGGTTTTCACAATTTCCTGGCTGCTTTCACTTTGGGTGATATTTTGAATGTGTTGACCGTCAATCTTGATGTAGTTGATATTGAAATGATTGAGGTATTTTAGCGGCGGTGTTTCGTTGCCGGCCTGGGTGATGGCAAGCAAACAACTCAATTGCTGCAAGCCGTCTGCCAGTGCTTTGGTGGCTTTGATGTTGTGTAGTGCCGCTTTTTCGGTGATTTCAAATACCAGGCTGGACCCATGTAACCGCGCCGCTTTCAATAATTTGCTGATCCAGGGCAGCAGCGTGGCGTCTTCGACGGATTCCGGCGAGAGTTTGATAAAAAAGCGTATCTCCGTCCCGCTGCGCCTTTTTTCCAACATGGCCTTAGCGGCGTTTTTCATTACCCAGCGATCAATTTCCAGCATTAAATCCGCGTTTTTTGCCGAATCCATGAATTCGTTGGGCATAATGACCGAGCCGTCGCTGGCTTGCATCCTAAGTAAAACTTCATAGCGTTCACCGGGCTCGGCGTGCAAACTGACAATGGGCTGGTAGTGCAATAAGAAATGGTCTTTTTTCAACGCCAATCGCAAGCGTTTAGCCCACTCTTTTTCCTGTTCAAGGTTGGCCATTTCATCAGCCACGGTGTGTATGTGCACGCGGTTGCCATTGTCTTTTCTAGCTGTGGAGCAGGCCGCTTCAGCATGCGACAAGGCTTTTTTGGCATCCATGGTGGTTTCAATAATAGGCCCTACGCCAATGCTGCAGGTGGTGGATACAGTTTTGCCTTCCACTTCAAAGAGGTGTTGCTCGAACGCGGTGCGGATTTTTTCCGCGACGGCTTGTACCTCATCGATATTTTTATTTTTAAATATAATGGTGAATACCGTGCCGGCGAAGCGGGCTATCACCATCTCATCAGTGCTGCCCAGTTGCTGGCGGATCAAATTCGCCATGTCAGTTAACACCATGTCGCTGCCGGCTATGCCCAGGGTGTCTTTTATATGATTGAATTGATCGGGTTCAATATAGAAAATAACGCTATTGGCATGGCCTTTAGATGCCTTACTAACGGCGTTACTGAGTTCTTCCATGAAGTGCTGGCGGTTGTACAATCCGGTGAGCAAATCCTGTTTTCGCAATTGTTCCAGTTCTTTGTGCAATTGCGCGTTGTCTGTTTGTTTGCGGATGACGATTTGTGTGCACTGCTCGCCTTCGATGCTGGCCGGGGAGAATTGCATGACCGCTTTGAATTGTTCGCCGTTGCTTCTCAGTGCCTGAAATTCGAACTCCTGATCGGGGGTTTCACCTTTGCTTAACTTGCGTAGCAATTCCTTGAAAATCTTTTGATCTTCAGGGGCGATCATGTCCATCACCGGTATGCTTTCCATCTCTTCGGCGTCTTCATAGCCAAAAATTTCCAGATAACTGAGGTTGCAATAAATATGCATACCTTCATGTATGTAGGAAATTGGGTCACGGGAACTGTCCAGCAGCGTTCGATTGCGTTTTTCGCTTTCGCCTAAGGAATTGCGGCAATCGCGATAGTCGCGCCGTTCCCGCAAACTGCTCATTTGCCGATCCACTACCAGTAACAAATATTGTTGTTCGTCGGCTCCGACGTATTCCACCGCACCCGCACTGATGAGTCCCAATGCCACAGGCCGTTCATAGCGTGAACCAAATACAATTATTGGGAGATCTTTGCCCGCTTTATTCACCACTTCAATTATATGTGTGGCTTCGCAGTCGTGCACTTTGGGCGAGGTGATGACCAGATCCCAAGTTTGATCTTTCAATGCTTTTTCGAAAGAGTCGATTTTATCCACATGTTTGTGGCGCACCGCATAACCGGCGTTTCTCAAAGAGTTTCCCAGCACTTCGGCATCATGAGAAGAATCCATGAAAATAATCAAGTGGATGATATTGTCGTTATCCACATCTTGCTCCTAGAGTTTTTATTGTTGTATGTTGAAATAGTTGACTCGATGTTTCTTCTAACAACAGGGGAGCCATTGCTTTTGCGGTGACCAAAATTTTCACAGTGACCATAGTTTTTACAGTGACCATAGTTTTTACGGGAATCAAGGGTTGCAAGGCGACAATAGTTTTCGCGATGCGAGTACAAACAATAATTAAAGATGCAGTAATGATCATCATAATAAAGTCCACATCGAATCCAGTTCTTCCGCGGTTTTACCTTCGGTGCTTTTTTCGCCCTCAAAACCCAAT
>JAJDNG010000071.1 GCA_022340845.1 Gammaproteobacteria bacterium | reverse complement strand
AATTAACCTCACCCATTACCTTGCCGTCGTATTCCCAGCGGTGTTTAACGACTTTGCCTTTCAATCCGGTAAATTCGGTGAAAAAATAAATGCGACCATGGTTTTTATCCAATGACACAATTTCGTCTACCGGTTCACGGTTTTCGATTCCCGTGGTGAGTAATGCCCTAAGTACATGCTCGGATTTGGGTGGGGAAGCGGCAGGGGTTGTGGTATCAGCCGGGGCTTGCGCGGCGGTTTCTGTCGAGGTTTCCGTTGCGATATCGGCCGGTGTTTCCGAGGCGGAATTTGCAGGCATTTCGCTAGAGGATTCTACAGCGGCTTCACTGGGATTTTCAGCAGGGAGTGTACTGGGCGAGCCGGGCTCCATCTGTTCACCGGTCTGGCTGGTGTTTTCATCGCTGAATACCGCTTGGGAAAATCCAATTAAGGAAATACTCAATATAGCCATTTGCATGAAGTTGTATGGCTTGATCATATTTTGCATAAAGTTGAGGTTACTGGTTTGCATGGTGTTCGTCCCGGATTGGCTGTAAGTGTTTAAGTGGTACATTGTAGTCACGGCGTCTCAATATGCAAATCGCATTTCTTATCATTGAGATCTTGGTGACGGGGTTACCGGAATGCAATGGGTGTTTGAGTGTACGGAAATTCTTTCAATACTGAGATACCAATTCAGCCTGGTCAATCCAGGCCAAATTCACGCTTTTTAAGCCGGTATAATGCAGAAATATCTTCATCACCATAACCCATGTCCATAAGTTGCTGATATTCGTCTCCCGTGGCATCGGCAATACTTAATTCAACCCCCAGGGTGCGGGCGATTTGTTGGCAGATTTTCAAATCCTTATGGTGTAACGCCACACGGAATCCGGGTGCGAAGCTCCCTTGAGTCATGGTTAATCCCCGATGGTCTAAAAACCAATTGCCCGCCGCGCCGCTGGAAACTATCTCTATGGTTTTGTCCAAGGGCAGTTGCAAAAGCTCCGCAAACGCCAACGCCTGCGTGACGGCTTGGTTGATGCCCGCGGCCATCAGTTGGTTGACGGCCTTGGCAGCCTGGCCCTTGCCGTGGGTGCCCATATGCTCGATGCGCGACGTGAAGCTTTGCAACACCGGTGTCGCGCGCTGTAATACAGCGGCATCGCCACCTACCATCATGGCCAGCACGCCTTTCTTGGCGCCTTCGACGCCGCCGGTAACCGGCGCATCCAGAAAATCCACATTGTGTTGATTCAATTGAAACCCAATGTCTTGGGCAGTATCGGGATTGGTGGTCGAGGTGTCTATGACGATGGTCTGAGGTTGCAAGTGGGGCAGCATATCGTTGATCAGATTTCTGACATCCTCATCGCGAGACACACACAGGATAATAACCTGACACATATCGCATAGTTCACTGAGTTCGCTAGCATGCAAATTGGCGGTTTCTTCCGCGAATGTGGCTGCTTTGGACGCTGTTCTGTTCCAGACCGCCACCAGATAACCGCGCTTGTGTAGGTGGTACGCCATGGGAATGCCCATGGCGCCCAAACCGATAAATCCAGTTTTCATGATGGGTTTCCGTTGTGTGTCACTGTTTACCCTTTTTTTGTGAGTGCTCGTGAGCGCGCAAGTGCGCTACTCTTCCATATACGTATAGCCGGTCAGTCCCGACTCTAATTCATCCAGATACTGAATATACTGTTGTTTACTGATGTCGGCGAGATTCAACTGTTCTTTGTAAGCCGCCAATAGCTTATCCGGGTCAAAATGGATGTGCCGCAGTACGTAGTCGGTGCGGTCGCCGTGGCGGGCTTGTTCCAGACGGTAACCGCCCGCGGTGAGATTGACATTGATGGAGTTGGTGTCGCCAAACAAGTTGTGCATGTCGCCCAAAATTTCTTGGTAGGCGCCCACCAGAAATACGCCCAGATAATAAGGCTGTTCGTGGTTGATTTTGTGCAAAGGCAGGCTGGATTCCACGCCGTCGGCGTCGACATAGGAATCGATGCGCCCGTCGGAATCGCAGGTTATGTCGTGCAATGTACCACGCTGCTCGGGTTTTTCGGCCAAGCGGTGCAACGGCACAATGGGAAATACCTGGTTAATCGCCCACACATCCGGCAGGGACTGGAACAGCGAAAAATTGCAAAAATATTTATCGGCCAGTTTTTCGTTTAATTCATCGATAGTTTCCCGGTGTGCGCGTGAGGAAGGATTGAGTCTGTTTTTAACCGTGTGACAAATGGCGAAATAGATTTGTTCGCATTGGGCTTTCTCTTCCAAAGACACCGAACCATTGGTGAATTGTTGTTGAATACTGGTTATGCGCTCTTTGGTTTTCAGGAAGATTTCAATGGGTTTGGCCACCGGATTTTCCAACTGCGCATACAAGGTTTTCAACACGTCGGTGTTTTCCGTGTTTATGGTTTCTTCTGGCAGGTTGAAATACCGTTCGTGTAATTGCTCCACTTCAATGACGTTCATGATCAACACGGCGTGATGCGCGGTCATGGCGCGCCCGGACTCGGTGATAATGTCCGGCTCGGGCAATCCGTCCCGGTTGGCAGTGTGTTTCAAGCTGGAGACTATGATGTCTGCATAATCTTCCTGGGTATAGTTCATGGAAAAATAGCTTCGCGACTGAGTACCGTCGTAGTCCACGCTCAAACCCCCGCCGACATCCACTACAGTTAATGGGGCGCCAAGGCGGTGCAGTTCAGAATAGTAACGCACGCACTCGGACATGCCTTGGCGGATATCATCGATGCTGGCAATCTGCGAACCCAGATGAAAATGCAATAATTTCAAGCTGGATAGCAAACCGTGGGTTTTGAGTTTGGCAGTAATGTGCAGGATTTGTTCAGCCGACAAGCCAAATTTGGATTTTTCCCCGCCGGTGTTTTGCCATTTACTGGACCCTACGGTGGATAAGCGGGCCCTCACGCCCAGCAGCGGTTCTATGCCCAGATTTTGGGATTCGTTGATAACCAGATCCAATTCAGAGTTTTTTTCAATGACAATATAGATGCGGTGGCCAAGGTGTCGGGCGATGAGTGCGATGCGAATGTATTCCCGGTCTTTGTAACCGTTACAAACGATCACGCTGTTGGCCGGATTGGATAAGCCGAGCACCGCCATTAGCTCGGACTTGCTGCCGGCTTCCAGCCCCACCAGATGGGATTGATTGGCGATGATTTCGTTAACCACGCTAAACTGCTGGTTGACTTTAATGGGATAGACGGCGGTGAAATTGCCTTGATAATTATGTGTCGCTTTGGCGCTGGCAAAGGCCTGGTTCAGGCGGTTGATGCGGTGGTGCAAAATGTCGGTAAACCGCACCAGTACCGGCAGCGACAGATCTGAATCGTTAATTTCGCTAATGAGTTGATACAAATCCACGGCAAATCCGCCGTGGCCGGTAGGGCGTGCGGATAAGTGGCCTTGCTCATTGATGTCGAAATACCCTTCGCTCCAGTGTGCGATGTTATACAGCTGTTTAGTGTCTTCTATGGTCCAATGTGTCATAATGAGCGCCGCCCTGCCGGGATTATTATTTTCGATGACTCGACTGTGGATAAGTCAATTCCTGGTGCATTCTGGAACAGAAAGTCTGCTCATTATAAACTTTCCCAATTAGAAAAAAAGCTTACGGCAAAAGTTACGGTCATTAGGTTAGGGCAAAGATTACAACAGGCAAAGCTTACAAAAAAGGTTACCAAAATGGCATTGGATAATAATTGGTTTTCGGAAATTTGTGAGGAGAGCGCCACGGCTTTTTCGTTGCAAGTCAGTGAAAAACTTCACGAAGAACAAACCCCATATCAAA
This sequence comes from Gammaproteobacteria bacterium, assembly GCA_022340845.1. Taxonomy (GTDB): domain Bacteria; phylum Pseudomonadota; class Gammaproteobacteria; order SZUA-152; family SZUA-152; genus JAJDNG01. The sequence continues at coordinate 8,279 of JAJDNG010000071.1, read as the reverse complement.
AAATCGAAATTTACGAAACTAAAAAATTCGGCACCTTGATGGTGATTGATGGGTTTATCATGCTCTCGGACAGAGACAATTTTTTATACCACGAAATGATAGCCCACCCGGTCATATTCACTCATGCCAATCCCGAGCAGGTATTGATTATCGGTGGCGGCGACTGTGGGACTTTGCGCGAAGTATTGCGCCACGATGGGGTGAAAAAAGCCAGTCAAGTGGAAATCGATGAGCGGGTGACCCGCTTGTCCGAGCAATATTTTCCCGAATTATGCTCCGCCAACCACGATCCCAGAGCGGAGATCGTATTTTCCGATGGCATCAAATGGGTACACGATGCCGAGCCCCAGAGCCTGGATATTATCATTATTGACAGCACCGACCCCATCGGCCCTGCCGAAGGGTTGTTTTCCGCGCCGTTTTACAAACAATGCCACCGGGCCCTCAAGCCAAATGGATTATTGGTCCAGCAGAGTGAATCACCGCTGATCCATATGCGCATACTCAAAGACATGTATAAAGCCATGCGCGGGAGTGGATTTATCGATATTAAAACCCTGGGATTCCCGCAGCCGGTGTATCCGACCGGCTGGTGGTCGGCGACAATAGCAAGCAAGGACAAACCCATTGCGGGATTCAGGGAACAGGATGTATTGAAAAAGAAATTTGAAACCCAGTACTACAATGCGCAAATCCATCGCGCCTGCTTTGCAATGCCGGAATTTTTTCAGCGCCAGATTCGAAGTTAGGCCAAGATTCTGTGTAAATCTAAGTGCGACTCGCGGCCGCTAAACGCGCTATTCCTGGCCGCACCATTGGTCAACGTCTTTTTGCGCTTCAGCTTGTTTTGCCTTGAGTGTCGCATCGTCCCAATAGTGGCGTTCGCCTTGCTCGTCGACTTCGTATAAGCGGCCGCCGGCGGTTACCGTGGCGAATCGTTTCATGGCGATTTGGCAATTTTTCTTTTCCGCTTCCTGCTGTTTTCTTGCCGCAGCTTCTTGCAACGCTTTCTGTTCCGCCGCTTTGTCCTCGCTACCGGGTGGCGATTTCGCCTCAGCTGTGGATTCCGTTTGACTAGCCGAATCCTCACTGGCCGCAGACGCTTTAGGCACTTTAATGCTCATGGGTTTGGCTGCTTTGTTCATGGGGGGATCCTGGCTGTAATGCACATTGCCTTCTTCATCCACCCATTTAAAAATTTCTCCTCCGTGTGCCGAAGCGCTGAGAAACGCCAGACAAAATACCAGCCATACTACGCCGGATTGGATCGTGGTCCACTTTTTCGAAAACAAATCCATAGTTGCACATTCCGCCTTTGGTCAATATTCAGATTGGTTAGATAAAGGTACTGAAATAGATAGTATTTACACAAGATCGGAATAATCAAGGAAAATCTTTAGCTTAAGCAAGGGCTTTGTCGAACAATTCCGGTTTGCGGTGTGATCGGTATGGCAGTTTCTGCTCTGTGGCAGCGCAAAAAAAAGCGGGCGCCGTTGGCGCCCGCGAGTTTTGTTAAAAATTAAAGAATGGGAGGATTTATTTTGCGGAGGTAAATTCCGGATAGGCTTCCATACCGCAATCCACCAGATCCATACCTTCGTATTCTTCCTCTTCGCTAACCCGGATGCCCATTACGGCTTTGAGGATCAACCAGACTATTAAGCTGACAACGAAGACAAAGATGAAAATGGCGGCGATACCGGCCAGCTGGCCACCGATGGTAGCATCACCGGGGCTAAGTAATACCGCTAGCACGCCCCAGATACCTGCGACACCGTGCACTGAAATGGCACCCACAGGGTCATCGATTTTAAGCTTGTCCATTCCGACAATGGAGAACACCACGATCACACCACCGATGGCACCTATAATTGTCGCTAACAAGGGTGAAGGCGCGCTTGGCCCCGCCGTGATGGCGACCAAACCTGCCAACGCACCGTTCAACGCCATGGTAAGGTCAGATTTGCCGAATAATAAACGTGCGGTAATCAAAGCCGCCACTAATCCACCCGCTGCGGCGGTATTGGTGTTGAGAAACACCGAGGCGATCGCATCGGCGGCCGCCTTGCTGTCATTAGCCAGTTCGGAACCACCGTTGAAACCAAACCAACCTAACCACAACACCCACATGCCGAGCGTAGCCATGGGCAGGTTAGCACCGGGTATAGGATGGATTTCGCCATTGGGACCGTATTTGCCTTTACGTGCGCCTAATACCAAGACCCCGGCGAGAGCCGCTGCCGCACCACAAAGGTGCACGATACCCGAACCCGCGTAGTCGCTGTAACCAAGATCGCTTAAGAAACCGCCGCCCCAGCTCCAGTGTCCTTGAATGGGATAAATGAAACCAGTCAGGATGACGGAGAAAGCCAGGAACGCCCATAATTTCATGCGTTCTGCGACGGCGCCTGACACGATGGACATGGCGGTAGCCACAAACACTACTTGGAAAAAGAAATCCGCATGCATGGCGTGGTGTGGTGTATCACCATCCATATAAGACACACCGTCCGGGCCGGCAATGCCGCTGAGCAAAGCGCCGCCGCCGATAAAACTGTTGCCTTCGCCGTACATTAAGTTGTAACCGATCAGCAGATACATAATACAGGCGATGGAATACAGTGCTACGTTCTTGGTTAATATTTCGGTGGTGTTTTTAGTGCGGACCAGGCCGGCTTCTAACATGGTAAATCCTGCCGCCATCCACATGACTAACGCACCGGCTAACACAAACCAGAATGTGTTTAGTACGTACTTAATCTCAACTATTGCTTCCACGTTTACTCTCCTCCGTCAAAGGTTTAAAGCTGGTGTTATAGTGCGTCGTTGCCGGTTTCACCGGTACGAATGCGCACGACTTGTTCCAACGGTAAGATGAAAATCTTGCCGTCCCCGATCTTGCCGGTATTAGCGGCTTTGGAAATGGATTCGATAACCTGGTCCATCATGTCGTCGGCAACGGCCACTTCGATTTTTACCTTGGGCAAAAAATCCACGACGTATTCCGCGCCGCGATACAATTCCGTATGACCTTTTTGACGGCCAAAGCCTTTGACTTCCGTGACAGTAATGCCCTGAACACCAATTTCGGATAAGGCTTCGCGGACATCATCCAGTTTGAATGGTTTAATAATTGCGGTAATTAACTTCATAATATTCTCCTTTCATCAGCAACCTTCCTCATTAAAAAGGCCACCAATTCGCTATCAGGTATGCTCGTTACTCAGCAATCCAAAGCTGATGAAAACTTGATATCCAGGTTGCTGTGGTAAGCGTGTGCCAGCGCAGCGAAACTTGTGATATCTCCCCTTAAACTTACTGTTTGTGATTTGAACATCGAGACTAATAGCATCGCCTGTGCCACTGTTATTAAGTTTATTATAATCAATAAGTTATTAAATATTTTCGGAAAAAAAGCCAATAGTAATGCACCAAAGTGGCGAGTGCTAAAATTGCGCGCACCGAAATGGTGCAATATTCGAGCAATTGCCAAAGCCGATTGAGAAACTGTGAGGGCGAGAGGTTAGCGGGTATCTTTGCACCCAATTTACGTAAATTTTTCACAGACTTGCGGTGGCGATTTTGGTAACGTATTTATCTGGCCCTAACCACCGCGGGCATTTACAAATCCAAAACGTTAATGAAGGACTTCACATGCTTGATCCAAAACATCTCGACGAGTTGACCCAACGTTTGAGCCATTTAATCCCGCAGGGTGTAAAAAATGTTCAAACGGATATCGAAAAAAACATCCGCAGCGTTTTGCAAAGCGCATTCGCCAAAATGGATTTAGTCACCCGCGAAGAGTTTGACGTGCAATCCGCCGTATTGGCGCGTACCCGTGCCAAACTGGAAGCATTGGAAAAACAAGTGGCCGTGTTAGAACAGCATATGCAACCACCTGTGAAAAAATCGCGGAAAAAACCGGAATAACATCCGGTTGTCGAACCGCAGTCCCTAATACGCCGATAACATAACGCAAAATGTCTTTAGCCACCGTATACAGCCGGGCACAAACCGGAATTGATGCGCCATTAGTGACTGTGGAAGTCCTGATTTCCGGTGGTTTGCCGGCCATGTCTATCGTCGGTTTACCCGAAGCCGCCGTGAAGGAAAGCAAAGACCGGGTCCGGGGTGCCATCATCAATTCTCGCTATGAATTTCCCCTTGGCCGGATCACTGTCAATCTGGGCCCGGCCGATTTACCCAAAGAAGGGGGCAGGTTCGATTTGCCCATTGCCTTGGGCATCTTGGCGGCCACCGGGCAAGTGCCCAAAGAGTTGATTCGGGAGTATGAATTTGTCGGTGAACTGGCCCTCAGCGGCGAACTTCGCAATATCAAAGGCGCACTGCCGGTCGCTTTGCAATCCACGCTGGCCAAGCGCGCCTTGTTTGTCCCCGACGGCAATGCCGATGAAGCCGCCTTGGTGAAAGGTGCGCAGGTGTTCGGCGCCAAACACATATTGGAAGTCTGTGGGCACATCAGCGGCCGTCTGCCCTTGGAACAACACCAAATTACCCGTCGGCTTAACCATCACCGTGCCACCAATGACATGGCCGATGTGCGTGGCCAGCACCACGCCAGGCGCGCTCTGGAAGTGGCTGCGGCAGGCGGACACAGTTTGCTGATGATAGGGCCGCCCGGCACCGGCAAAACCATGTTAGCCAGCCGCCTGCCCACCATACTGCCCAGCATGAGCGAAAAGGAAGCTCTGGAAGCCGCAGCCGTGGCGTCCATCAGCGATCAGGGATTTCATTTTGAAAATTGGAAGCAACGCAGTTTCCGCTCACCCCATCACACGGCATCGGGCGTCGCACTGGTGGGCGGCGGCAGTGAGCCTCGCCCGGGAGAAATATCCTTAGCCCATAGAGGCGTGTTGTTTTTAGATGAACTCCCCGAATTTGACCGCCGAGTACTGGAAGTCTTGCGCGAGCCCCTGGAGTCGGGAAGCATCACCATCTCCCGGGCCGCGCGCCAGGCGGAATTCCCCGCACGCTTTCAACTGGTTGCGGCCATGAATCCCTGTCCCTGCGGTTATCTGGGTCACCACAGCGGCCGCTGTCACTGCACCTCGGAACAGGTCCTACGTTACCGCAATAAAATTTCCGGACCACTTTTGGACAGAATCGACATTCACGTGGAAGTGCCCAGCATTCCCCAGGGGGTACTGCGCAACTCCCAGGGTGATACCGGTGAGAGTAGCGAACAAGTACGTGCCAGAGTGGAAACCAGCCGCGCCGCGCAACTGCAACGCAGCGGCAAGAGCAACGCTCAGCTGAACAACCGCGAAGTGGAACAAGTGTGTAAACTTAACGACGCAGACTATCAACTATTGGAACAAGCCATTGATAAATTCGGCTTATCCGCCCGGGCTTATCATCGCATCCTCAAAGTCGCCCGTACCATCGCCGACCTCTCTCGCTCCGACGCCATTCAAACCAAACATCTCACCGAAGCGCTGAGCTATCGAAAACTTGACCGGGCGATGAATTGAATATTGGGTTACAGTGAAGTGAAGCTCTCAGATCACCCGGATTCCACTTGGGCTCCATCCAGGCTACGAAAAAACGCGCGTTTGTGGACGGACACCGGCTAAGCTACAGACGACATGCCGTGAGCAATACCAGAACCTATCTCAAAATTGATCTTTTCCGTTGGTGTGTCGTTATCGTCTTTCTCAAATGCGGGGTCGCGCAGCGATAAACTGCTTGTAAACTGTGCTTTTCGAAAGGCTCTGGCCTCGTCTAAACGTAACATCTCTAATTTTGAGATAGGTTCTAGACAGTGAGATGTTTTTGAATCAGCTGTTCGGATAAATTCTGCATCGGCCCGCTGGCCACGGAACGGCCCTTGTCCATGATGGTGAACTGTTGACCGACGCGGCGGGCGAAAGGCAGTTTTTGCTCTACCAGCAAAATCGTCACATTTTCTTCTTCGTTGAGTGTCAGCAACACATCCCCGATTTGCTGCACGATATTGGGTTGTATGCCTTCGCACGGCTCGTCCAAAATCAGTAGCTTCGGATCCAGCACCAGCGCGCGGCCTATGGCCAGTTGCTGTTGCTGGCCGCCGGACAAATCGCCGCCGCGGCGCTGCAACATGTCTTTTAACACCGGAAACAAATCAAAAATCCGCTCGGGGATTTTGCGCAGCTTGTCGCGTCGGGCATTTAAGCCGATCATGAGGTTTTCTTCCACGCTAAGCTGGCTGAAGATCTGCCGGCCTTGCGGCACGAAACCCACGCCCAGCTTGGCTCTCAATTCAGCGGGTTGGTGGGTAATGTTTTGATTTTCAAATTCAATACTGCCGGTTTTGATGGGCAGCAAGCCCATAATACATTGCAATAAAGTGGTTTTACCCATGCCATTGCGGCCCATCAAACAGACCCGGCTGCCGGCTTCAATGTTCAAGGCTACATCCCACAGCGTGTGGCTTTCACCGTAATATTGATTGAGGTTTTCTATGCGCAACATATTATGACTGACTCTCTCATTTCAGTGATCCAGGCTTACTCCCGAAAGCTCATTTCCCCCAAGCCCTCATTCTCCTAAATAAACCTCAATCACTTTAGGATCGTTCTGCACTTCGTCCATAGTGCCTTCAGCTAATACGCTGCCCTCGTGCAAGACGGTCACTGTGCGGGCGATGGAGCGCACGAAATCCATATCGTGCTCCACAACCACGACTGAATGCTTACCGGCCAGGTTCTTGAGTAACTCCGCGGTCTTGTCCATTTCCTGGTGGGTCATGCCGGCTACGGGTTCATCCACCAATAACACCCGTGGATTTTGCATTAATAACATGCCGATCTCCAGCCATTGAGTTTGACCGTGGGACAGCAACGCCGCGGGTAAGTGGCTGTGCTCGGATAAACCGATGGTTTGCAGAACTTCCTCGATTTTGTCTTTTTGTTCGCCGCTGAGTGTGGCCACCAGCGAAGGCCAGACGTTTTTATTGGTGGCCATGGCCAGTTCCAGGTTTTCGAACACACTGTGGCGGGGGAATACTGTGGGTTTTTGAAATTTTCGACCAATGCCGGCTTGGGCGATTTCATATTCGGTCATCTGGGTGAGGTCCATGGTCTGGCCAAAATACGCCGTACCGGCATCGGGGCGGGTTTTGCCGGTGATGACATCCATCATGGTGGTTTTGCCCGCACCGTTGGGTCCGATAATGCAGCGGAGTTCACCGTCATTGATGTACAGCGTCAAATTGTTAATGGCTTTAAAGCCATCAAAACTCACCGTAATGTTCTCCAGATACAAAATAGGCCCATGAGTGGCGTCGACCACGCCGGGTGTAACGCTGCGCCGGCCTGAGAAGGGATAACGGCCTTGGGCGACAAAATCAAACACCCGGTCGCGGCGCATGGTTTCGCGCAGTCTGTCCATTTGTTTCATGAACTGCTCTCCGCGGGTTCAGTCCGGCGGCGTTTTTTCAATTTGTTGAACAAACCAACGATGCCGTGCGGCAGGAAAACCGTGACAATCACAAACAGCGCGCCCAGGGCATATAACCATATTTCCGGGAATGCGCCGGTAAAATAGGTTTTCGCGTAATTCACTACGATGGCTCCCATGGCTGCCCCATATAAGGTGCCGCGGCCGCCTACGGCCACCCACACCACCAATTCAATGGAGTTCAAGGGCGAGAATTCACCGGGATTGATTATTCCCACTTGCGGCACATATAAGGCGCCGGCAATGCCGGCCAATACCGCGGAAAACGTGAAAATCCATAACTTATAGTTCTCGGTTTTATAACCCACAAACCGCGCTCGATCCTCGGAATCACGCACCGCCGCCACCACCCGGCCCATTTTGGAGGTCACAATATAACGGCACGCTAAGTAGCCCAGGGCAAGGGCAATGACCGAAGCGAGAAAAATCCCGATGCGGGTGCTGTCGGCTTGCAAATCGAATCCCAGCAAATCTTTAAAGTCGGTTAAACCGTTATTACCGCCAAACCCCATTTCGTTGCGGAAGAACGCCAGCATCAACGCATAAGTCAGCGCCTGCGTGATGATGGACAGATACACACCGGTTACTCTCGAACGAAACGCAAACCAGCCAAACACAAATGCCAGCAATCCCGGGACAACCATCACCATCAATAGGGCGAACCAGAACATGTCGAAGCCATGCCAATACCAGGGCAGTTCCTGCCAGTTTAAAAACACCATGAAGTCAGGCAGGATAGGATTGCCGTACACGCCGCGCTCGCCGATCTGCCGCATCAAATACATGCCCATGGCGTAGCCGCCCAAAGCAAAGAACGC
>JAJDNG010000067.1 GCA_022340845.1 Gammaproteobacteria bacterium | reverse complement strand
GATAACGGCTGAGTTTTGAAAATAGGTTGCAAGATAGGCACATAGACAGTGGCCAATTGCAGTAATACCGTGATTATCACTGCCCCCACTAAATAGCGGTTGGACAAAATGCCAATGGTGAACAATGATTCACGCTCGGAACGTATCGCCATTACATGGGCCAATTGCGCAAAGGTTAGAGTGGTAAACACCATGGTTTGCCAGGCATCGGAGCCTGAATGAAACGCCCATGCCTGGGCCGTCAACGATACGCCTCCGATCAACAGTCCCACCCAGACCATGTGTTGCCATAAACCATGCGCAAATATGCTTTCATCAGGCGGCCTTGGGGGGCGCTGCATTAAACCGCGCTCACCTTGTTCGACCACTAATGCCAATCCCGGCAAACCATCGGTAACCAGGTTGATCCACAGGATGTGAATGGGCAACAAGGGAATGGGCAGACCAAGATAAGGCGCTAGAAACAGCACCCAAATTTCCCCTGAGTTACTGGTTAACGTATATTTGATAAATTTACGGATATTGTCGAATATGCGCCGCCCTTCCCGTACGGCGGTGACAATAGTGGCAAAATTATCGTCCAGTAATACCAGTTGCGAGGCTTCTCTCGCCACATCCGTGCCTTTTCGTCCCATGGCCACACCGATATCGGCGCGTTTTAGCGCCGGGGCGTCATTGACGCCATCACCGGTCATGGCGACATACTGCCCTGTGTCCTGCAAGGCCCCGACGATGTTTATTTTTTGCTGCGGTGAAACCCGGGCATACACCCGGACTTTCGTGACCAAGTCCTTAAACTCCACCTCTGGCAACTCGTTCAGCTCGCTGCCGGTCAACACGGTTTTATTGAGATTCGCTATGCCGAGTTTTTCCGCGATAGCGAGTGCTGTCGCGGGATGATCACCGGTAATCATTACCGGCGTTATGCCGGCGCTTTTACACAGTTTTACCGCCTCGAATGTTTCGGGACGCGGCGGGTCGATTAATCCGACCAGCCCCAGAAACGTCAAATCACTTTCCATCGTTTGGTCATTCATGGCTCGCGGCAAATGAGTCCATGCGCGATATGCCACTCCCAGCACTCGATAACCTTGCCCGGCCATGACATTAATCTGATCGACAATGGCCTGTTTATCCAATTCTGCCACGCCGGCAGCGAATAACTGGTCCTGGCAAATTTCCACAATGGTTTCCGCGGCGCCTTTGGTAAAGGCAATATACTCATTGCCCTGGCGATGAATGGTGGTCATGCGTTTTCTATCGGCATCGAATGGAAGCTCATTGATCCTGGGCCACTGGACGTCCAAGTGCGATTTCACATATCCGGCTAACTTGGCCGCCTCATACAAAGCCACTTCCGTGGGATCGCCATTAAGATCGTTGCTGTTGCTGTCAACAACGTCGTTATTCAATGCCAGCGCTTTGCCCAACAACGCCTGCAACTCATTTAGTTCGTCTTGTGATTGTTCGCCACTTAAAGAATCTCTGGTTACTCCGTCGCTGAATATTGCTTCCAGTCTCATGGCGTTTTGAGTGAGCGTTCCGGTTTTATCGGAGCAGATGTATGTAACCGATCCCAGAGTTTCCACTGCGGGTAAATGCCGGATCAATGCATTTAAACGCACCATTTTGCGCGCCCCCAGTGCCAGCGATATGGTGACAACCGCCGGCAACGCTTCGGGAATAGCCGCCACCGCCAGGCTCACCGCCGTGAGAAACATCAATACCACTGGCTCGCCTTGCATTAATCCGGTCACAAAAATCACCGCGCAGATGCACAAAATCAGAACTGCCAGGCGTTTACCAAATCTGGCCAGGCGTTTCTGCAACGGCGTTTTCGCGGTTTTTTCCCCGCTGAGCAGGGTGGCAATTTTACCGATTTCGGTTTGCATGCCCGTAGCAGTAACCAACCCTTCACCTCTCCCCCGGGTAACGACCGTGCCTTTATAAACCATATTCAAACGATCACCAATGACAAGATCTTCGTCGGCCAACTTTGCGGTAATTTTGTCCACAGGCTGGGATTCGCCGGTGAGTGCGGCTTCATTGACTTGCAATTGCGCGAGTTTGATAAGGCGCAGATCGGCCGGTACCAGGTTACCGTCTTCTAACACCACCACGTCACCGGGAACCAACTCAGCGGCAGGCACCGAAATAATCTTATTGTCTCGTCTGACACAAGCACTGGGCGCCGCCAGTTTCTGTAACGCCTGCATCGCTTTTTCCGCGCGGAAATCCTGCACAAAACCGATTACAGCGTTTAACAATACAATCACAACGATGGCAATGGCATCTTGCGGTTCACCCACCAAACCGGAAATGATAGCCGCGGCAATCAATACGACGATCATGAAATCGGAAAATTGGTCCAATAGCATATGCCATACGCCACGGCGTTGGGCGGTCTCGATGGCGTTGGGACCGTAGCTTTGCTGGCGGATTTGAACCTCTTGGGACGCCAAGCCATGATCGGATTTAACCTGCAAAGTCGATGCGGTTTGCTGCACGGTTTGCAAGTGCCAGCTGAGATTAGTCTCTAATTGGCTTTCTGGCATAGGATCGGTGAACCCGCTTATTGCACAAGAGTTGTTAAAGGGAAAGCATACAGGATCTTTGGTGGACTTTTCATTGATTTAAGTTAAGGCGCTTATATTGCTTTTTTATCCTACATCCTCTCCCTGCTTAGTGGCCGTAGATAAACGCAACATACGTATTGATTAAATACACACAAAACAAAATGATACTGGTCCATCCAACCAATTTTAAGACTCGGGTACGAGGACGGTAAAACAAGCCCACGATGGCCACACCCGTCATCATAATCGCCGAGAGCGCGGAAACAGCATGAGTGGGCGACACCGAATTAAGCAACGAACCCTGAATATAAAAAACATCGTCTATGGCCAGGATGAGAATGTTGAAAAGATTGCTGCCGAACAAGTTACCAATAGCCATATCGAGGGCCCCCACCCTCAGGGCGGCTACTGTGACCACGATCTCCGGCAAAGAAGTGGCAAAAGCAATGAACATGGTACCCACAAAACTCTCATACCATCCCATTTGATGAGCGAGTTGCTTGCCAATAAACGGCAACAACGACCCCGCGGCCACGACGAATGACGCCGCAACTATATAACGAACTACGGCTTGTTGCTTACTTAGATCGGGGTACTGGTCCGACTCTGCCTCGGAAAATATTTTTAATTGTGCACTTTCATAGCGGTAGACCGTGCGCATCATGATCAAATAAAAAATCAACAGAAATGGGCTGTACAAACCCACATGCCCCATTTGATAACTTCCACCCTGAGAGGACAATAAAATATTAAATCCCGTAAAACCAATTAACATAATGCCAAAGGCTGCAGAGAGGATATGACCCTGGCTGGCGCTGGAATATACCGATTCCTTGCGGTGAATGAAATCCAGCACAACAATGATTAGCAAATTAAACACACAACTTCCCAGCACATCTCCGACAGCAATCTCCGGTGTCTGAGCCACAGTGACAGACGTGATTCCTGTGACCAGTTCGGGCAATGATGTCACCGTGGCCAGCAATACCACGCCTACCCAGGCACCCCCCAAACCGGTCTTATCGGCAATCGCATCACCGTAACGGGAAAGCTTAACCCCGGCGACGCCAATCACAACGACGCAAAGGACAAATTCAAGCCAAATCATGATTAATAAGCAACCACATCGTTACGCCATGTTGCTCGGCGTTGCATAACATTGCTCGTCGTTGTTTCGGTGTCACTTATATGGGCAGGCATTGGTTTGGTTCTAGATTGTTTTCGGGTTCAAAAACTGCTTTAAGTTTGTATAGCCTCAATACTATGAGACCAATGAAACTGGGCGGTTATCAAATTCTATTTTGATTTCCGTTGCCGGGCTTCTCAATTATAAGCTTTTCCGACGATAACCATGAACGGTTGATCCACTCGGCCTCGGTGAATTTATACCATGAAAAACCGTAACCTAATATGAAAAAGCGTGCTGACGCTTATTTTGGCCCTCTTTACATTCCAGAGTTACCCGGTGGATTTTTCCTGGGCGCCGGGCGCGCAGAATGGGGGGGGCAAAACCGGATGACCATTGGCGTTCAAGAAATTCTCAACTTTGCTATAAGCATTTCTCTTATACGCCACTTCTTATATCTGCATAAACGATGTAAATATCTGTTTTCTTGCTAATAGCACTTACAGAGTATTTTTTAACTTATTTTGTAATAATGGTGTAATAACGGTGTAATAACGGTGTAGTCAGCGGCATCTGTCGTCTTCGGTTGTTAATCAGCATCAAATGAGATATAAAAGGCTGTCTACTGTCTGCAATTGGTTTAATAGGGGGAGATGCAGAGAGGTGCCATCAAAATTGATACTCCCATTCGTTAAAATACCATACGTTTAAATACCATCCATTTAAGTATAATCCAATTAAAATACCATCCATTAAATAAAAATCCGGCGGTTATCGCAACGATGTTAGCCAATCAATCCGCAATTAATTTAAAGTCTGAACCAGTACTTGCGCCGTTAGAAGACGAGTATCTTTACCACGAGCAAATCAAACTTGCGTACGAGCAGTTGCATGTTGCCAGTTTAGCATCGATTAGCGGATATCTTATATTACCCGCCTTGCTGTGGAATCAAATCCCCCATTTTAATATCATTTTATGGCTAACCTTGTGCATTACTTTTCTGCTGATTGCACCCCATATTTTACTGCGCCAGTATCGCCGCAGCGATGAACAAACCCGTAAAAAAGCGTGTTGGAGTAAATGGCTGGTGGGCGTCGCGTTCGTCGGCAGTTGCTCCTGGGGCAGTCTGGGAATTTTACTGTATCCGCCGGATTCACTGGTATACCAGTTTGTAATCATGTTCTTTATCAGTGTGGGTGCGGCAGTGGCGACAATCATTGGCGCTTCTTATCAACCGGTTTTTTGGGCCAAATTTCTCCCGAATATATTACCGTTCTGTATTTTCGTTTTATTTAAAAATGACGCCATGCATACGTTGATGGGGCTGGGAATCCCCTTCTTCTACGGCACCGCATTGTTGGTATTGTATCGCAACCTGCATAAACACTTATTGGAATCACTAAGACTCAGGTTGGAAAAAAATCACTTAATCGAACAACTGCAACAAAAAAAGCAAGCCGCCGAAAAAGCGAACGCGGAAAAATCCCGTTTTCTGGCCGCAGCCAGCCATGACTTGCGCCAACCTTTACACGCTCAGATGCTGTTAACGGATGAACTAAAGTCGCATGCTCACAACGAACAATGCGCACAAATCGTTCACAAGCTGGAAACTTCCATGAAAGCCATGAACGGCCTGTTTAATGAATTGTTGGATATTTCCAAACTGGATGCTTGCGCCATCACACCCAATATTTCCGAGTTTTCTGTGAGTGATATTCTTCAGGATTTAGAGCTGGATTACTCGCCACTGGCCAAAAACAGTCACCTGCGCTTTCGCATCCGCCCCAGTGAACTCAAAATCCGTAGCGATCAAAACCTATTATCGCGGATTTTGCGTAACCTGGTTTCCAATGCCATACGTTATACCGACAAAGGTGGCATATTGATTGGCTGTCGGCGGCGCGGCAATACTGTGTTAATTCAAATCTGGGACACGGGAAATGGAATCCCCGCCCATGAACAGGAACATATTTTCAGCGAATTTTATCAGCTGCACAATCCCGAGCGGGACAGGAACAAAGGACTTGGTTTGGGATTGGCCATCGTTGCCAGGCTCGCCGAACTGTTAAACCATAAAATTCATATCGAATCGCACATCTCAAAGGGTTCAGTATTTTCCGTGGAAGTTCCTATGGCTACCGGAAGTTATCAGGGAAGCAGCACCAAATTGCCGGCAGTCATTCAGAATATAGATATTACCGGCCTCAATGTCTTATTAGTGGAAGATGATGAGTTGATACTGACCACGATGCGCGATTTACTCGGCAAATGGGGTTGTAACGTATTTGCGGCGTCCTCTTTTGATACTGCCATGAGTCATCTGGGCAGCTTAATCAATCGCTTGGATTTAATCATTGCCGATTATCGTTTGCGCAATAACACTACCGGCATACAAGTCATTGATAAGCTGGAATCGGCATTAAACCGAAAAATCCCCGCCATTGTTGTCACTGGCGACACTTCGCCGCAGATCCTTCAAACCATTCTGCAACGCGGCCGGTATGTTTTACACAAACCGGTGGCGCCACAAAAACTCCGGCAGTTTGTTAACGAAGTATTATCCTGCGAATCCTCAAAAACAAAAGTGGACAACACCCCTTCATTGACTGACTCCTAGCGCACCTGGCAATCTTATAAAATTATTTTTACATCCTATTAGTTTTTCTAAGATAATGTATTTGTCGTTGATCTGTGGCAGGCTGCATGACAATACCCTGCGAATTCGTGTATATTAGCGTGTGCTAATTTTCTTGCGGGTGCGTGAACCTAGTGCAAATAAAAACAAGGGGGAGAAGTGAGCTCAACGAATACCAATAAACTCAAAACCCGATTGATCGCCTTGATCCTATTCGTCGCCATTGGCGCAGCCATCGCAAGCGCTGTACCTTCTGTCGAGATTGCCTGGGTAACCTCCATATTATTACTCACCATTTATCTATTTGCGTTTGAAATTGTCTCCGTGGATGTAGCGGCGGTCAGCATAATGGTGTTATTGGGATTGACGACGTTGTTTGGCCCGCTGGTAGGTTTGGAAAAACCCATTGTATCCACGCAACGTTTATTCGACGGCTTTGCCAGTAATGCCGTGATATCCATTATCGCGGTAATGATTATCGGCTCCGGGTTGGATAAAACCGGCCTGATGAGCAAAGTCGCTGGATTTATTCTAAACGTTGGCGGTACCACGGAAAAACGCATTATTCCCCTGGTTTCCAGTACCGTGGGTGTTATTTCCAGTTTCATGCAAAACGTCGGAGCTGCGGCGTTGTTTTTGCCGGTGATCAGCCGGATTTCCGCCCGCAGCGGCATCCCCCTGTCACGCCTGGCCATGCCCATGGGTTTTTGTGCAATTCTGGGCGGCACCATGACCATGATCGGATCCAGCCCGCTGATTTTATTGAATGATTTGATTCTCACCTCAAACGACGCGTTGCCAACGGACCAAAAAATGGCGACGTTTGAGTTGTTCGATGTAACGCCCATAGGCATCGCGCTGGTACTGACAGGAATAGCGTATTTTGTCATCGCAGGCCGGTACATCTTGCCTGAAATTCAAAGTAGCGCGCCTAAAAGTTCCAACACCATGGAGTATTTTGAAAAAACCTATGGCGTGGGTTATGTGGTGAACGAAGTGGTGGTCCCCGCAAATAGCCCGATTAACGGCGCGAGCCTGGATGACATTGAACCGCAACACAGAGTGCGTATTGTCGGTATTGAAAAAGGCGATGGCTTGCGCTTTGGCGCGGACGGCGTGAATCGCAGCACGGGCATCGCCGCCGGCAGTACTTTAGCCATATTGGCCACACCAGCCTCCTTCAAGCGTTTTGCCGAAGCCAACAAATTGGAAGTGCGCACAGATCTGCAGACATTCAGCGATTCACTGGTACCCACTAAAGCTGGTATCGCAGAATTGGTGGTGCCGCCTAATTCGTCCTTGATCGGTAAAAGTGCCCGCGATTTGTGGTTGCGGAAATCCTATGGCGTCTCCTTATTGGCCATTCACCGCGGCGGGAAAACCATTACCCGGGAAGGTGAAGGTGTGCGCAATACTCCGCTGCAAACCGGCGACGTATTGGTGGTGCACATCACCTGGCGAGACCTGACGCGCTTGGAGAAAGATCCCAACTTTGTGGTGATAACCACCGAATATCCACATGAAGAGTTACGTCCCCACAAAGTGCCCTATGCGTTAACATTTTTCCTGATTGCCATCAGCTTGGTCTTATTTACCGATTTGCGACTTTCGGTGGCGTTGTTCGTGGGTGCTTTGGGTATGATTCTTTCCGGCGTGCTGTCTATGGAAGAAGCCTATCAAGCGGTCAGTTGGAAGTCGGTATTTTTGTTGGCCAGCCTGATCCCCTTGGGCATGGCGGTAGAGAACACCGGAACCGCGGCGTGGATCGCCGAACAAACGTTGAGTGCGCTGGGGGGCGTGCCTACCTGGGTGTTACAGGCCGCCATTGCGATATTGGCCACGTTTTTCACCCTGGTTATGTCCAACGTCGGCGCCACGGTGTTACTGGTCCCATTGGCAGTGAATATCGCCATCGGCGCGGGTGCGAATCCGGCGATATTCGCCTTGACTGTCGCCATAGCCACGTCCAATTCCTTCCTAATCCCGACGCATCAGGTCAACGCGTTGATTATGGGGCCAGCCGGTTATCGAGTGGCGGACTTCATGCGAGCCGGCGGAATCATGACGCTATTGTTTCTGGTCGTGTCACTGATTATGTTGAATATCGTATTCTGAGCCTGCTTGCCAGATAAGACCATTCTGCAGATACAACCAGCGACGGCGCTTGTCTGATAACCTTATGTTATAAAAGTGGCTAACCGTTACTCATGGCTACGCGGCTTTTTAGCGGCAGGCTTGTGTTTATGACTGCCGGCGGGCTTCTTGTTGGGTGCACCACCTGGTTTTTTTCGTGATGGCGCGGATTGGCTTGCAGCACCGGATTGACCGCTGTGGGGCATTGATATGTTAAGTTTATGTTGGCGAACCCTGACATTCTTCAGGTGCTGGAACAGTTCTTTCGGCATGCCCTCCGGCAAATCCACAGTACTGTAATCCTCGTAGAGTTTGATATGACCGATATACTGGCTCTCAATATCCGCTTCATTGGCGATCGCGCCCACAATGTCCTTAGGAGTCGCGCCATGTTGCTTGCCCACTTCAATGCGATAACGGATCATTTCAATATCCGGAAATTTTTTTAAGGGCTGCGCTTTATCCCCAGCGTGCGGTCTTTTAGACTCAAATTCTTTCCGAGGTCTGGCTGGCTCTCTGGCCGACTCTCTGGCCGCTTCTCTGCCCGGTATCTTTTCACTGCGTTCTTTTTTTACCGGTACCGCTTTTTCAACGACGTTTAAAGGTTGTTTGCCCTGCAGTAAAAACGCAAGCGCCGCGGCAATATCACGGGAGTCCACCGCATGTTCTGACTCCATGTGTTCAATGACACCACCGAAATAGTCCAGATTCTCGTTACTGATGATACCCATCACTTTTTGTTTGAATTTCTCCAGGCGCAGGTTGGCCACGGCCTCTTTGCTGGGCAACTCCATGCGCGTTATCTGCTGTTTGGTGGCTTTCTCTATCATGCGCAGCATGCGGGTTTCTTTCGGGGTCACAAACAGTATCGCCCTGCCCTTGCGCCCCGCCCGCCCGGTACGGCCGATGCGATGAACGTACGCTTCAGTATCGTAGGGAATATCGTAGTTGATCACGTGAGTAACGCGGACGACATCCAGCCCCCGAGCGGCTACATCCGTTGCCACAACAATATCCAACGTACTGTTTTTCAATTGTTCGACGGTTTGTTCGCGTACCGATTGTTTCATATCCCCGTTCAAGGCCGCCGCGGCGTAACCGCGGGCTTCCAATTTTTCGGCGAGGTCCGTGGTTTCGGATTTGGTGCGCACAAATATGATCACCGCGTCGAATTCTTCGGTTTCCAGTATGCGTGTCAAAGCGTCCAGTTTATGCACGCCCCGCACTTGCCAATAACTTTGTTCAATGGTGGGTACGGTAGTGGTTGCGGACTTAATCTTTACTTCCTCAGGTTCGCGCAAATGTCGCTTGGCGATATCGCGGATGGCCTTGGGCATAGTGGCAGAGAACAACGCCACCTGACGGCCGGCGGGAGTTTGTTCCAATATCCATTCCACGTCTTCCAGAAACCCCATATTGAGCATTTCGTCTGCTTCATCCAGCACTAAGGACTTAATGGCGTCCAAGGACAAGGTTTTGCGGCGCAAGTGATCCATGATCCGGCCGGGCGTGCCGATAATCACGTGGGCGCCGCGCTTCAACAAGCGCAATTGGATTCCCATGCTCTGACCGCCGTATATGGGTATCACGTGGAACCCCTTAATGTGACGGGCATAGGCTTGAAACGCTTCGGCGACTTGAATGGCCAATTCCCGCGTGGGCGTCAATACCAAAACCTGCGGTTGCAGGCGTTTTACATCCAGTTGATCCAGTAAGGGTAAGGCGAACGCCGCGGTTTTCCCCGTGCCGGTTTGTGCCTGGCCGACAATGTCTATGCCCCTCTGCAGACGAGGAATCGCCTCAGCCTGTATGGGTGATGGTGATTCATAACCGGCATCCTTTAATGCCTGCATGATGGGCGCACTGAGGCCTAGACTTTCGAAATTTGCGGGGGTGGTGCTCATGGATTAAACCTTTGTAATGAGGGTTGTAGCCTGAAGGGCATTCTAACCGGGGGTAAAGTAAGAGCGGAATTATAGCTGATCCTTGCATAATTACCAGAATTATTTCTGATCGTGCCTTGCGCTGTCGCTCGCCTATGATCGGAGGGAAAGCGATGATTTCCAGTACCTTAGTGGTGTAATTTGCATTGGCATGCAAACTTACCGCCGTTTCAAAATAAATTCACATAGTCTGATTCTATCCGCTCCATACTTAAATGGTTAAGAAAATTGGAATAACACATCCAGGCGGACAGCGCACTTAAATCGGCAAACTGGGGAGGAAGAAATTTAGGTGGCACCACCAGTCCCTCATCAACCAATCGCGCCAATGTTCGCATGTCATCCAAGTTGGTCTTTCCGCAAAACAACAAAGGAATCCGGTCCAGTTTCCCTTTTTTCACTGCTAGCTGTATGAAGTTATACACCATGATAAATCCTTTATGGTACGACAAATCCTTGGTAAACGGTCTTCCCGTTGGCGTGCTGCCACGGAAAATACGCGCAGTATGGGTAAAACTGTCTTGCTCATTAAATCCCTGGTTGCGGAAAAAATTAAACACATCGATAAATGTTGCGCCATTTTCGGCCAAAGCGATCGCCTGCACCCGGTTGGTCAGGCGGCGAAGCCGCGCCGGGTAAGATGCGAAAGCGAATATCTCCATGAGTATCGCCAGACCTTCTTGAGTTATGACCGACGAGGGAGGTCCTTTGCTGAGGAAAGTGCATACCGGCTGAATTTGACCGTTTAACGTAGTACCAACGTGAACCCACCCTTCATGGATTTCCAGCATTTTCAAATCGCGCTCGTTAAACATGGCGTCTTTGCGAATCTTGATATAATCGGCGCCAGCCGCGGCATCGGCGATAATACCATCGCTGATCTTCACTTCCACGTTGGTGGCAAACATATTGAACGCGTCATTGAGCCTCTCCTGCAGGACCGTTACCGCTTGTTCGGCCGATATAGTCTTGGGTTCGCTCTGAATCAACAGGCTGCGATCGATGTGAGAGAGTGCATTACCGATCATATCCGCCAAGTCCACCAATGTCGGATCTCCCGCATGAAACGCATCATTGGCCGAACCGTACAATGACTCGGAGATGTTAGCGAACTCCTCCGTCCCCCTGGCCTCCAGCATACGCACCACCATTTGATAATCCCGGCAAGTGCGCAACATGATTTGCCCCACAGGACTGAATTGACCTAAACGGCGGGTTATGTCTCTTTCAATACCGTGAAACAACTGGCGAATTTCCAAGGGTTCAAAACCCAGGGGTACCGATTGATAATACTCTTTATCGACACTAGGCTGAGTTTTGAAACCGTCTTTGAAAAAATCCGCTTGTACTTTGTCGTCCCATTTCACCGCATCCAATATGCGTATTGGGCGTTGAGCCTCGACAATCCGGTCGGAAAGTTCGCGAATGGTGGTTTTGTAAGCGTCCAGGTTCATAAAACGAATCTCATCATGCCAGTTGATCACTCTAGGGAGGAAAAAGGTCTCAGATTTGGTGGGCTGATTACAGTATTCTAGCAAATTGTGCTGTTTTCAAGTGATCCGATTTGTTAACTTGGCTCTTTAAAAATTCGGCCAAGGGGTACACGGCGCCATTGTATAATTTCAAGTTTTTCCATATATAAGTCTGTA
>JAJDNG010000053.1 GCA_022340845.1 Gammaproteobacteria bacterium | reverse complement strand
TTATGTTCAGCACCATGGATTATCCACTGGCGAATATTATCAATGACAAATGGCGATAGTGATCACCAGTTAATACATCGGGTATTGAAAGCTGTTGGTTGAATAAAGCTGAAAGAAGGATTTAGGATTTGTCCTCGTATTTCTCCCCCCTGGGTGATTGGTGGCAAGAACATTGATATGCACGTCACCCGCCAGCAACGAATCCACTTCGTCGCTGGTAAGTATTGTCCCGCCGGGTATGTTCCATAGGTTACCGCTCTGTTCTCGTGGTATAAATGAAATTCTATTCCTAACCGCATGGACCACTAGTAATAGTCTTGATATCTTTCTTGATAGCCATTTCGAGAATCATCATCCTTTGTCGCTTGCGATTTTGTGTCGTGGCGAATGTCGCTTTCAGAGCTGTATTTAACATTATCTTTGCTGCTGCAGCCGAAAGCGGTAATGAGGCCAAATATTATTACTGTCATTAAAACTATCTTTCTATAGGTAAATTGTTTCATCATTTTTTCTCCTTAAAAAGTCGTATCCAGCTTTGGCTGGACAATGTTTAATCGCCCAATACAATGGTTTTTCTGCGAGAGGATTCGTTGCTGTCAGACACGTCTTTTTTTCTGGCTAATCCCAATAACACATCCAACTGCTGATTGTCGTTCAATCGAACTAAATCATCGTAGCCGCCGATATGGGTGCTATTAATGAATATTTGCGGGATAGTGGTGGTGTTGCAGCGTTTGATCATGACCTCCTTCAGGTCTTTGTCTTTATCTATGCGGTGCTCGGTGAATTTAATCCCTTTTTCCGATAGTAGCGCTCTTGTCAGGTTGCAAAACTGGCAAGAGGCATTGCAATACAACTCAACATTGACGAATTTTGATAAATTCAACGCGCGTTTTTTAATGACCAAAAGCGTTCTCATGGCGATTCTCCCAAAGTAGCTATATCTGTGACACGTGGTTGGTTTATATAGGCCGACCCACGGAGGGTGATGGGTCGGCCGTTGCCCGGTGGTTATCGCCGGGATAGTACTAAAACAAGTGGCGCTAAACAGGTAGCACTAATCAGCTAAACTCTGTCAATTGTCAGGGGCACCTTCAAGCATCCAGCGAAGAATCAATTTATATTTTTCGCTATTGACTGTTTCAAACCCGGCGATGGTGCCGCCGGCATGATGGTTTCCGGACGGCTTGGTGAGTATGGGGCTGTGGACAGGATCGTTTACGTTAACAAAATTGATTACATTGTCGTACAGAATGCCTAAGTTATTAAATCTCGGATTGTCAAACCCCAGGTGGCACACAGCACATTCATCAAAGATAGGTGCAATGTCGCTGACGAAAGATGTGTTTCGTAGCGTACCGGATACTCGGATAAATACCTCTCCCGGTGGGCTGGCGGGGGTGTTGCCAATCCCGTCGTTAACAACCAGCTGGGCTATGTAGTCGCCGGGGACATCGGCGATAAAAAATGCATCGGCTTGATTCTCATTTTGAATGACAGCCAGACTCTCTGCCGGTCTTGAAACCAGCGACCAGAAGAACGCATCGATAATATTCGTCTTTTGTTTTCGTCTATTAGAATTTGTCCAATTTTTACCTTTAACGTCACAACCCCTGAGATTATTCCCAGGAAATGTCTCGGTTGAATAGAAATGTTAGAAGCTGGCAATAGACATACAGTGTCAATGTGAGAGGCGAGTAGTCGGAAATTTGGCGGGTAGCGGCTAACTATAAATGTTATCAATCAGTTAGCAAAAAAGGTTTAGTGGAACAGCTTTCTTAAAAAGTCATTCTTGTGCTTATAAAATGTTGCGCTAGTTAAAAAAATGGGAGGTGATATTCAGACGATTCAGTGCTTCTGCTTCAATGTTGCCGTGTATTGATTTTATGTTCCAATATTTTCATTTGTTTACCCAGGGCATCGGATACTCTGGCAAAGTCTTGCCTTATATAAAGGTTCTCGATGCTCATTTGGATGTGGAATGCGGTTTTCCGCAGAATTTCGATATCCTGGTCGGAATACATGTCCTCCCGTTTGCTGGTCTTTTTATTCAGTACCTGGATAACGCCGGTTACAGACTTGGTCGCCATACCGTAAATGGACACGCACAAGGCGTCCCTGGCGCGAAAACCCGTCTTTAACACCAAATCGGTATGGGCGCCCGTTCGGTTTTCTAAGTCTTCCTCAATGAAAACCTTACCGGTGGAAACCACTTCGCCCACCATGGAGCCGGCCGTCGGTACTTTAATGGATCTTTAATGGATCTTTCCATCATGCCCATGCCGCATTGCAGCCAGACCTTGGTTTCTTTGAGATGCTGATTTCTTTGGGATTGGCAATAAAAATACTGCATCATTCCACTTTTAGCGCCAGTGGTATCAGCTTCACGAAGAAAGCCAATAGTTACCGGTCTGCGGCTTGCTTCCATCTGGCGTCGATCGCGGCATGCTTGGCTTTCAACTCCTTAAGTGGTTGAAATAAAATATGTTTATTGATTTGTTGCGCTGTCGTTTGGGGGTAACGTGGCATTATTGCCGAATGGAGGAGGAAATAATTCTCAAGCCTGTTGCGATTAGTTTGATGCTATTAGTATGATAATTGCACGTTATGTACCATCAGCGGAGTTCCGTCCGGGACGGTCTAACCGTGATTTCGCAAGTCGATTAGCGTATAGTCATCAGCGATAGGTATACAGATTCTATTGTTATGGACCATAAATTTACCGGTCGTAGGAAATCGTCAATGGTGTATTCATCACCCGTCCACAATCAATACCATTCAAAGAAACAGCGCAAGTGACAATACTGATAGGATTGCTGGTATTAATAAGTTTGATTTCGGTGGTGGCTTTAAATATTACCAGCAGTAAAACCGTCTCCAGTTCGCAAATACACAGCGATGCTGAAAAACAAAAATACCTGATGATGATCTGGCTGCTGCCCATTGTTGGGACAATGCTGGCGATGTGGTTAATCAATAAAGACATCCGCAAAAACCAACATGAAATGGAAGGCGAAATTGCACCCGTAATCAAAGAACTTGGCGACCGGCTGAAAAAACTGGAATCCAGTATTCAGCAAAAACAAAACAACAGCAAGCTGCACTAACGTAAAGCGATACAATGACGGTTCATCAAGCGCCCGCTGCTAAATACGTAGCGACCTGGGGGGATAGTGAGTCGTGTTCAGATGCGGTGAATTGTGGCTGGTGCCACAGGGGATTTCAGTCCCGTTGCTGCCGAGCGAAGCGGCCGGAATCTTTGTTTTATGAAGTAATATTATGAAATACAATAACTTGCATCCGATTTACCGGTTTAGCGAACGCAAAATATGTTGTTAATTCAACGAAATAAAATATAATATTCAGCGGCTCCTGACGGCGTTATCCCAATCAGGGTTTCATGGAGTTTGCGAAACCGGCAAACAATGCTAAAAATCAAAGCCAAAAATCAAAGCCCATAAAGAACGCCGGTACACGGATTTAACCAAAACGACGATAAAGATCTCACCATGGAAAACACCAAGTCCAACAATCGATCACTGCAAGATACGTTTTTAACCCGCTGCCAGGAAGAACACATTCCGGTTGACATATTCCTGGTCAGCGGCATTCGCCTCAAAGGTACCATTCAATCGTTTGACCAGTACGCGGTTTTTCTGAAAAACGATCATGACCAGATGATTTTCAAACATCAGATTTCCACTATTATGCCCGCCAGATAGTGCGCTTGCGCTGCGCTGTAAGCTATTTTTCCAACTCGGTGCAAGGCAAACATTGCAACCCACCGGCTGTTTATTGTTTTGTTTCCTGAACCAACACCCAAGGGGCGACCACAACCGCCCAAAAAACCGTGGTGGCCTGTGCCCACGAATGGGCGTTTTCGTCGCGGGCACGGGATATCTGTCCACTGTTGAGCCAAGCTTCAATGGCGGATTTATCATCCTTAACAAATTTTATCGCCACTTCAATCAAATCTAACTCCGGCCCCACCACAATGACGACGCCACGGGCAAAATGGCGTTGTAACTCCGGCCAGGCGATTTGGCCGGTTTCCCGATTCAATTGTTCTTTGAGTGGTTGATTCAGAGTATCGTCGGATGAATTCATCGTTTGCAAACTTCGGTTAAATTAATTTTCGGATGGATTAAATTATCTATAAGTTTTCTACCGCCGCCGCGAGTTTGTAATTTGCCTGGCAATCCAAGTCTTTCACCAGCCAGTTAGCCAGCCAATTACCCTGATACTGAACAGGATGCAGCGAAGTGGATGTGTCAAAACCGATGTAAATGGATCGTAATCCCATGCTTAAACCTTGCCCCTTGGCCTTGATAAACGCCTCCTTACGAGTCCAAAGGCGGAAAAACGCATCGTGTTGCTGAGTATCTTCGAGGGCGTAAAATTCTTCCAGTTCTTCAGCGCTGCAAACATGCTGAGCCAAGCCTGAGATATTTTTCAAAGGTTTAATGAATTCGATATCAATACCGACGCTTTTACCTAAGATATATGAGAACGCCGTCATGCGATGTGAGTGGGAGAGGTTAAATTGCAGTGCTTGTTGATTTTGCTCCGGGACGATTTCCGGTTTGCCATACTTGTTAGCCACAAATTGAATGGTTTCGGCCGGCCGTTTTAGATAGTCCGCCAAACAAAGTCGCAACGTGCCCCGTACCAGGCGAAAATTGTCACCGTGTCTGGAGTCAATAAAACGATTCGCTCTGGCGTGCTCTTGTGCGTCAATGACGGCATTGGCACGGTCGCGATTTTCGGCCAGTTCGTCCAAAGCGGCCACCATGAGGTGCATTTGACCAGGGACTAGCGGCGGTGGTGCAGTCGAGAATCGGATAATTTCGGGGAACTCATCGGCCATGGGGAATTCTGCATAGTGTTGCATTTGAGCCGGCATTTTACCGTGATGAAAGTAATACCGCTACCGTAGCGTCGACTTAATATCCCTTGTTCAAGGGTTATGGCAACGTGTTGAACAAACAGGTTACGATGATGGCCAACCGGGATCGTTCAAATTGTCGAGCATGGTGAGTAATTTGCTGTCACTGGTGAGTTTGCTGCTGGCGGCAGATGCTGGTGTGTGTGGGACAGCCGTACGATCAGCTGTACTATCAGCCACGCGATCAGCCACGCGATCAGCCGGTGTGGGGTTGCGCTAAATAAATGCCTTAATATTTTTGCAGTAAAATTCAAACGGTGTTCCTGATAGAATGCGAAAACAAATTCGCGTAAAGTTATTTAGGAGCATATTCATGAAAATTACCGTCATCAACGGTAGCCATCGAGAAAATTCACAAAGCCTCAAAGTGGCGACTTATATCCAAAGCGTATTGGATAGCGGAATTTCAGAACAAAGCTGGTTATTCAGTTTAAAAGCGAATCCATTACCGTTATGGGATGAAGGCGTATGGGACGGGGAGCCCAAGTGGAAGGACTTGCTGTCACCCATCAAAGCGCAATTGGCCAGCAGTGACGCCTTTGTTGTGGTTTCTCCGGAATGGCATGGCCAAGTGCCGGCCGGGCTGAAAAATTTCTTTTTACTGTTTGGGAAAAACGAACTTGGGCATAAACCAGCGTTGATTGTGTCCGTCTCCTCCGGTGACGGTGGTGCGTATCCGGTAGCCGAATTGCGCATGAGCAGTTACAAAAACAGCCGCATTTGTTATATACCGGATCACGTCATCGTCCGGCATGTGGAGAAAGTGTTAAACAATAATGGCGAGGACAACGACACGCGGTCCGATCCTTATATCCGCGAGCGGCTGCAGTGGTCGTTAAACGTATTGAAGCAATATGCGTTAGCGTTAAAACAAGTGAGGGAGAGTGGTGTGACGCATTCGGATAAGTTCAAAAACGGTATGTAGCGTGGTTTCGATTCGAAGCGGAAAGAATAGGTGTTGTATACTTGGCGCCATGTGCGTGAAAACTTATTTAACCACGAAGGCACGAAGAGCGCGACAGTTAAAGAGTTTTAACAACAAAGGTTGTCGTCGACTGGTCACACGAACCCTAATGAAAACGATACAAATCTGACTGAATTATCCTTCGTGTCCTTCGTCGTGAAAAAATAAAAAAAGGCGCTAGCCATCACTGGCCAGCGCCGATTGATATCAATCATTATGGATTAAATGGACTACATCATCGAATCCATGCCGCCCATGCCCGGTGCCGGGGCTTTTTCTTTCTTGGACAGTTCGGCAATCATCGCCTCTGTGGTAATCATCAAACCGGCGATGGAGGCGGCGTTTTGCAGTGCGGAGCGGGTCACTTTGGTGGGATCCAAAATGCCCATTTTGATCATGTCGCCATATTCGCCCGTGGCGGCATTGTAACCGTAGTTGTCTTTACCTGCCTCCACTTTGGAGACCACCACTGAATCTTCCTCGCCGGCGTTTTTAACGATTTGGCGAAGCGGTTCCTCCATGGCGCGGCGGGCAATGCCAATGCCAACGTCCTGATCATGGTTATCGCCTTTTAATTTTTTAAGTGCGGATTGGGCGCGCAATAAAGCTACGCCGCCGCCGGGCACGACACCTTCTTCCACGGCGGCGCGGGTGGCGTGCAACGCATCTTCCACGCGGGCTTTTTTCTCTTTCATTTCCATTTCCGTGGCGGCGCCTACTTTAATTAGCGCGACGCCGCCGGCCAGTTTCGCCAGGCGTTCCTGCAGTTTTTCCCGATCGTAGTCGGAGGTGGTGTCTTCGATCTGCCTGCGGATTTCGCTGGTGCGGGCCTCGATGTCTTTTTTCTTGCCGGCACCGTCTATGATGGTGGTTTCTTCTTTACTGATTTGCACTTTTTTCGCCGAGCCTAAATCGTCCAAGGTGGATTTTTCCAGCGACAAGCCCACTTCTTCGGAAATCACCGTACCGCCGGTCAAGATGGCAATGTCTTGCAACATGGCTTTGCGGCGGTCGCCGAAACCGGGGGCTTTCACGGCAGCGACTTTAACAATCCCGCGCAAATTATTTACCACCAGCGTGGCCAGGGCTTCGCCTTCCACATCTTCGGACACGATCAACAACGGGCGCCCGGCTTTGGCCACCGCTTCCAATACCGGCAGCAAATCGCGGATGTTGGATATTTTCTTGTCGTGAATCAGTATGTAGGGATTTTCCAGCTCCGCGCTCATGTTTTGTTGATTGTTGATGAAATACGGTGACAAGTAACCTCGGTCGAATTGCATGCCTTCCACAACTTCCAGTTCGTTTTCCAAACCGGAGCCTTCTTCGACGGTAATGACGCCTTCTTTACCTACTTTGTCCATGGCGTCTGAGATGATTTTGCCCACGGATTCATCAGCGTTGGCGGAAATAGTCCCTACTTGGGCAATGGCCTTGGAGTCGGCACACGGTTTGGAGAGTTTTTTCAACTCCTCCACCGCGGTGGCCACCGCCTTGTCGATGCCGCGTTTTAAGTCCATGGGATTCATGCCGGCGGTTACGGCTTTTTGGCCTTCCCGTAAAATGGATTGCGCCAATACGGTTGCGGTAGTGGTTCCATCGCCGGCGATATCGGCGGTTTTGGAGGCCACTTCTTTTACCATCTGGGCGCCCATGTTTTCGAATTTATCCTCCAGTTCGATTTCTTTGGCAACGCTGACACCGTCTTTCGTGACCACGGGCGCGCCGAAACTTTTGTCCAATACAACATTGCGGCCTTTAGGACCCAAGGTGACTTTTACCGCGTTGGCTAGCAGATTTACGCCCCGCATCATGCGGTACCGGGCGGAGTCTGAAAATTGGATGTCTTTTGCTGTCATGTGATGATTCCTCTTGATACAGATCTCAATGTTTATTTAGCCAAAATGGCCATTACGTCGTCTTCTTTCATCATCAAATAGTCCTTGCCGTCGAGTTTGACTTCGGTGCCGGAATATTTGCCGAATAAGATTCTGTCACCCGGGGACACGTCGGGTTTGCGGGTCTCGCCGCTGTCCAATACTTTGCCGTTGCCCACGGCGACCACTTCGCCGATCATGGGTTTTTCCTGCGCAGTGTCGGGGATCACGATGCCGCCAGCGGATCTGTTTTCGTTTTCAACGCGTTTGACCAGCACGCGGTCGGCTAAAGGTCGGATTTTTGCCATGAGGAGAACCTCCACTTGTTGTCTATGTGTATGATGGTTAAGGTAAAAACGATTTTGGCAGTCTCGGCCTCAGTCTGCTAATGCGCGTTATGCGGACGCCGAAGAGCGGTTTCAAGGGGGATGGCTAAACATTTTTTTTACTCTTGCTACGGTTAGACTGTAACTGCAAGCCGAAACGCGGGTCTGAACCACATTGGCCCGAATTGATTTAACCTTAAGGCATCACTATGGCGAACAACTCCAAATCCTCACTGAACGCCGAAAGACGCCGTTTAAAAGCCCAGTGGCTCAACCAAGAAGACTGGTATCTTTGGGGACCCTATATGGCAGAGCGCGCTTGGGGCACGGTGCGCGAAGACTACAGTAGTGATGGCGACGCCTGGGAGTATTTTACCCATGATCAGGCCCGCTCCAGGGTTTATCGCTGGGGGGAAGACGGCTTAGGCGGAATTTGCGACAAGCAACAGCGCTTGTGTTTTGCGCTGGCGTTGTGGAACGGCAAAGATCCCTTTTTAAAAGAACGCGCCTTCGGCCTGACCGGCAAGCAGGGCAACCACGGCGAAGATGTCAAAGAATACTATTTCTATCTGGATGCCACGCCGTCGCACAGTTATTTGCATTATTTATATCGTTACCCGCAGGACGCCTTCCCGTATAAAAAACTGATCCGCGAAAACCAGCGCCGCGGTTATCAGCAACCCGCTTACGATTTGCTGGATACCGGCGTGTTCGACGAAAACCGTTTTTGGGATGTGGAGCTGCTGTACGCCAAGCGCTCGCCGGACAAAATCAATATTCGGATCCGGCTCAGCAATCACGGACCCGAGCCAGCCAGTTTGCAGGTATTGCCGACCCTATGGTTTCGCAACACCTGGGCGTGGGAGGAAGACGAGTTCGCCCCTGAAATTACCGTTCTGCCCGACAGCACCAACAACCACTGGGGCGTGCGCGCCAGCCACGAAACCCTGGGGGATTATTACCTCTACGGTCGCCAGCACGCCAGCCTGTTGTTCACCAACAACGAAACCAACAGCGAGCTGTTATGGGGCGAGGCCTGCGCCAGTCCCTACGTCAAAGACGCTTTTCATCGCTATGTAGTGCATAACGAAGTCTCCGCCGTGAATCCCGACCAGCAAGGCAGTAAATTCGCGGCCTGTTATTCGCTTACGGTGGCGGCCGGCGGTCAGGCGCAAATCGATCTGGTGTTAAGCGCCGAGCCGCTTGACAACGCGTTTGATAAGTTCGAAATGACTTTTTCCAAACGCCAGTCCGAAGCCAGCGTGTTTTATGATGAACTGCTGCCCGAAGCCGGGCCGGAAGATCACCGCATCATGCGCCAGGCGTTTGCCGGCATGATCTGGAACAAACAATATTACCAATACGATGTGAAGCGCTGGCTGGAAGGCGATGTGATTCCCCCGCCCGAAGGTCACCAAACTATCCGCAATCGCTACTGGCAACACTTTAACGCCAACGACATACTCAGCATGCCGGATACCTGGGAGTATCCATGGTTTGCGGCCTGGGATCTGGCCTATCATTGCAGCGCCTTGGCGTTGCTCGATATCGATTTCGCCAAGCAGCAGATGGAATTGATCCTGAAAGAAAACTATTTCCATCCTAACGGACAGATTCCGGCCTATGAGTGGGAGTTCGGCGATGTGAATCCGCCGGTGCACGCCATGGGTGCGTTAAAAGTCTATCGCGCCGAACGCATTCAGCGCGGGGTGGGCGATCTGGGCTTTTTGCAGCGGGTGTTTAACAAGTTGCTGCTGAACTATTCCTGGTGGATCAACCGCAAAGACAGCGAAGGGCACAACGTATTCGAAGGCGGTTTTATGGGCCTGGACAATATTTCGGTGCTGAATCGATCCGAAGCCTTGCCGCCGGGGTTCACCTTAAAACAAGCCGACGCCACGGGATGGATGGCGATGTTTGCCCTCAACATCACCGTCATGGCGCTTGAGCTGGCCGTTAGGGATCCTGACTATGAAGATATCGCCATCCAGACCTACACCCAGTTTCTCTCCATCGCCAACACCATTGCCGGCTATGGGGAACAGTTCATTTCTTTATGGGACGATCAGGCGGGATTTTTTAAAGATCTGATCGTCGATCCGGCGGGCAAGCAGTATCGTATCGACGTCTATTCCTGGGTGGGTTTGATTCCATTGTTTGCCACCGAAGTCATCGACAAACACTTGCTGGCGAATGTGCCCAGGTTTCGCAAACTGCTATACGAACACAAACGCGGGTTGTTTAACGGCAATATCATCTGCCAGTGCCCCGAATGGGAAAATGAACGCGGCGAACATCTGCTGGCGTTGGTCAGTGAAAAGATGCTGCCGCGAATTTTACAGCGCCTATTAAGCGAGGAGGAGTTTCTCTCGCCGCATGGCGTGCGCAGCGTCAGTAAAATTCATAAACAGCGGAGGGATCTGGGTAACTTGCCCGGTGTGGGGCCAGCATTGATTGACTATGTGCCAGGGGAGGCGAACTCCGGATTGTTTGGTGGCAATTCCAATTGGCGTGGTCCCGTGTGGCTGCCCACTAATTATTCGCTAATCCAGGCCTTGGAAAAATTCCACCGTTTTTTGGGCCCCAATTTCACCGTGCCGGTGCCCAGTCTGGACAATCAAGCGCTGAGTCTTCAGGAGATTGCGACCTTGTTGGCCGATCGCCTGGTGGATTTATACCGCCTCGACGAGGGCGGCCGGATTCCGGTGTTTAGCGGCAAATCGTTGTTTCATGACAATCCTCTCTGGAAAAACAAATATCTATTTTACGAATACTTCCATGGTGATAACGGCCAGGGTTTGGGCGCCAGTCATCAAACCGGCTGGACCGGCTTAATCGCCAATTTGGTGATGCGCAAATACCGCCGGGATATCCCCGAATTTTGGCGCAAGCATTATCATGATCTGGTATGAATAATTTTCACGGCACAGGGTAAAGCGCAGCAGCGCAAGGGAATGTCGCTAGGTGATATGGACCAGATAGTACGGGCCAGGGTGTAGCCAGCCAACTAAGATTCATCCAAACTAAGATTCATCCAAATTAAGGTTCATCCAAATACAGTGGAATACTCTTGCCTGTAGAACCAAGAAAAGTGCCGATAGACAGCACCACCTTTATTGTGCCATCGCAAGTGTCATCGAACTGAAACAGGGATGAACCAATTACCGGCCAGTCAGCATAATCACCGGTGGAAACCTTTACTTCATTGAGAAGGGCGAAGCCACTGGTTGGATTTAAGCTGCAATTTGGCCCAATTTCCGTGGCCACCATGCCCAGCTGATAGACAGATGTCGTGTCGGAATCGATGCTGATTTGCTGCGCACCACCGCTGACAATGAGATAACGATCGTCCGTATGGTCGCTGGAAGTTCCGTTATAGTCGACTTCGATGACCCAGGCGTCCATGTCGACACTGACCTCGGGATCATTGGTCGTGGCAGTATTGAGCCGATCCAATTCCGAAACAATCTGGTCGTTGCTGAGTTGCGCCGGATCGGTTTCACCGGAATCAATATTAATGTCTAAACCGGCATATACCAGCTTGATGCCGTCTGCGGTTGCCAGCACCGGAAATGTTGCCACATTGGAAATCTGTAGTGAACCGGCGCCGATGCTGACATCGATAAACGAAGTGGTCAACACGGCGTGAGTAGAATCAGACCATAGTCCGCCAACGACGATAGACCCATAGGATTCCAGATTAATGGGTAAAGCCCCTGCTTCGACGGAAACCGTAACTGTGCTGGCACAGGGAAAAGTGGCGCATTCCACCGTTTGCATGGCTATAGCCGCAGCATACGCCACAGGAATAGTGGTCTTGATCGTGGTCTTGATAGGTTCGGTGCTGGGTGTTTTTTGCGTGGAACTGTAGGTTTCTTCATCTACCTTGCCGCAAGCGGTTGCCAAAAAAATCACAACAAAAAATATCGCAACGCGAAAGTACGACAGGGGCTGGGGTTGGTTGTCATTTAAAATGCTATGGCTGTTCATTTTCAAGGTCACTGATTCGAGAATACAATATATGACATCACATCACATCACATCGCCGCGCGAAAATGGAGTTGTATTCTAATACCAATATGATGGTCGAGTCACAGATCACGTTTGTCGCCAACTCTTCCATCAGGTGTGAGGGTTAGCATTCATATTCTCCGGCTGCATGTAAGCGCGTGAGTTTTTGCCTCGGTTGGGTGCGGAATTGCAGATGAAAGTGTGGTTGAATCCGTAATGATCCATTAAATATAAGCAAGAATCAATCCATGTTAGCGTGCTTGCCCCCCTCCGAAACTCGGTGAATAACGATTCATCCTCTATCCTCAACCTCAGTTGACCGCTCTGTCCATAAGTATAATCAACCAGATAGAGTGAGGGAATTAAAGGTGTGGTTATTCTAGGAAAGATAATGTGCGCCGTGATATAAAACCGGTGCTGGGCTTTTTTTGGGGCACCGCCTGGCTCTGGTAATGCCAAGACCGGTCGGGTACATAGAGAAAAACCTTGCTATAGGGAAATTCTTTAATTAAGAACAGATGGACAGGAATCTATTTTCGATAAAGAGATTGCTACCGAAAAGCATGGACAACAGTACAGGCTTCATGATTCGCCAGCGTCATCAGTAGTAAAACCTATCAACTGGGTAAACCCTATCAATTGAGTTAACCAAGTGGACCGTGGTAATGACGAAAATTCCCTGAGACACTAACGACAGTGCTTGGTCGTTGTAGAATTATTGACTATGCTTTAATTTTCAAGGGCTTCAAAACTAGCAGGAGGCACTATGAAATCGGTGGTTATGCAAAGTGGTTTGTTGATGGTTTTATGTTTATCGATGGCAGCCAGCACCGCGGCTGAAAAAAATGATTTGACGATTTGTGTCCATCCTTATAGTTCCTCCAGCGTGTTGTATCGCGCGTTTAGTCCTTTGGCGAAATACCTGTCGGAGAAAATCGGCCAGCCGTTTAGCGTGCATATCGCTGCCGATTACCAAGCGCATATAAAAACCGTTGGTACCGACAAGCGAGGTATAGGCTATATGGGGCCTGCCTCTTATGTCAAACTTGTGAGTGACTACGGCCCAAAACGCATCCTGGGGCGCCAAGCCATCAAAGGTAAACCTTCATTTCAAGGGAAAATCATCGCTCGCAAGGACAGTTCTATCAACAACTTGGCGGATTTGGCCGGAAAACGATTCGCATTCGGTGATCCCAATTCCACCATGAGCCACCTGGTGCCGCGATATATGTTGATTGAAGCGGGATTGGGCGTCGAGGATTTGGCAGACTATAAATTCCTCGGTAATCATGTCAATGTTGCGTTAGGTGTATTGTCGGGCGATTTCGACGCCGGTGCCGTCAAAGAAGCGGTATTTTATAAATATGAACAACGCGGATTAAAAGCCATCGCAACCACCCCGGCATTGTCGGAACATCTATTTGTGGTAAGCGATAAGTTGTCAGACGAACTAACAAACCAAATAAGAGACGCTTTATTGCATGCGCACGAGTCCGAGCAAGGACTGCGCGCATTGCATGCGATTAAACCGAGTATTAGCGCATTTGTGCCCGCTGTCGATTCCGACTATGACAATCTACGGTCTATCTTAAGCACACTTAGGCGTCACGGAGTGATTCAGTGAATCAGACCGTAGTCACGAACAATAAGCTGGCATTGATATCCTTTAGCTCGGTTATGGTCCTGTTTTTAGTGATTGTAGATGTATTCATGGTGATTGAAGAACGGGAGTTTATCCTGCAATCCGAAAAACGTCATGCTGAGGAAGACATGGACATGATGGGGAAATTGCTGAGCGAAGCCATGATTCGCAACGACTACGTAGCGGTCGAGCAGTACATCCCGCAATGGAGTAAAGTCAGACCGGAAGTGGTCTCCATTCGGGTCATTGCCCCCAATGGATTTGTCGTGGCGGAACATCAGGAAAAACCGGCTTCCCGGTATGTTTATGAATTAAGCCGGTCAGTGGTTTATCTGGACAAGCTGGTACTTTATTTGGAAATGCAATGGGATTTCGGCGAAATTCATGCATTTTTCCAAACGCGGATTGTTAAGCTGCTTAGTTTGTCTGGTATAGCGGTGGCATTGCTGGGTTGGCTGCTGTGGCAAGTGTTGAAAAAAACCGCCATTGGCCCGTTGCAACGCGAAATTAGCGAACGCAAGAAAGTGGAAAACATGCTGGAGGAGCACAGCAAAAAACTCGCGATCCATGTACAAGAACTGGAGTCTTACAGTTATTCCATTGCGCACGATTTGCGGGCCCCGGTAAGATCGATTACCAGTTTCAGTCAGATTTTGGGACACGACCTGAGCGAAAAGCTGGAGCCCGAGGAAAAGGATGTACTACATCGTATAACCGCGGCTGGTAAGTATATGGCTGAATTGATAGACGACATTTTGGCATTGTCGCGAATTACCCGAGACACAATGACCATTGAGCCCTTGGCGCTGAGCGAAATGGCCGAAAAAAGCATTGCTTGTTTGCGCGAGTTGAATCCTGAAAGAAACTGTGATGTGGTGATTCAACCTAATTTACGGGCAAAAGGCGACGTCAAACTGGTCCAACGGTTGTTGGATAATTTACTGGAAAATGCCTGGAAATTCACGGCCACTGAGCAAAATGCCCGTATTGAATTCGGCATGGCATTGAACCCAAAGCCTGTATTTTACGTGCGTGACAATGGCGTTGGGTTTGACATGCAATTCGCTCACAAGCTTTTTCAGCCTTTTCAACGCCTGCATCCACAAGATGGATTCGAAGGCACCGGTGTTGGCCTGGCAACGGTAAAGCGCATCGTCTTGCGTCACGGCGGAGAGGTCTGGGTGGAAAGTGAGCTGAACAAAGGCACTACCTTTTATTTTACCTTGCCAATGGCGTAATATTTACCGAACAGCCGTCCCCCTGTGCCGGCGAACCAGGAGTGAATCCGGATGAAATTGGCAACATTGCTGAACGAAGAACAACTGCACATTGCGGCCGTCGATTCGCATTGGGCAGAGACCGAGAAGGGACGGGTTCTGCTGTTGAACACGTTAACCGGGTGGCCGCAACACATCAATTCAATGCAGGCGCTTATTGAATCTGGCGGCGAAATGCTGGCGGTAGTGGAACAACTGATTGCGAATTCTGATCACTCACTGTGGCAGCCTTTGCATGCAGAAACTTTACAAGCGCCCATTCCCCGGCCAATCAGAAATATCATATGTCTGGGATGGAATTACGCCGAACATGCCCAGGAATCCTCGTCGGCCAAAGGTGTTCAAATTGATGCGCTGCCGCAACACCCGATTGTATTCACCAAAGCAACCACTACGGTGAACGGCCCTTATGATGACATAGTATGTGATGAACAAGTCACTAAACGCTTGGACTGGGAAGTGGAATTAGGCGTGGTCATCGGCAAATCGTGCCGGCATGTATCCGAATCAGACGCGCTAGATTGTGTATTTGGCTATACCGTCATTAACGATGTATCCGCCCGGGATTTGCAAAAACGGCATCAACAGTTTTTCCTGGGCAAGAGTGTGGATGGCACTTGTCCCATGGGGCCATGGATTGTGACAGCCGATGAAATTGACAATCCGCAACATCTGCAATTACGCTGCCGGGTGAATCAAGCGATCAAACAACAGGCGAGTACGGATCAGCAAATATTTTCAGTGGCTAACGTCATCAGCACATTATCAAACGTGATGACGCTGTTGCCTGGTGATATCATCGCCACGGGAACGCCCAGCGGAGTCGGGTTTGCGCGCACACCGCCCGAGTACCTGGCGCCGGACGATGTGGTGGAATGTGAAGTGGAAGGTATCGGCAAGATTGTGAACAAAATCGTCAGGCCGGGTTAACCTAAAACACACGCAGTAAAGGCAAACGGATGGAAAAAGCGAATGACATCGAGTTAACCTGTCTGCTGGAGCAATTGCGCAGTAAAGGTCAGCACAAAGCCGCATTCTGGCACCGCTCGGAAATCGCCGAGGCGGTTGAAACGGTGGTTGACATTGTGGACCCCAGAATACGCGTGTTGAGCCGTTATAACAAGCGACTGCGAAATGCGGTGGATACCGCTTGGCGATATCTCGATAACCTTACGCAAAACATACCGTGTGAACTGCACCTCAGTAAAAACAGCTTTGCGATTGACCCTCGTGTCAGAGTCTTGTTTGCTCACTTGGATTCCATGCTTAGGTTATTTGATCAATCGCAAAGCCTGAAAGAATTTTTCGTCGCTCACCCCCATGCGGATATTGCCTACTTGTTCTTGTGCATGGATATGAAAGAAAAAACCAGGTTTGGGGTGGAGCTGGACGGCGAAATGTTAAAACGCGAAGTCATGCAAACTGCAGTGACTTTTACAGACCACGCGATTTTGTCTCCCGCACTTATCCAACAGGATGCAGCGCAAGGTGTCAAGTGTTTGGGGTTTTCTTTGTTGCTCAAGAAAGTCAATCAAGCCATAAGCCAATCCGGTATTGAAAACAGAAGTCTGCAAGATCGCAAGCGGCAATTAACCGAAGAAATAAGAAGCTTGAAGATAGCGGCAAACACTGCCGGGACTGATAATCCGCTGGCAACTGCATCCATGGAAAAACTACAACACGAATTGCACGATGTGGAACATTATCTGGCAATAACCCGCATGGAAACCGAATCGCCTGACCATCACATGCAATGCATTGTGGATATTCTCCAGGAACCGCAGAAATACTTAACCATCCAGCGCCAGAGCGTGAGCATCAATAACCTCGGTATCAAGTCCGAACAAGGAAATACCATAGAGTACGCGGAATTGGAAATTCCGCAGTTAGCCAAGCGTGTTGTGATGATTGTTACTGTGCCGAAAGAGGATGTTGCAGATTAGGATGAACAGCTGACTTCGATCTGGTGCGCCCAGTCCGGCGGTTCGCCGGCATAGTGTTCCATGTCAGGATGTTCGGCAAACGGTGTGTGCAGTAGGTTTAACAAACGGTCGATTTCCGAATAATCTTTATCTTCACTGGCTTTGCGAATGGCCGTTTCAGCCATGTAGTTGCGCAGCACATACTTTGGGTTAATGCCGTCCATATACGTTTTGCGTTGCGAGTCGATACTGGACTCGGCAACTAAACGGCGACGGTATTGTTTGGCCCAGCGATCAAACGCCTCGCGGTCGATGAACATATCCCGCAATTCAGCGTTGCTGCCGCGCTTGTCGCTTGTAAAGCGGTTTAAAGCCCGAAAGAAGCGGGTGTAGTCCACGTTGTTTTGATCCAGCAGTGTTAATAGTGAAGCGTAGAGTGTATGGTCGTTGAGCTGCGATTGCTGCAATCCCAGTTTCGCCCGGCACAGCGTTTCATAATGTTTGTTGAACAGTGGTTCGAATTCACTCAACAATGCCAGAGCTTGTTCCGCGGCAGCTTCGGGTACCCGGTCAATCAGCGGCAACAGCGTCTGCGCGAGGCAGCTTAGATTAAATTTCGCGATGTCCGGTTGCCGGGCAAATGCATAACGCCCATAGTAGTCGGAATGGTTGCAAATATAACCGGGATCATACGCTTCCATAAAACCATACGGACCATAGTCTATGGTCAGGCCCAACACCGACATATTGTCGGTATTCATCACGCCATGGGCGAAGCCGACCGCTTGCCACTGCGCGATCAGTTCGGCGGTGCTGGCGATAACGGTTTTCAATAACGCGGTATATTTGTTAGTGCGTTGAGCAAGTTCAGGATAATGGTGTTCGATGATATAGTCCGCCAGTTGCTGCACAGCGTCGTGTTGACCGCGGTAATAAAAAAATTCGAAGCTACCGAAGCGCACATGACTGGGCGCCATGCGGACCAATAATGCGCCGGATTCGATGCTTTCCCGATACACTTCTTCGTCGCTGCCGAACATGCACAATGCGCGGGTGGTGGGAACGCCCAAGCCGTGCATGGCTTCACTGCACAGGTATTCGCGTATGGTGGAGCGCAGTACGGCGCGACCGTCACCGTCGCGGGAATACGGCGTGATGCCGGCGCCTTTGAGTTGTAAGTCCCAGGATTCGCCCAGATGGTTGCGGGCTTCTCCCAATAAAATCGCCCGTCCATCACCCAATTGGGGCACAAACGTGCCGAACTGGTGGCCGGCATACACCGTGGCGATAGGATCCATGCCGGGCAATAACTCCATTCCCGCCAGTGCGTTAAGCAAACTCTGGTCGCGGGTAATGGCACAATCCAGGCCGATCATTTCCGCCGCTTTGGAATTGAAGCTGATTAAATGGGTGTTTCTCAATGGATTTGGCCGAACCCGGGTATAAAAATCCCGGGGCAAGCGGGTGTAGGTATTATCAAACTGCAGTGTGAAGCGCTCATCCATAACAGCTAACTGGGCATGCTGACGGGTTTTTCAACCGTGGCAAATTCATGGATATTATCCTGAAATAATCAATTTATGCCGTATGCCGTGATATTAACATTATCCGCGGGGGCGTCTGTTTAACACTGGTGATACCGTTTAGAATACAGAAAAAGGTTTGATTTTTTGATCCAGTTACACGTATGCAGTAGAGGAATAGCAAGTGAATGAAATCGAAGCCCTGTTGGGCAAGGTGAAAAACATTGTTGCGGAATGCGCCGGGGATGAGATTTTACCGCGCTTTCAGCGCGTCAGTGCGGCCGTGAAACAAGATGGCACTATCATTACCGAAGCGGATCTGGCCATGCAGACGCGCGTAAAAAACGCCTTGCAGCTGTTATGGCCTGAAATTGGTTTTGTGGGGGAAGAAATGAGTCCCGCAGAGCAGCAACAGCAGTTCTCACAGTCGCAACACGGTGTGTGGATTCTGGATCCGTTGGACGGCACCAGTAACTTTGCGTCGGCCATTGGCTTCTTTTCTGTATCCATTGCGTTGATAAAAAATGGCGAAGTGTTATTGGGGCTGGTATACGATCCATTGCGTGATGAAATGTTTAGCGCCATCGAAGGTCAAGGGGCATTTCTCAACAATCAAGCCCTGGTGGCAAAACCGTTTGACCTGGGGTTGTCCAAAAGTATCGGAGTGATTGATTTTAAACGTTTGCCCAAAGATCTGGCCGCCAAGCTGGCGCAACACCCTCCGTATGCATCGCAACGCAGTTTCGGCTCGGTGGCGCTGGACTGGTGTTGGATCGCGGCGGGCCGAGGCCAGGTCTATATACACGGTAACCAAAAATTATGGGATTACGCCGCCGGATGGCTGATCCTCAAAGAAGCCGGCGGTTATTCGTGCACAATGGAGGGTGAGCCAGTGTTCACGGGCGAATTGCAGTCCCGCTCGGCAGTGGCCGCTGCCGACAAAGGCCTATTCGATGAGTGGCGCAGATGGTTAAATTTATAGCTGTACCTGGTTTTCTTTCGAGCATTACCGCCACGCCGGGATCAATGTATCAGTGAGCATCGGGCAAAAAGCGAAAATTGCCATAGCCAGTTTTAAATGGTTGATCGCCATTTCCTGTGTGTCCTTGTTATTGGTTTCCCTGGATTTGGCCAAAACAGCTGAAATGGATTTTACCGCTCACGGTTATGGTGTTTTATTTTTAAGTTGTACAGTGACCGTGGGCATTGCCTATTTGTTGGCCGGCGGCTTTTTTATGCTGTGGTTTTATGCGGCGTACAATACTCTCTATTTGGAATCACCCGGCAATTTGCGCCATCCTCCCATATGGACGGTATTGGGCTTTAGTCTGCCTATTGCCAATTTGTACCTACCGTATGTCTTGGTCGTCATTGTCTGGCGGCGGTTAACGCGCAAGCTGGCAGTACAAGACGACGCAGCGCAGCGCCAGGCGCCGGGTTATTTCAATATCTGGTGGCTCTCCCATTTAATCGTTTTATTTGCCATACCGGCCGGCTATGCCTTTGCATTGTTTAACATGGATGATGACGCCATGGTCTTGATGCAGCTCAGTCTGTCGCTATTGGCGTGTGCATTGATCTGCAACCTTGCGCGGCTGGCCATCCGGTTTGTGACAGAGATTGAAAATCTGTTTGAGGCGGTTTATTGCGCAAGAAATTACTGACGCGGTTACGGTCGGGATTTGTCTGTGTTGATGGTGGAGTATTGGCTTACGAGCTATATCTACCGAACAATGTTTATCGAACAATGTTTACCGGACTATGTTTACCGGACTATGTATGTCTACCGGACTATGGCCGTTTCCCCCGACCAACTAAACGGGATACTTTTACTTTCCTTGCCGGTTATCGGAATGTTGATTTCGCCCTTAACCGTGGTATTGATGGCATTATCCTGTTTGAACGTTTCCAGGACTTTGCCCAGTTCAAATAAACTGATGGTGCTGATCACCTCAATGGTTCCATCGGATTTTGCAGGCACGTTAATGGCTTCGGTATTTTTGCCGGACACGGTAGCAATTTTGTTAAGTAAAATCTTG
Organism: Gammaproteobacteria bacterium; assembly: GCA_022340845.1. Classification (GTDB taxonomy): domain Bacteria; phylum Pseudomonadota; class Gammaproteobacteria; order SZUA-152; family SZUA-152; genus JAJDNG01. The sequence continues at coordinate 12,832 of JAJDNG010000053.1, read as the reverse complement.
TAAGACAAACTGTTGGCGTTGAGTGGAAAATCGTTGGCATTGCTAATGGAAAATTGCATGGCTGTCTGGATGCCGTCAAAGGATATTTTTTTCACGTTAATGGCTTTGAGTTCGATCTGTGGCAGTTTGGGCAATGCAATAGTACCACCGGCATCATAAGGCAGTTTGAAGAAACCCAGGTCGACTTCCCCTTTAATGGAATACGTGAACGAATCCTCGTGCATGAGTTGTTGCAAGCCGTCCAGAAAATCTTCGTAGCGCACAACCACCGGTACGGTTAATTCAGTGCCGGCCTTGGCCGCAATCTCGATGCCGGGTTGTGCGGAACCGGAAAGCATTTTTTTACCGTTGATATCCACAGTGTAGTTAAGCCCATGGATCGGCAGCGCGATGGGATTTGGATTGTCCACGCGGATTAAAAAGTCTATGGAAGCGTCGTACAAGCTGGCGTTTTTTATCTGGCTGCCGGCGAAATGCACGGTAGGCTTCTGGATATGTTTTTCCAATCCTGCGCAGCCAACGAATGACAGCACAAAAATAACAATGGATAGCCTGGTGAAAAGTGAATAATGCATTTAGTCGCCTTATTGAATATCACGCCTTTGCCGAAGGTAAATTGTATGACAATTGCCAGAAAGATTTATAGCATATTTTACGCTTATTTTTGCTGTAGGTGCGGATTATCAGCGTTATAGCCCATTCTTTGGGAAATGCGTTTTCCGGCCTCAACCAGCAAACCAATCCAATGACTTTCATGCCGTTCCCGTGGCGCGGAAATAGAGAGCCCGCCGATCACGCTGTTACCGGCATCGCGAATCAGAACCCCGATACAAGCCACCCCCAGTTCCGCTTCTTCATTGTCATGTGCATAGCCGTTGGCTAATGCTGTGTCGGCTTCGTGAAGTAACTGTTCAATATCGGTAAGCGTATTGGCGGTGTAGCGGACCAATCCGCTTCGCGCAGCATAATCTATACAGGCCTGATGACCATTTTCCGCCAACATAAGTTTTCCCACCGCCGTGACGTGCAAGGGCGCCCGGCTGCCAATAACTTGTTCCACCCGCATCATTCGGTGGGACAATGCGCGCTCGATGTAAACCACTTCGTCACCTTCGCGCGCGGTCAGGTTGATGGTTTCCCCGGTGGCATCACGCAATTGCTCCATTATAGGGAGCGCTTCCTGGCGCAGATCCGTGCCCACGCGCACCCGGCTGCCATATTCCCGCATTTTCGATCCATAACAATAAGCGCCTTGGGCATCGCGTTCGATTAAACCGTGGATTTGCAGCGCGGCCAGGATGCGAAATGCGGTTGAGGTGTGCAATCCCGTGTCCGCAGAGAGAAATTTCAATGAGGCCGCGCCCTTGTTGTTGGCCATATTGGCGGCGATGGAATCCAACAAGGCAACCATGCGGTCAATGACTTGAATGGATGATGTGGTCTTAGTGAGACTTAAATCTTCAGTGGTTTGCTTCATAGTGTCCTCCTAGGCAGGACAGTATAGCGAACATTTCATAATATGAAAACGATATTGTATTGTGAAATACCTATTAATCAGCTAAGGTATTTCTAAAGCGGAATGATGTTGTCTTAGACACCCATTGAAGCCAACAAATTGAAGCCACCAAAAAGTAAGCCTACAAAAGCTAAGCCTACAAAAGCTAAGCCTATTAAATTTACGTCTACTAAAGTTGAGTCTATAAGGAGCCACCATGAATGCGACAGCCACCCAAGAACAGTCTACTAGCCCGGAGTTTTGTGAAGGAATCCAGTACTTTGGCGAGAATTGGCCAAATTTCTCTGAATTGGCCGCCGCACCGGCGATCGCGCAAAACCAGTCTGCCGTCAGCGATTCCGCCAGCGCGGAGGCGGTGTATCAAACCCTGTTGGCCGCGGATGCGTTACGCTATTTAACCTTGCAAGTGTGTGGTGCCAAAGGGTCCGGTCATCCGGGGGGATTTGCCAGCAGCGCCGACGCGTATGCGGCCTTGGTCATGTTAGGCCACACCAATATTGTTACCGAAGTTGGCCATCATGCGCCGGGATTCTACAGCGCCATGTTTCTGGATACGTCTTTGGAAGCGATGGGCATTAAAACCGTGCAACAGTTGCGCGACCGGTTTCGCGAACGCCATGGTCTATTGGGACATTTGTCCGGCGCCATTCCGGGCATTTTAGCCCCCGCCGGGCCCTTGGGCCAAGGCCAGCATTTCGCCATGGCCGGGGCTTATTTACACCGCGACACCTTATTCCCGTTTACCATGGGTGACGGCGGCATGGGCGAGCCGTACATTTTGTCGTCCATGATGCATTTCAATACGGCCTATCCGCAAATTACCAACTTTTTACCGGTATTGATCTGGAACGGTTACAGTCAGGAACACCACGCCATGGTCTCCACCATGAGCAATGAACAAATGCTCGCCTATTGGAAAGGTCACGGCTTCAAGGAAGTGGTGCTGATCGATGCCAAAGACTTTGATGATTCCGGACAGCAGTCGGCGTATGTGGACAGCTCTTATTTTTCCCATGAGCAGCGCCTGGCGTTCACCCGGGCTGTGATCGAAGGCATGGATAAAGCCGCGCAGTCCGCGTTGAACGGCACCTTAAGTTGTTGCATCGTCAAACAAATGAAAGGCGCTGGTGTACACACGGTCGGTTCCAAATCGCACAACTTGTACCCCGGCGATACCCTGGATAAACCGCATATCATCGAAGGCCTGCAACGCCGTGCACTATCGCCGCAAGCCTGGGAGTTGGTGCGCACTAACTTCCAACGCGCCGGTGGCGGGCCAGCGGCCAAAACCTCGGTCACGGAAAAAGAATTACACATCGAACCCTTGCAGGAACTGACCAAGCAAGCTTTTAATTTGGGCGAGAAAGCCGTGCCTTCCACTGCCATGGGCGCATTGGTGGCCCAAGTGGGTAAACAGGATCCAAGGTTTGTGGTCACTAATGCTGACGGCAACGAAGCCTCCGGTATGAAAAACATCAATGAAGCGTTGATGATTCGCCATCCCACCGAAGACGCTTTGTATCACCAGGGGCCCGACGGCCAGGTGTATGAGCCGTTGAACGAAGATGCTTGCGCCGGCTTGGCTGCGGGCCTGGCGTTGTTCGGCTCGCGCGGTTTGTGGTTGTCCTACGAGAGTTTTGCCATCAACGGTTGGCCCATCATCCAAACCGTCAGCCAGGCCATGGCGGAACTGCGCCGCAAGACGCCATCCACCGTGTGCATGTTCACAGCCGGTGCCTTGGAGCAAGGCCGCAACGGTTGGACTCATCAACGGCCGGAAATCGAAAACTATTTCGCCGCCATGATGCGTAACGGCAACACCTATCCCTTGTTTCCGTACGACGCCAACTGCATTCAAGTGGCCTACGAATGGGGAACCAACAGCTACAATAAAACCATTGCCATCATGGCATCCAAGAGCCCGTTACCGGTATATACCGACCTGGAGATGGCGGCCGAGGCGGTGGACAAAGGCGCTATTACGCTGTACGAAAGTGCGGCTGGTGAAAACGAAATAGTATTTGCCGTCAGCGGCGACATGGTGTTCCTGCCGGTATTCGAGGCCAAAGACCAGTTGGAATCGCAAGGCTATAAAGTACGCATTGTTGCGGTAGTTAACCCGCGGCGTTTGTACCGGCCCACGGACATCGCCTGGGATACCGTTTCCGAGCCGGACAATGCGTTTATGGATGACGATCATTTCAACGCGTTATTCGATGGCGATGTCATGATTGCTGTCAGCGGCGGCCCCAGTGCGACGTTAGAGCCGGTATTGCTGCGCACGCGTGCCGCCAAGCGCGACGTATTTTGCTGGAAGCGGGGCGAGACTACAGCTTCACCGGCGGAAATCATGCAGCTCAACGGCATTACCGCCGATGACATGTGCCGCCGGGTAATCGAACTCAGTGGAAAATAAGCCCGTAACACTGCTGAGGAGGGGCGCAAGCCCCTCCCGAATCAAGAACATACAGTGTAGGAAGTGAAACATGGCCCATACCAAAATAATCGTATTAGACGACGACCCCACCGGTTCGCAAACCGTACACAGTTGTTTGTTGCTGACCCGTTGGGACGCCGCCACGTTACGCGAGGCTCTCCTGGATGAAGCGCCGTTGTTTTTCGTGCTCACCAATACCCGTAGCATGCACGCAGATCAAGCGGCGGATATTACCCGAGAAGTGTGCCGTAATTTAAAATCCGTATTGGCGTACCTCAAAGAAGAGGGGATCAGTATCAATCCTATTGTGGTGAGCCGTTCCGATTCCACCTTGCGTGGCCATTACCCCGTGGAAACCGACGTGATCGCGCAAGAGCTGGGTCCCTTCGACGCACATTTCCTGGTGCCGGCGTTTTTTGAAGGCGGCCGTGTCACCCGGGACAGCGTGCATTACCTAATCGTGGATGACAAACCGGTTCCCGTACACGATACGGAGTTCGCCAAGGATTCGGTGTTCGGTTTTTCCACGGCGTATTTGCCGGATTATGTCGAGGAAAAAACCCAGGGACGCACCAAAGCCGGCGATGTAGAACGGTTTGTACTAAACGATGTGCGCGGCAACATGCAAGATCGACTCATGGCGCTGAGTAATAATGTTTGCTGTGTGGTGGATGCGGAACAACAGTCTGACCTGGATAATTTCTGCAACCATTTACAAACCGCCGCCGAACAAGGGAAGCGGTTCTTATTTCGCAGCGCAGCCAGTTTGTTGACCTCGCTGGCGCAATTGCCCCCACAAGCCGTTAAACCCGAATCCATGTGCGCCTATGTACGCAACGGTAAACCCGGTGCCGTCGTCGTCGGTTCGCACGTGAAGAAAACCACGGCACAATTACAGGAACTGTTAAAGCAGCCGGGAACCGTAGCGGTGGAAGTGGATGTGGCGCAAATCAGCGTCAATCCCGAACGCTTGTTCAATGAAATCAATACCGCCGCGCACCAGGCGCATGCCGACGGTTTGACGCCCGTGATTTATACCAGTCGGGTGGAAAAAATGTTTGCCGATGAAACCAGCCGGTTGGCCTTTGGGGAACAAGTGTCAGGCTTTTTGATGGATGTGGTGCGTGCATTGCCCACCAGTATTGGCTTTTTGATCAGCAAAGGCGGTATTACCTCCAATGATGTGCTCAGTCATGCCCTGGCTTTGCGCGCCTCGCGAGTCGTGGGGCAGATTCTCGCCGGTTGTTCGGTGGTGCGTTGTCCACCGGATCATCCACGCTTTGCCGATCTGCCGGTGGTGATTTTCCCTGGCAATGTGGGTGATGAATTCGGCTTGGCAACCGTTTACAATCGCCTGTCGCAGGCTGGTTCGTGACTCGTGACTCGTGATTCGTGGCTAGTGACTAGTAATCTGCGAAACTAGATCACCGCAACGAACAGCGGATCACGAACCACCAACAACGAGCAACCAACAACCAACAATGCAAACCAAGCTTGCTGATTTTATCAAGGACACGCCGCAAGGCCGGGAAGCCGATGCGATTTTGCGCAGTTGTGTACATTGCGGTTTCTGCACCGCCACTTGTCCTACGTATCAATTACTGGGCGATGAGCTGGACGGTCCCAGGGGGCGCATATATTTAATCAAACAGTTGGTGGAAGGTCATCCCGTTAGCGATAAGACTCAGCGGCATCTGGATCGGTGTCTGACCTGCCGTGCCTGCGAAACCACGTGTCCCTCGGGAGTGAAATACAGCCGGTTATTGGATATCGGACGAGCTCTGACTGAAAAAAATGTCTCTCGCGGCCTACTCGAGAGGATAAATCGCAGCTTGTTGCGCAGCATTGTGCCTCAGCCAAAGATTTTCAAGCCGCTATTACGAATAGGGCAGTTGCTGCGCGGAGTCATGCCATCGGCTGTGCGTAATAAAATCCCCAAGCGACGAATTGCCAAACCCTGGCCGGACAAGCCGCATCCGCGGACAATGATTGTTTTACAAGGTTGTGCCCAGTCGGTGGCAACGCCCAATACCAATGCCGCCGCCGCAAGAGTGCTCGACAGGCTGGGGATTTCGTTGATTACCGCGCCGCAAGCCGGATGTTGCGGTGCCGTCAGTCATCATTTATCGGCCCACGAACAAGGGTTGGATTACATGCGCAACAACATTGACGCGTGGTGGCCGCATATTCAAGCCGGAGCCGAGGCAATAGCCATTACCGCCAGCGGTTGCGGCGCGGTGGTGAAAGAATATGCTCAATTGCTGGCGCACGATCCCCGCTACGCGGAAAAAGCACAACGCATAAGCGAATTAACCAAAGACATCAGTGAAGTGCTGGCAGCGCAGGATTTGTCTTCTGTACAGGCGGAATATACCGGTGACCAGCAGAAAGTGGCTTTCCATTCACCGTGCACTTTGCAACACGGGCAGAAGATAACCGGTGTGGTTGAATCCCTATTGCAGCGGGCAGGGTTTCAGCTCACCGCCGTGCCCAATGCGCATTTGTGTTGCGGATCGGCGGGGACTTATTCTATCCTTCAACCTGAGATTGCCAAACAGCTGTTGCGTAACAAACTGCGAGCACTGCAATCGGGCCAGCCCGATGTAATCGCTACGGCCAATGTGGGTTGTCAACTGCATTTAGAAAGCCAGTCCGGGATTCCGGTCAAACACTGGATTGAGTTGCTGGAAGAATCGTTAGGCTAGGGTGAGTTCAATACTTCAGGTGAAACCGACAATATAAAATTCACCACGAAGAACACGAAGAATAAAATATTAGTGCTGCCGGGAATCGCAAATTTCGTAATATAGCGAGTAGTCCGATCAGGGGTGAAATTATGAACACGAAAATGACCACAAGCTACAAGTTTGATTTCTTCGTGCCCTTCGTGGCTTCGTGGTTAGTATAATAGATTGGAATTTTGCAAAGACCCACGGCACAATTACCGCGAGATCAATATGCCACCAATAATTTCAATACGTACTGATACCGCACGACACAAACTGCCAATATGGATTGTCGTGATATTGCTAGTGGTATCGCTGTCCGCCTGCACTTCCTTAAAGCGATTTGCGTACAAGGGATACAAGCGGGACGAATGGCAACAGCCGGACAAGGTGGTGGATTCCCTGCAAATTAATCCCGGCGATCAAGTGGCCGACTTGGGTTCCGGCGGGGGGTATTTTACTTTTCGTCTCGCCGACGCGGTGGGTGAGGCGGGGATTGTGTATGCTGTGGACGTGGATCAAGGATTACTGGACTACGTAAAAGAAACTGCCGGCGAAAAAGGTTACGCCAATATTCAAACTGTACTTGCCGTCAAAGACAATACCGGCTTAGCGGCAGATAGCGTGGATTTGGTTTTTCTCTGTAATACGTACCATCACCTGGAGGACCGGGCGCAGTACTTCAGCCGCTTAAAACCCGCGCTCAAAGCGGGTGGGCGGGTGGCTATTATAGAATTCACTTCCGGATGGTTGAAATCCATCGGCCACGGCACGCCAACGGATGAGATTGTCGGTGAAATGCAGCAAGCGGGCTATCAGTTGCAAACCCGGTTTGATTTTTTGGAAAAACAGAATTTTCTGGTGTTTTCAGTCGCCGATAACGCGGCTGATTAAGTCGTTAGTTTTTTCTCGCTGACTTGTACTGACGCCGGTTTGGGTAGTTCCGGATTGATGTCAGACTTATCCAACTGGGTCGTGCCGCCGGTAAAAATCATCGTGGCATTTTTGGCTCTGCGTTTGTACGAAGCCCAGGACTTGGCCAATTGCTTCATGAAAATACCATAATACAGCAGCTTGAAAATGGCGATGGGTCGCCGCAGAGGCGTGTCGCGAAATACGTCACCTGCCAGCAAAGAAGTCATGGCCTCTTCGATTCGAAACCGATTTTGTTTATTCATAAACAAGTGATGCATGGCCGGCGTATTAAACCGATAGATAAACCACGAGAACAGAGAAATGCCTTTGCGTACCCGGCGTTCATGAGCGCTCAGTAGCTGGGTGGCTTTGGCGGGATTTCGTAAACACCCGTCCACGGTATCCGCACCGAATTCAGCGGTGCTCATCGCCAGATATACCCCGCTGGAAAAAACCGGATCAATAAACGCAAACGCGTCTCCCACCAGCAAGTAGCCATCGCCGTGGGCGCGTTGCGAGGTATAGGCATAATTGCCGGTGGCTTGCGCTTCGCTGATCAAGCGGGCGTTTTTCATGCGTTCGCGCACACCTTCACATTGGCGGATGGTGTCCCATAAAAATTCTTTGGCGCTACTGCGGCGGGTTTTTAAATAATCGGGAAAACACACCGCCCCGACACTCATCACGTCCTCTTGCAGTGGAATCATCCAAAACCAGCCATGATCGAACCAATAAATACTGATATTGCCCTGGTCTTTGCCGTCCCGGCGCTGGACCCCGGAGAAATGGCCAAAAATGGCGGCGCTGTTGTGATGAGGGTTTTTCTCTTTAATATTGAAACGCTTGGCAAGCAACGTGTCACGTCCCGAGGCGTCGATGACGAAACGCGTTTCCCAGGTGGTGGATTCGCCGGATTCATGCTGTGCCTGCACCAGATGCCGGTCTCCCGGGCGAAATTCAACATTACGCACCCGAACACCTTCCAACGCATTGACACCGATGCGCTGGCAGTTGCGGAACAGGATTTCATCGAATTCGGAGCGTTTTACCTGGTAGGCCAATGGATGGGATTTATCCATTGCTTTGCGAAAGTATATAGTGCTGCGCCGGGTGCTCTCGGATTTTGAGTTGAATTCGGCGCCGCGCTTGACCACGCCGATTTTTTCCACTTGCTGCAGGACACCCAGGCGTTCGAGAATAGGCAAATTCATCGGTAATAATGATTCACCGATGTGGAAGCGCGGATGACAGTCTTTTTCCAGTAATGTCACTTTCCAGCCTTTTTGGGATAAAAAACTGCCAATGGTCGTGCCGGCGGGACCACCGCCTATGATGAGTACGTCACACTGATTGTTCATAAGACGATTAAACTCTGGTTTCATTTGGCTGCGCGGGCGCAGTGTTGCGCGCGTTTATTGTTGAGCGCGTTTATTGTTGAGGTTTGACCGCAGTGTATTCGCTGAACATGCCCAAAGGCGTATTGCGTTTTGCATCCACGAAGCCTGCCTCGGTTAACATGTTGATGACGTCATTGGGGTCCACCATTTTTTCCATAGTCTCATAATAATAAGCCATCATGTAGTGGGCATCATTACTGCGGGTAAATACTTTGGTCAAGAAGGGCAAAATATGTTTGAAATACAGCTTGAACAGAAAACCCGACAATTTACCTTCCGGCTGGGTAACATCCATAATCAAGATTTTGCCGCCTGGTTTCAAGACCCGGCAATATTCCTGAAACGCGCCTAACAGGTCTTCTACATGGCGTAATGCAAATCCCATGGATAAAAAGTCAAATTGATTGTCCGCTATCCCAATTTTATCGGCAACGCCTTGAATATGAGGGTTCGGCAGTTTTTTAACCGACTCCCGGATCATCCCCCGGCTGGGTTCCAGGCATGTGAGATTTTGCCGGTCGTCCAGCATTTCGGAAATGACAATAGCAGTCAGGCCTGTGCCTGAGGCCACATCCAGTACTTTCATGTCGCTTTTCAGGCCGGCGCGTTGAAAGGCAGTGCGCCGATACCAATGCCCGGAATTGAACCAGCCCCAGACGGCGATGCCATCGTAGTGCGGTGCGGCGGAGTCGAATACTTTGCGTAAGAATTTTTGTTTTTCCGTTAAATTTTCGAAATAGGGGTTTAACTCCGGATGTGGCTTCATGCATGGCTCCTGCTGTCTATGGGCGTATTTCTACGATTTTGTGCGAGATTTCTTAAACTGTCACTGCTTTGCGTTTATTTGTTGACTGTTCAATTAAGACGCCTTATCCGTAATTATTTGATATACCATATCAAACAGTCGATGACGAAGCATCATTATATGTTAATCGGTCGTTGTGTTAATAGTGCCGGTTTCGCTGCGTGCGGTAGGTATTAATACCTGCGGGTGCCAGTTGTGTCAAGTTGCTAACGGGCGGCAATTTGCAGAGGTGAGGGAATGGTTTGCGGAATTTCGGGTCTCTACCGCATAACTTCACTGAGCAACCGACCACTGACGAATCAAAAGCCGCGTGTAGCGTCTTTGCAATGGGGTTCTATCGATGCCAAATCACAACAGCGTGCGGTATTGTTTGGCTTTTGGGATCAACAGCACGGTTTAGACCGCTTGCCCGTCAACCCCATCGTCAATATCGGAAAACTCGAACACACGGTTCGTCCTGTGTTGGATAATATTGAGCTAATGGCGCCACAACTGCCATTTACACCCATCGATGACTATGAATTATGGTTGCTCGATAGCGCCCGGTAACTTCCCTTTGCATTACTCGCCAGTGCGAGCCAGCCGCAGTTAAAGTATCCTACATCACGACGCTGGCACGCTTCGACCAGTGGCGATTTAGGTTTTATCGCCCCCAGTCTGCATGCAGAAATGGTATCCACCGATGCCGGAGGCCGGCATTTGGATAAAAACCAGTTTCCGCAATGTTTAATTCGTCAATCCTGGGACCGTCCGCGTGATGCGGGTCTGGTTGCGGATTATATTCGATGGCAAGCGCTACTTTTACCGCAACTCACCCGGTTCGAACCCGAGGTGCGGACAAACCTGGAAATCCTCGCTAGGCAAGCACCCGAGAAAGTCGCCCAATATCATTAGTTATATCCGTAAATTATCGATCAACAACAGATCAACGCGGCGCTGGTGGCCGCGATCATTTAACGGGCGTAAAAAGGTGATAGAAACTTGGAATGACTGTTTTAGGGGATACGACATGATAATTCAAGGAGAGCAGTGGTCAAAGACATCAAATTCCACGCAAGGTGATTTGCCAGCCGAAATCTTCATCTTTTTTCGCTTCAAAGTATTCCACGCTGCCCCAGGAAACATCAATGATATCCAACTCATCGTTGTCCAGCACGCCTTGTTGCTCGCACAACTGTTTGAATTCTTTCCAGGTTAATTTACTTGCCTTCCGGTTTTGGTCTACCGACGCCATAAAGGGAATCTCCAGTCAGGTATTTGCCGAATTACAGCTCATTACAGAAAATTATCGCACTATCAAAATAAAATAAAAACGAAGCGGGTTACTCAGTTATTGTTGTACCCCTCACAATTAGTGAAGCCTTTAAAAAGTTGACCGTAATTATCTACAATTACCTGTAAGGTATTTTTTATGTTCAGGTATATGCTATGGATAACGTATCTTGTTTTGTCCAGCGATTGCTGAATCCGTTTCGCGGTACATTGCACACGATCGCGTATGAATTGTGGTTGTTGGATACAGAGGCAATGCCTTTGGCATTGTTGCATAGCGCGGTATTTGATTATGGTATGGACTTACACCAAAATATCGATTGGCGGGCAGGGTTGGCCTGCCGTGAGTGTTTTTCCACCGATGTTATGCAGCAAATTGCGTCTTCGCCGGATGCTGCGGTTAACGCCACAGATAACGTCGCAGCCACTGCCGGTGAATATACATTAATCAGTTGGCGGGGCATACGCCGGTTGCGCAATGGTTTCACCGTAATCATGACGGCTCTGACGGCTCTGGTGTGGGTATGCAGGGAATCAACCTACCTGCCACGTTACAAGGCAGGTGCTTGGAAAACCCGGCGTTTCCGGGGTATTTTCTCAGTGGACATGGGCATGACGAACGGCATCGGCGTTTGATAGAGGCGTTTTTTCAATGGCAAGCAACCTGGTTATTGTTACTGCCCGATCTTCGTTATAATCAAAGGCCAGTTGCAAAACAGAAGTGAGGAAGAGGTTATGTCTACATTTTATATTGAGTTGCACCCAAGTCCTACCGAATAGGGTATTGCCCACAGTGTGATAATCTGACTGTCAAACATACCGTACGGGTTATTGCCGGATAAGTGATAATACAGCCAATCAACCATGGATTCCTATTTCAATATTCCGATTGCGCCAATCCCTGGATTTAGCGAACCGTTTAGTGCTATTACTCATCTTCTGGGAGCGATAGTCTTTTTGATATTGGGTATCGAATTACTGGTTCGCAGCCACGTTACGCTTGGAAAAAGGGCGGCGTTGTTGGTCTATATTGTTGCGGTGATTTTCGCTCTGTCCATGAGCGGCGTGTTTCATCTACTGTCGTCGGGTTCTGCGGCTAAAGCGGTGCTTCAGCGACTGGATCATGCCGCCATCTTTTTTCTCATCGCCGCCACTTATACCCCGGTGCATACTATTGTATTTCGCGGTGTGATGCGTTGGGGGGTATTGGTTATCGTATGGTGTGCAGCGATCACGGGTATAACGCTTAAATCCATTTTCTTTTTCGACATTCCGGAATGGGTAGGATTGTCGCTTTACCTCGGCTTGGGCTGGTTCGGTGTATTTTCCACCTATCAAATGTATCGGCGATTCGGTTTTCACTACATTAAACTCATTGTTTATGGCGCTCTTGCTTATACCTGCGGGGGTGTATTCGAATATTTACGTATTCCCATTTTGATTCCCGAAGTGATCGGGCCGCACGAGTTGTTTCATATTTTCGTCCTTATTGGAATATCCATGCACTGGATGTTTATCCGGCAGATTTCGTTGTCGGCCGGTTCGTTGCCGGCCAATGATCTGGTAACCGCATAAAAAAGCCTGCATGAGATCATGCAGGCCAGCCACTCGCACTACTTTTATTATTTTGAGGGGGGTAATTAAACTTATTTCATTATTCTTTTTTCATTAAACTTTTTTCATTAAACTTTGGTTACTAAGCTTTGGTCATTAAGCTTTGGTCATTAAGCTTTGGTCATTAACCCAACTTTGCAACACTTAATG